>JASGMC010000117.1 GCA_030156625.1 Methanoculleus sp.
CGGGCCCGGTCGCTCGGCTACAAGGCCAAGCAGGGACTCGTCGTCGTGCGGGTCAAGGTCCGCCGCGGCGGCCGGAGGAAGCCCCGGTACATCCGCGGACGCAGATCCGCACGCATGGGCATGCGCCGGCTGACCCCGGCAAAGAGCCTGCAGCGCATGGCCGAAGAGCGCGCATCCCGCAAGTTCCCGAACATGGAGGCCTTAAACTCCTACTGGGTCGGTGAGGATGGACGGTCCAGGTGGTTCGAGGTCATCATGGTCGACGGGCACCACCCGTCGATCAGAAGCGACCGCAACCTCGCATGGCTGGCCGACCCGGTTCACCGGGGCCGGGCGGAACGCGGCAAGACCTCTGCCGGCATGAAGGGACGCGGGATGCGGACGCGCGGACGTGGAACCGAGAAGACGCGCCCGAGCATCCGCTCCCATGCGAACCGCGGCAAATAAATACTCTTTTTTTCATACGGCTTACCCACGATGAAGATTACGGACGCCTGTGTACATCCCTATCCTGCCGGCGACTCGACGCTTGCGCGGATGGCGATCGAGGCGGCAGAACTCGGGTTCGACAGCATCGTTGCTATCGGAGACGCCGGGAACAGGTATCCCGGAATCGAAGTTCTCCGGGGTGCCGTGATCTGTGCTGCGTCTCAAAAAGAGGTTGTCAGGCAGGTGCGCAGTCCCGCTGTCCGGGATGCCGACGTGGTCTTTGTCAATGCAGGCGACACCTCTTTCAACCGGGCAGTTGCCGCGGTGAAAGAGGTGCATGTCATCAGGAACATCCACGCCACCCGGAGGAACGCCTTCGACCACGTCGCCGCACGGACGGCGGCGGAGCGTGGCGTGGCGATGGACATCTCGATGGCCCCCATCGTCCACCTCCGCGGGACGAAGCGCCAGAAAGCGCTGCAGCGGTATGCGGATATCCTCTCGCTGCAGCGGCGCTACGGCTTTCCACTGACGATATCGTCGGATGCCCGCTCGATACTCGGGCAGCGGTCGGTCCGCGATATCCGGGGCCTCTGCGCACTCTTCGGCATGACCGGCGCGGAAGTGGGCGAAGCGCTCTCGTCCGTCGGCCGGATCACCGAACCGCACCAGCCTGTGAGGGTGGTCGAATGAAGCCGAGGCCCCCGACGATGCGGGCGAAGCGGCGCTATATCCTGGCGCGGATCCTCCCCTACCGAATGGCGGCGGACCAGAAACAGGTATACCTCTCGCTCATCGAGGCCGCGACCTCGCTCTTTGGCGATGCGGCTGTCGGGTTTGCGCAGCCTGCGGTGGTCTTCTGCGAAGGAGGGTACGCTGTCGTCCGGTGCCGGCGGGGGACGGAGAAGGATATCGCCACCGCTCTTGCAACGGTCAGCGCGATCGCCGACGAGCGGGCTGCACTCAGGACGGTCGCTGTCTCCGGGACCATTCATGCACTGCGGCGCCGGATGAAGCCTATCCGGCCCCTCTCCGGGGCCGGGGACGTGAAGTTCGGGGAAACCTATTTCACGGTGTACCGCTATCCGCGTCAAAAGGTTGATTTGGTTGAAAAAGGTATTAAGCATCAGAAGTCATTGTTTTTCACCGAAGTCGATTTGGAGGAACGATAATGCAACCACAATATCAGATGGGATATGACCGGGCGATCACTGTCTTCAGCCCGGACGGAAGGCTTTACCAGGTTGAATACGCCAGAGAAGCGGTGAAACGGGGCACGACAGCCGTCGGAATCAAGTGCAGCGAAGGCGTCGTGCTGATCGTCGATAAAAGGGTGACTTCACGTCTCCTCGAACCGGTCTCCATTGAGAAGATCTTTAAGATCGACACGCACATCGGTGTGGCATCCTCCGGCCTCGTCGGCGATGCGCGGTCCCTCGTGGACAGGGCCCGGGTCGAGTCCCAGATTAACCGGGTCTCCTACAACGAGCCGATCAACGTCGAGATTCTCGCCAAAAAGCTCTGCGACCACATGCAGACCTACACCCAGTTCGGCGGTGCACGCCCCTACGGGACCGCTCTCCTGATCGCAGGGATCAGCGATGGGGAGGCACGGCTCTTCGAGACCGACCCGAGCGGCACGCTGCTCGAGTACAAGGCGACCGGGATCGGAACCGGGCGGCCGGCGGTCATGAAGGTCTTCGAGGACGAGTACCGGGAGGATGCGGACTTCACCGGCGCCATCCAGCTCGGCATCAAGGCCCTGCATGCCGCGACAGAGGGCAAGCTCGACGTGAGCGCCATCGAGATCGGCGTCGTCTCCATCGAGACCCGGGAGTTCCGGAAGCTGGAGAAGGACGAAGTAAAGGCATACGTCGACCAGTTCGAAGAGTGAGCCGCCCGTATGATACCCCTGGACCAGGCTGTCGTAGCCCGGCTTGAGAGCCACGGAGAACGGTTTGAGGTGCTTGTCGATCCCGACCAGGCCATGCGTATCCGGCAGGGAGAGGAGATCGACCTGGAGGAGGTTGTCGCGGCCGACTCCATCTTCTCGAACGCCGCTCATGCCGAACGGGCTTCCGACGAGGCCCTCATGAAGGTCTTCAAGACGACCGAGTTCGAGCCGGCCGCACTCCGTATCATCCAGAAGGGCGAGATTCATCTCACCTCCGAACAGCGCCGCCACCTTATCGCAGAGAAGCGCAACCGGGTCATCACATTCATCGCGAGGAACGCCGTCAATCCGCAGTCCGGGTACCCTCACCCGCCGCAGCGCATCGAGCTCGCCATGGAAGAGGCGAGGGTGAACATCGACCCCTTCAAATCCGTCGAGGAGCAGGTCAAAGAGGTAGTCAAGGCACTCCGCCCCATCCTTCCCATCCGGTTCGAGGAAGTCCGGATCGCCGTGAAGATCCCGGCGGATTATGCCGCGAGGGCTTATGGGGAGCTCCAGACCGCGACGACGATCGAGCAGAACGAGTGGCAGAAGGACGGTTCCTGGATCGCCGTCGTCAGGATCCCGGCAGGCATTCAGGAAGAGTTCTACGACCTGATCAACAAAGTCTCCAGGGGCAACGCAGAGACCCGGATCATCGAACGGGTGTCGTGAGTAACTATATTAATCGACAGCACAAAAATTAGAGGACATATTGAGGTACGCGAAATGGCAAGTCGCAGACAGAAAGCCAAGGGCAGGGTAGTCGGAAGTTCCGGGCGTTTTGGTCCGAGGTATGGCCGGTTTATCCGGAAGAGAGTAAACCAGATCGAAAAGGTCTCCCGCGCGAGCCACGCCTGCCCCCGCTGCGACCAGACAGCGGTCAAGCGCGAGGGAACGGGGATCTGGACGTGCCGCAAGTGCGGATTCAAGTTTGCAGGCGGCAGCTACGTCCCGGAAACGCCGGCGATGCGCGTCGCCACACGGAGCATCGAGCGTTCGCTGCAGAAGGAGGGCTAATCGGACGTGGCTGCCTATAAGTGCGCTCGCTGTAAACAAAAAGTGGAAATCGACGTCAATATACGCTGTCCCTACTGTGGACACCGCATCCTCTTCAAGGAACGCGGAGCCGGGATAAAAGATCTGAAGGCTCGATGACGGTCGTCACGACGTCACGCAAACCGGTCCCGGAGGTGCGCTCCCTCTCCCGGGATCTGGCGTTCTCGATCGGCGCTGAGTACGTCACCCGTGGGAAGGCGGGCATGGGCGACCTCTTCTCCCTCGACGAGCCGGTTCTGATCGTCTCGAAATCCGGCCCTTTTTTTCTCGTTCAGGTCTTTGCTGGCGGTGAACCGGTTACGGAGATCCGCGTCAGGTCGTTTTCCGTCGAAGAGCGGCCCGGAGCGATCGCCCGCGGGCTCTTCGTCTCGGATCGCTCCGTGTACGAGGCGCTTGAGGATCACGTCGACGTGGCGTTTGCCGGTGAGACCCTCTCAGGACACCGTATCGTCTTTGACGGGACGCAACGGAAGCGCTACACCTTAAAGGTCGTCCCATGATGCATACGGCAGTCTTCCGGTTCATCACCGACGATGCCCGCGCCCTCTACCTCTCCGTCTGTCAGGAGATGGGCGACGTGGGAGACCGGTCGTCCGTCCACCTAAGGCTTGAGGACGACGATACGCTCGTCCTCGAGGTGACCGCCACCGATATACCCGCGCTCCGGGCGGCTTTGAACACCTGGCTTCGGCTGATCACCATAGCCATCGAGATGCGGGAGATCGCTGTCCCCTCCGACCCGTCCCGGTAGGGAGGCGGAGACGAAGTTCTCTCTTTTGAACCCTCACATTTTATGGGCTTCACGCCCCTACCATGTAGAGAAAGAGGGCGGAGGGCCGGACAGGCCCCCTGTCCGCCACCCGAAATATTGTTACCGATCTTCGTCCCATTCGAGGAGGTTGATGAATATGGAAAACATCCCACCGAAAGTGCAGAACCAGCTGGCGATGCTTCAGCAGATGCAGCAGCAGCTCCAGACCGTGGTCTCACAGAAAGCACAGTATGAACTGACGATCCGTGAAGCCAGGCGGGCGGTCGAGGACCTCGCCGAAGTCCCCGAAGATGCGGCGGTCTTCATGAACGTCGGCAGCGTCATGATGCAGAAGGGCAAGGAGCAGGTGATTGCTTCCTTGAACGAGCGTATCGAGACGCTCGATCTCCGGGTTAAATCGCTCGAGAAACAGGAGAAGGCCCTGCAGGGCAGGTTCGAGCAGTTATCCTCACAGATCAGGGGAGCGCTGGAAGGTAAACAGCAGCCTCCCGGTCCCGCCTGATTCCTGACATTTTTGGAAAAGCGAAAACAGGAGTGGGTTGCTCACTCCTCCCGCTCGCGGTCGTTCTTCTGCGTCCGGCAGACGAGGTTGATCGCGTTGATCACCGCCTCGACCGATGCGAGGATGATGTCGTCGCTTGAGGCGCTGGCATCGAAGACCCGGCCCCGCTCGTCCTCGATGGCGATGGTGACGTGTCCGAGAGCATCGGTGCCCCCGGAGATCGCCTCGATGTTGAACTCCTTGAGCTGGACCGGGGCCGGGATGATCCCGAGGATTGCCCGCACGGCTGCGTCCACCGGCCCGTTGCCGATGCTCGAGAAGGCGTGTTCCTCTCCATTCACGATCGCCCGGACACTGGCTGTCGGGATCACGTGGTTTCCCGTCATGATGGCGACGTCCTGGAGCTCCAGGGTCTTTTCGTCGGGCGCGAGCTGCATGACGCTTTCGGCGATCTCGTAGAGGTCCGCGTCCGTCACCCGCTTGCCTTTGCCGGCGATCGCCTTCACCCGCAGGACGATCTCGTCGAGCTGCGCGTCGGCGGGCTCCATATGCACGTCGGCGAGCATCTGCTTGACCGCATGCCTCCCGGCGTGTTTGCCGAGTTTCAGCCTGCGCCGGTGTCCGACCATCTCCGGCGTCATGATGCCCGGCTCGAACGTATCCGACCGGGCGATCACGCCGTGGGAGTGGATCCCGCTCTCGTGGGCAAAGGCGTTTTCGCCGACGATCGGCTGCGTGGCCGGGATGCTCATCCCCGCGTAGCGGGAGACGATCCTTGAGGTCTCGACGAGGCCCGTCGTCCGGATACCGGTATCGATCCCGTAGATGGACGATAACGCCATCACTGTCTGTGCGAGGTCGGCGTTGCCCGCCCGCTCGCCGAGGCCGTTCACCGTCACCTGCACCTGGGAGGCGCCGCTCTCGACCGCTGCGATGGTGTTCGCCACCGCAAGCCCGAAGTCGTTGTGACAGTGGACGTCGATCGGGCAGTTCACCTCCCGTTCGATCCGCTCGATGAGGCGTTTCATGGTCGTCGGGGTGATCACGCCGACGGTGTCGGGCACGTTGATGATCGTCGCTCCGGCGTCCACCGCAACGCGGTATACCTCTATCAGGTAATCCCAGTCGGTCCTGGTGGCGTCCATGGCGGAGAACATGCACCGGTCGACGTGGTCGCGGGCATACGCGATGATCTCGCCGGTGGTCTCGAGGACCTGCTCGCGGGTCTTTTTGATGGTGTACTCGCGCTGGACGTCGGAGGTCGGGATGAAGACGTGGACCATATCGACGTCGCAGTCGATGCACGCATCCACGTCGGCCGGGAGCGACCGCGCAAGGCCGCAGACCTGCGCCGAAAGATCGAGACCTTTGATGGCCTTGACGATCTCGCGCTCGGCATCGGAAGATGCGGGAAAGCCCGCTTC
>JASGMC010000118.1 GCA_030156625.1 Methanoculleus sp.
TGCCCTCGCACTTCGAAGCCTGATGGCTTCTCAAGCTCTGCTTGCCCTCGCACTTCGAAGCCTGATGGCTTCTCAAGCTCTGCTTGCCCTCGCACTTCGCGTGATGCTTTGTCATCCCCCTTTACTGAAAACTCACGCGAAGAACGAGGCTCCTGCGGAGCGGAGTTGGAGCACCGAGGTGCGACCCGCGAAGAGCGCGAAGAATGGTTGAATGGGCATTGCAGTCCCTCTTATGGCCTTCGCGTGGAACCACGTAATCCCCCATCCTGTTGCTTCACGCGGAGTGCGACGTAATTCGAGCATCCACCGCCCCGTATGTGTCCAGGAGCATGAAAGTGCGCCCGTCCATACACGCTGAACAGAAAAAAACGGCGGCGATATTTTTATATCACTCCCGGCATACAACCCGGCCGGTGAGAAGTATGCAGGAGATGAAGACGTTCAGGTGCAAGGACCTTGGCCTTGCGTGTGAGTTCGAAGAGAAGGCGGAGGACGAAAATGAGCTGATGAAGCGGGTCGAGGGACATGTCCAGACCGCCCACCAGATGAACCCGGAACACCCGGAAGTGCAGGAGAAGATCCGCAAGGCGATGAAGTAGGGGGTGGCAGGTCCCAAAACTCTATTTCTGCCTTGTTGAGATTCACTCTCTGCAGATCAGGTCTTTTCACAATCGTAGTGAACCCGTGAAACCATTTCTACAAGATTTGCGCGATTCGCACCCGAAGGTGCTCACACGTGACCTTTGGGTTGCGTCCCAGACACGGATTCCGAGGGGACATCACCAGAGGGGGGTGGGGACAGGGGACAGGGGACGGGTCGGCTCAAAGGCAGAAAAAAGGGCTCTGTTGAAAAATCAGTTCAGGTCCTGGAGATCACAATTGAGAAGCGCGTGACTGCCCCGGGATTTGAGCATCGCCGGGAAGAACTCCGCCATTCCAGTCAATCCGACAGGCGTCCGATAGCCGCCCCGACAATTCGCCGCAACGGTCCCGGCAGGAGCGGCAGGTTTTTCCGGGATCCACGCCACCGGGGCCGGTATGATGCATCATAGACATTCTCCGGAAGACGAGGCCGCCCGCCGGCGCTGGCAGCACCCCGAGTCCATCCTCGAAGGGGTCGGGCTTGCTCCCGGAGGCACCTTCGTCGACGTCGGATGCGGGGACGGGTTCTTCGCGCTTCCTGCGGCGCGGATCGTGGGGCCGCGCGGCCGTGTCTGCGGGATCGACATCGACGCCGAAGCACTGGATCTGCTCCGGGAGAAGGCCTATTCAGAGGGGCTCGATAACGTCATCCTCCGCAAGGGAATGGCCGAGGAGATTGTCCTCTGCGACGGATGCGCGGACGTCGTCTTCTTCGGCATCGACCTTCACGACTTCGTCGACCCGGTCCGGGTGCTTCGAAACGCAAAGAGGATGGCGCACAGCACCGGCGTGGTCGTCGACGTGGACTGGAAGAAGGAACCCCTGCCCCTCGGCCCGCCGCCCGCAAAGAAGTTCAGTCCGGAGCACGCGGCGTCGCTGATGGTAGAGGCGGGGCTGGAGATCAGGACGGTGGCGGAATCGGGGCCGTACCACTACATCGTCACGGCCATGCCGGGGCGATAAAAAGAGGGTTTTTCGGGGTTACTCCAGGTTCGCGATGCCGCCATAGTCGATGGCGTTCACGAACGCATCGAGATCCTGCTCAGAGCCGCCTTCGACACTGACATAGACCATGAACCGTTCGTTCACGCCGACCCAGGTCCCGTAGGAGTCGGGTTTGCTGAAGACCTTCCAGGACGGGTGGCCGCCGACGTTGCCCTGCCTGTAGTAGCCCTCGGTCGTCTCGAACGCAACGAGCGAGTCCCACGACTCCCAGTAACCCACGTCGTAATAAGCCGAGTCCTGGATCAGGACGGTCGCCCGGGCATCGCCCTTGCTGTAATCGCGGGACGCCCAGGTCCACTGGCCGTCGTCGGCAGTCCAGGAGGCCCCGACGGCCTCCTCTGCAGTCCAGCCCGCGGGTGCATCCGGCAGGAACGGTATCAGCGCCGCAAACGGAACCGCGGTTACGCTTCCCTCTGCGGCCCCGGAGACGGTGGTGCCGGCGGCGGCAGGAGCCGTCGTGGCCTCGGTGGTGGTCGTGGCGGTTGTCTGCGGCGCGGTCGTATCCGGTGGCGTCGACGTACAGCCTGCTGCGAGCAGGCAGATCCCGAGCACGATTAGGAGCGCCGGGAAGATCGTTTTTCGAGAGATTATTTTCATCACAATGCCCTCAGACGGACCTGATTGATTAAATCTTATTTATAACTTGCTGTTCCTCGACACAAGGCGGCCTCGTGGTCCTGAATCGGTTTTGGGGCATGCACGGGTCCTCTCCAGAACGGCGGATCCTGAAACAATCGGATCAAGAAGCGGTCCGGGGGCGGGCACCTCTTCCCGGGGTTTAAGAAAAGTATTTAACAATTCTAAGCAACCTTCTCGCATGGTTCAGAAAAAGAGTATCTATAGCGTCCTGATTGCAGGACTCCTGACACTGTGCCTGCTCGGTGCCGGTTGCACGTCGCAGCCGGCGGAACCGGGAACCCCGCCCGCGGCGGAGGAATACGTCTTTAACGAGACGAACAACAACGAGACCGTCACCCTCCCGGCCGGGAGCGAGATCACCATCAGCCTCGATGAGAACCCGACGACGGGGTACGAGTGGAACGTCACCTCGTCGGCCGGGCTTGAGTACGTGAACGACACCTACATCGCACCGGAGACAGGACTTGTAGGCGCCGGAGGCGTGCACGTATGGGAGTACCTCGCCGCCGAGGAGGGCAGCGCCGGGTTCTCTGCGATCTACAAGCGCCCCTGGGAGAACGAGACAGGAGACGAGACCACATTCTCGATGGCGTTCGTCATCGAGTAACCCTGCACCCTTTTTTTCCGCATCTCCCCTGTCACCGGCCGAACCCGGGACCACCCTCCTGCCGCCCGCAAACCCGGTCAGGCGCCCGATGATCCCGGTGGAAAACGCAGCCCGTCAAACCCGAGGCGCATGAGAGCCGCGTCGGCTTCGTGGACGGCGACCGGCGCGGCGGTCAGTTCCCGGAGCGCGTCGGCGCTCCCGCAGTGGTCCGGATGACCGTGGGGGACCAGGATCAGGGAGACCTCGTCGGGCCTGATGCCGGCCTTCCTCATCGCGGCCAGGATGACCGTCTCATCCCCGGGGTTGCCGGTGTCGACCAGGAGCACGCACTGGTCCCTGACGATGAATGCGGTGGTCGGGCCGAGCGGCACGGAGATGACTGCCGGCAGGTAGCGCACGGCCGCGTTCTCCGTCTTTGTTACCGGGGCCCGTCCGCTCCCGGCAGAACCATTTCTATCCCGGCCGGCGGCCTTCATGGCATCTCCACTGTGAGATACCTTCTCTCCACATCAATGATTCGGTCGGGGGGAGCGGAGGTGGGGAAACGGCAGGCAGCGGCTCCGGCGGTGTTTCAATACGCATATATATCGCGGAAACCAGGTTGGCACCATGACTCGTGAGAGAGTGACATCACGGTACCTCCTCGTAATCCTCGCGGTTCTTGCACTGGCGCTCGTCGCCCCGGCGGCCGCACAGGAGACCACCCCACGGGTGGTGCAACCCGGTGAGACGATCGAGGTGGGGAGCGAACCGCTTGTTCTCGACCTCATCAACCTCCGCGACCAGGACACGTTCAACCCGGTCACGGAACTCCGGTACTACCGGGACGATGACCCCAGGAAGGAGATCGTCCGGGTCATCGGCGTGCCGAACGACGACTACTTCAAGATCAATGTCTATACGCTCGACGGGAAATACGGACGGTACTTTGCGTACAGTAAAGCAGACGGCCTGATCGAACACAACAGCATCGTATTCGCCCGGGCTCCGATCGTTACGGTCACGCAGACACAGACCGCTGCCACGGCCACGCAGACGCCCACAGAGACGATAACGGACACAGCCACGGCCACGACGCAGGCACCGCTTCCGGGACTGATCACGATCGCCGCTCTCGGCATCTGCGGACTGCTCGCCGCGGCGCAAAAGCGGTAGGCAGACTCCGCCGTATCGTTTGAGAAGTGCCCACGGACGTCCTCGACCGGCAAAACGGGCTGCCGGCCGGCCTCGCAACTTTTCTTGGGGGACGCCCACGCCGGAGACAACCCGGACAACCGACGGGGATGGGATACTGCCGCCGGAAGGCGTGATAGCTCCCCCGATGCGAGGCGGTTCGCCTCTATAACTCCTCGCGTCCGGGACAATAGCCCAACCATGCCCCTGCTTTCGCGAGGTGCGTCCGGCAGGTGGCATTCGGGCAGGCGGTTCCTCCCGGCAGCCTCCGTCCGGCGCATCCGCTCACCGTGTGAAAAACAAAAAGGGAGGGTATCGACAGGTGGGTTACGCCAGATAGTCGTCCGGCCGCGGGATCTGTTCCTTCAGACCCTTGCGCCGGCGAATGCTCTTGACGACCTCGTCCACGATGCCGGAGGGGACCAGTTCGAACCCGCCGAACTCGGTGCTCCACATCGCGCGACCCTCGGTGGCCGACCTGATGTCCCCGGCAAACCCGAAGAGCTCGGCAACCGGTGCCCTGCCGACGATCGTCATCGTGTCGCCTTCGCTCAGCATATCGAAGACCTGGCCGCGCCGGCCCTGGATCTGCGAGGTAGCAGCGCCCATCTGTTCGCTCGGGACCGTGATCTGGATCTTCTGGATCGGTTCGAGGAGCGAGTCGCCGGCCATCAGCAGCCCCGCCTTGACGGCGCTCCTGACCGCCGGGATGACCTGGGCAGGGCCGCGGTGGATGGCGTCCTCGTGGAGTTTCACGTCCACCAGCCGGACTTTCAGGTTCTGGACCAGCTCGTCGGCGAGCGGGCCGCCGCGAAGTGCTTCGCGCCAGCCGTCGAGGACCAGTTCCATCGTCTCGTTGAGGTACTGGATACCCTTCGTCATGTCGATGAACATGTTGGTGCCCTCGATCGCCTTGACGTTCTTGGCCTCGTCCTTGTCCATACCGGCAGCAACGAGGGCATCACGCCGCTCGATCGCCTGCTGGTTCATCGAGATCTCGCCGTCCTGGATCAGCTTCACGATTGCCGGGTCCATGGGCTCGAGCTCGATGTAGAACCGGTTGTGGCGGTTCGGCGACTTCCCTTCGACCGGGCCCGCCCGGCCGGTGACCGTCTCGCGGTAGACGACGATCGGCGGGGAGGTGATGATATCGACGCCCTTGTCGCGCTTGATACGGCCGGTGATGATCTCGAGGTGGAGCTCACCCATGCCGCTGATCAGGTGCTCGCCGGTCTCCTCGTTGATCGAGACCTGCACCGTCGGGTCTTCCTTGGCCACCTGGCGGAGAACCTCGACGAGTTTCGGGAGGTCCTTCATGCTCTTTGCCTCGACGGCGACGGTCATGACCGGCTCGGAGTAGTGCTTCAGCGACTCGAAAGGAGTCATCTCGATGAGCGTCGTGACGGTCGAACCGACGATGGCGTCCTTTAAGCCCGTCACGGCGGCGATGTTGCCTGCCGGGAGCGCTTCCACCTCGATCCGCTCGGCACCCATGAAGATGCCGACCTGGGCGAGACGGTTCGCACGCTTCGCCGCACCCATGATGTAACACTCGGTGCCCCGGCGGAGCGTCCCCGAGAAGAGACGGCCGGTGGCGACCTCGCCTGCGTGCGGGTCGAACGAGATATCGGTGACCATCAGGCAGGCGGGCCCGTTCGGGTCGCAATTGACCATGGCCTTGCCCTCGGGCAGGTTGTAGTCACCGTGCCAGATGATGTGGATACGCCGATCCTGGGCCTGGAGGGGGTTTGGCAGGTGCTTGACCACCATGTCGAGGAGCACGGCGTGCAGGGGGCTGTTCTTCGCCAGCCACTTCATGTCGCCGGTGTTGCACTTCTCAAAGACATCCTTGAACGAGACCCCGCTCTTCTGCATGAAGGGGACGGAGACGGCCCAGTTGTAGAGCGCGGAGCCGAAGGCGACGGTGCCCTTCACAGCATCCAGTTTCCAGCCCTCGTTGTACATCTTCTCGTTCATGCCCTTGATCAGCTTGTTGACCTTGTCGATCACCTTCGCGAGGCGGATCTGCATCTCCTGCTCGTCC
>JASGMC010000119.1 GCA_030156625.1 Methanoculleus sp.
ATGCTCGAGGGCGACTACTGGGGCAAGCCCTTCTCCTTCCCGAAACCCGAGATCAGCATCGAGCCCGACTTCCTCACCGAGGACGAGGAGTTCAACCGCGAGCACCCCGACATCCCGACCTACCAGGACCTCTACCTGATGACGTTCGAACTCGCGTCCAAGTACGGCACACCCTACTACGACAACCAGATCCCCGGCTACCGGGGCGCCGGGGAAGGGATCTCCTGTTACCAGTGCCTGGCGAGCAATGAACTCGTCCCCATCGTGGACTCGAACGGCAGAACCCGGATCCGGGCGATCAGCGATCTCTTTGAGGATACGGCCAAAGAAGAGCGGCACACGGATCCGTACGGCACGGAGTTTGCCCCTCTCGACGCAAAGACCCCGAGTGTCGATATCGTCGGCATGACGGCATCCCTGCGCCCCTTCCATGGGGTCATGCGGCGGAAGTATTCGGGAGAGATGCTCAGGATCACCCTCGAGTCGGGCCGCCGGATCACCGTCACGCCGGATCACCCGGTCTTTGCCCTGGATCAGGGGAGGTTCATAAAGACGTCGGCACAGACGCTTCGTAACGGCGACTACCTCCCCGTGGTCAAAACCGCCGAGTTCGCCAGCAACACGGTTCGGGAACTCGACATCGCAGAAACGCTTCGTACCGCCGGATATGCCGATGAGATCGTGCTCCGGGACGGGGAAGTGAACATTCGGAACGCAAAGCGCCACGGCCTGCCTCAGGTTCTCCCCGTAACAAAGGAACTCGTCAGGTTCCTCGGATATTACCTTGCAGAGGGATGCAGCGATACCAGCGGGCGGCGGCACACGGTAAGGCTCTCGTTCGGAAAGCACGAAGAAGATTTCATCAAGGATGCTGCAGCGTGCATCAAAAGCTTCCTCGGGCATGAGCCGCTGATCTCCGAGGAAGCCACGGCCGTCAACGTCACTGTCAACAGTAAACTCCTCTATCTCCTGCTCGATGCGATAGGATGCGGGAAGTGTGCTGTCGAGAAGAATGTGCCCGATCTGCTCTTTGATGTTGAGAGAGAACTGGTAGGTACATACCTCGATGCCGCGTTCCGCGGCGACGGCAATATCAGCATCCAGGCCAGGCAACAGGGGTCATATGTACATAATGCAAGAGGCATCAGGATAAAACTGGTGTCGCGGAACGCAGTTCAGAAACTGGTCTGGCTCGCGCAGCGTATCGGAGTCCAGATGAACTACATCGAACAGAAGACAACCGTCGCGCACCCCCAGACCGGCGAGCCGTACCCCCTCACCGCCTACACCTGCACGATCACGGCCCAGGACCAGATCCAGCGGTTCTCTCAGAAGACGGGATACGGCGCGACGGCGGTCACCGGATCTTCGAGGCAGACCGGAGGGATCTTTACTCGCCTTCCGGTCAAAGCAAGCGGGCTCCAGTATACCGGACTCGTCTACGCAAGCCAGTATACCTCGTCGGGTCATCACAGCGCGCAGGTCTCCCTTATACGGCCCGAAGCCCGGACGGGGGACATTGAGCGGTTCATCAACGGCGACCTTCACCCCGTCCGCATCCGGTCAATCGAGCCGGTGGATTACGACGGCTACGTCTACGACCTCGTCGATGTCGCCGGCACCCACACCTTCGCAAACGCGCTCGGCATCGTGACCGGGAACTGTTGCGCCTACCAATTTTCCTCCCTCGCCGACGAGGACGACGAATTCGAGGACAAACTCTACTTCCGGGAGGGGAAGCACTTCTCGATGGGGTCCTGGCAGGTGATGTCCATCAACTGCCCGCGGGCGGCGTACAAGGCGGAAGGCGACCAGGAACGGCTCTTTGCCGAGTTGAAGTCGTTCATGGACATCGCCGTCGACCTCTACCGGATCAAGCGCCGCTGGATGTCTCTCATCCGGACGAACGGCCGGATGCCGTTTGCGATGCAGCGGCCGAAGGACCCGAACACCGGCGAGCGCGGTGCGGTTGCCGTGGACCTCGAGGGGCTCGTCTACACCATAGGCGTGGTCGGGGTCAACGAGATGGTGCAGCACTTCACCGGCCACCAGCTCCACGAGTCGAAGGAGGCGTTCCGTCTCGCCGTCCGGGCGATGACCGAACTCGAGATGTACGCCCGCGAACTCTCGAAGAAGCACAACATGACGATCGCCCTCGCCCGCACCCCGGCAGAGACGACCGGGCAGCGGTTCGCGGTCGCCGACCTCCTCGACGAGCGGTTCCGGGAGCACGCCATCCGGGTCATCAAGGGCGACGCTGATGCGGCGCTCGATATGCTCGGCACGACGCTCGACCTCCCCATCTACTACACCAACGGGACCCACGTCGCCCCGGGAGCGCCGGTTCCGCTCACGAAACGGATCGAGATCGAGCATATCTTCTTCCCCATCGTGGACGGCGGGAACATCTTCCACGTATGGCTCGGGGAGGCGCGCCCCGATCCCCGGGGACTGATGGAGATGGCGATGAACCTCTGCCGGACGACCCAGATCGGCTACTTCGCCTTCACCCGGGACCTGACGGTCTCCCTCAAGGAGTACCGGGAGTATAAGCCGGTCCGCCAGGACCGGGGCACCGGCGCCGGCCTCTCCCCGGTGGCAGACCGGGCGGATGCCTGACCGGGGCCACACCGTTTTTGACTCCAGGTTTCACAGCACGAAGCAGCTCTCCAGAGCACCTTTTTGGCTTTGCAGGATGACTCGATATAGAAGCCGCCCGGCACGACGCCGCGGCAGCGCGTGAGGCTTATCCATGATCGATCCGACGACATCGCTTCTCGCCATCGACGTCGGCAGGGGCACCCAGGACATCCTGGTCTACGAACCCGGCCGGCCGATCGAGAACAGCATCAAACTGGTCCTCCCCTCACCGACCGTGGTGACGGCGGCGAAGGTACGGGAGGCGACCCGGGCCGGGCGCCCGATCTTCCTCGAGGGGTTCCTGATGGGCGGCGGCGCGAACACCGGCGCGATACGAGAGCACCTGGCGGCAGGCCTTCCGGTCTACGCCACGCCGGAAGCCGCTCTTACCCTCCACGACGACCCGGAACGGGTGCGGGCGCTTGGAGTTGAGATCCGCGCCACCCCCCGGGGAGACGCGGCGGTCGTCCGCACCACCGACTACATGGAGCCGGAACTCAGGCAGGCGCTCTCCCTCTTCGGCGTCGACTACCCGGAGAACGTGGCGATAGCGGTCCAGGACCACGGCTACTCCCCGCACCGGAGCAACCGCATCCACCGGTTCGAGCTGATGCGGGAGCTGCTGGACGCCGGGGACTGGGACCTCCTCTCGCTCGTTAGCGACCCGCCGCTCGCCGATATGACCCGGATGCAGGCCGTCCTGCGCCAGGCACCGGGCGCGCTCGTCACCGACACCGGACCGGTCGCCCTCATCGGGGCGCTCTGCGACCCGCAGGTTCGGCGCCTGGCCCGGACGGGAGTAACCCTCGTCAACGCCGGGAACGGGCACACCCTCTGCTTCACCCTGAAAGGACGGGAGATCCACGGCCTCTTCGAGCACCACACCGGCGCGCTCGACCCCGGGAAACTGCAGCACTACATCCGGCGGCTCGCCGACGGCACGCTGACGTCGGAAGAGGTCTTCGACGACGGGGGTCACGGCGCGGCGGTCAGAAAACCCCTCGCGACCGATGCCGTTGTCGTCACCGGCCCGAACCGGCTCCGGCTGCTGCCGGAGGCATACCAGGCGGCGCCTTTCGGGGACATGATGCTCTCGGGGTGCTTCGGGCTGATGCACCTCTGGAAGGAGTTCAGAGAAGGGTGAGGCGTTCGGTGGTGGAACCGTGTCGAGCAACTGGCGGTGCTCGAACTCCGTTTCTGCAAGATGTCATCCTGTGGGGCGTCGCACATACGAACCCACCGATTTTCAGTGGATATCGCGTCTGGGGGAGTGCGACTGGCCGAAGGGCAGGAGCACGAGCACCGTTAGGTGCGAGGGGCTGCCGGGGAGGGGGGCAAGCCCCCCTCCCCTGTCCCCACCCCCAATGGCGACATCCACCACGATCCACTATACCGATCCCATCCAGTGTTTCAGCTGTTCAGTATGCAGGGGTGTTCAAACTTGTAGATAACTCACTCGTGCACGATTTGGAGTTCTGACAGGAATCAGGAAAAAAGAAGTATCCCATCTCCGCTCACAAAGCGCTTTTCTGGCCCGTCCCAAACAATCCCCGGAAGAACTCCATGATCTGGTCGAACAGCGACGACGAGGACGCGGACAGGTCTCCTTCCCCGGTCTCCCCTTCGTAGTCATAAATGGCCGCCATCTCCTCCTGACCCAGAGCGCTTAAGATTTCAAGGTGCCCGATAGCCCCGGAAACGATCGTGTCGTGATCGATGCCCCGCGCCCACGCCCCGGCCATCGTCTCCGACGGGCGGAGTATCGAGTCCTGGATGCCTGCAAGCGCGTAAAGTTCGGGGAGGGAAGACGCCTCTGCCATGCCCGCGCTCCCATCGGGCCGGATGGCGATCACCGGGTCGGAGACGCCCGTCGAGGGGGCCTCCTGGTTGCCGGCAAAAGCGTACGCCCGGAAGGCGAAGACGTCCGGGTTCGACGTCAGGTTGGTGACCAGCCGCTCCTCGGGGAGGGTGAGGTTTGCGAGCGTCAGCCTCCCGGTGCGGGTGACGACCGAGAACTCCCAGACACCGCGTTCCCCGTCCCTGAGGGCCCGGGGCTCGCGGGTCCGCGTGATCTCGTAGACCCCGGTCTCGCCCGGCGGCGGCACCAGGACGACATAGGCAGGATCATCCCCCGTGACCGTCAGGTTCCTCGCCTCGACTGTAACGGTGACGGTGAACGTCTCACCTTCGAACACCGCCCGCGGGTGCCGGCCGCCCAGAAGCATCGCCGGGTCGAGGAGCCAGTCGAGATTCGCGATCTCCACTCCGCTCCGGGTGAGGGCGACGTCTTCGGGTGTCCGGTCGAGGATAACTCCGACGCCCCTGACGAGCAGGCCGTCGCGTGCGACGGTGACCGGGGCCGCCGCCCCGGTCTCGTTCTCCTCAGGAGTATACGATGTTCCAGGATTGACCAGCGGGTGATCGCTCTGCACCAGCGGCCGGTCGTGAGACTTGTGTGCTTTCGCCATCGTCGCGCTCGGGCGCGGGGGAGCATACCGCTCCAGGGTGGGTGTCGGGTTCGTATCCTCCTCGTCCTCGGAGTCGTCGACGTATTCGGTCTCCGTCTCGGTGGTGTTTGTTGCATTCTGAGACGGCGCTGCCGTCAGCGTCTCCTCCGTCTCCGCATCGCCGGTCTCGTTGGTGTTTGTGAGCACAGCTCCGGTAAACTCCGAATGGGTCGTTGCGGCCGGGGATGGCGCGGGCGTCGTCGCGGGCACCTCTTCGGATGGAGGCATGGTCTCTGTCGGCGTGGCCTCTCCGGTTACCAGGAGATTGGGCTCCTTCTGTGTTACAGCCTTTCCGTCTGTTTCTTCAGGCACCGGGCTCTCTGCAGGCGTGACCGGTACTTTTTTATCAACGGGCTTCTCGCCCGGTGCATCGACGGTGCCGTTCTCGTCGGAGCCGGCGAGAGCGGATGTGAGAAGGGCGGCCATAACGATGCACAGCACCAGAGCCCCGATAACGAGAAAAAACCCCTTCAAAGACATCACCCCGGGTATTCGGGAACTCCACGCACCCTGTTCGCCGGTTCTGCTGCAGATAAAACAGACTTCACTATCCGGACGGACCCACCGCTCATGGGAGTCTCATGGAGCGCACACCGATATAAATAATTTCTGGATAGGAGCCCGCTCGAAACCTCCCGCGCGGATCGGCCCGGGGAAAACTTTTCAGGAGAACGGCGTACCGCCCGGAACGGCCCGCATCGGGAGAACTGTGACTGCTCCCCCGACTTCAGTCGGGGGCATCCTGGGTTACCCCTGAGATTGCAGTCCCAATCTCATAATATTGATCGCCGCGTTCTGGTCGCGATCCATCACCAACCCACAATGCGGGCAGGAATGGACTCGATCAGAAAGGGTCTTTGCGACGATCA
>JASGMC010000017.1 GCA_030156625.1 Methanoculleus sp.
GATGCTCCGGAGGAGCGGAGCACGAGAAGCCGTTAGGCTTCGAGGTGCGAGCGCAGCGAGCATGAGAAACTCGAAGAGTTTCGAGGGGGGGGATGCTCCCCCCTCCCCTGTCTCCACCTCCTCAGGAGGTACCTGTAACCCCCACCCGAAGACCTACGGTCTTCTCAAGCTCCGGACGTTCCGTCCGTCGCACCCCGCCCGGCCTGCGACCTCCTCCTCCGCACCGGAGAACGACGTTCCTCTAGGAACAGAGTTCGAGCACCGTTAGGTGCGAGGTGCGCAGCCCCCACGGTCCAGTGTGTCGGACTTTTTATCGTCTCTTGGCTGGTGCATCTAGCGGTACTCGAAACCCATTTTTCGATCCCCGCTTCCTCACCCCCTCCCATAAATCCCCGTAACTTCGGCAAACTCCCGCATGCCTTCCTCCCCTGCCTGCTCCGGCCGGAGCCGCCACTCCCAGTTCCCTTCCATCGTGCCCGGCCGGTTCATCCGTGCCTCCTCCCCGAGGCCGAGGATGTCCTGCATCGGGATGATGACGGTATCGGCAGGGGAGAGCATAGCGAGGCGTATGAGAATCCGATGCGTCTCGTCGGCGCTCACCGATCCGCCGATGTAGCGGAACAGGAGGTTCTTCTGTTCCTCGGAGGTCTCGTGCTCGAACCAGCCCCGGACCGTGTTGTTGTCGTGCGTCCCCGTGTAGGCGACGCAGTTTTTCGTGATGTTGTGGGGCGCATGAGGGTTTCTTGCGACGTCGCCGGCGAACCCGAAGGTCAGGATCTTCATCCCCGGGAAACCGAAGTGGCCCATCATCTCGTGGACGTCGGAGGTGATGTAGCCGAGGTCTTCGGCGATGATGGGAAGACACGACCTGCTTCTCGCAAGCAGGGTGAAGAGGTCCCGGCCGGGGGCATCGACCCAGCGGCCGTTCCGTGCGGTCTCTTCCCCGGCAGGCACCTCCCAGAACTGCACGAAGCCCCGGAAGTGGTCGAGGCGCAGCCTGTCGACGAGGGTGAGGGTGCGGTCGATCCGGCTCTCCCACCACGCGAACCCCTGCTCCCGGTGCGCATCCCAGTTGTAGACGGGGTTCCCCCAGAGCTGCCCGGTCTCGCTGAACACATCCGGGGGAACGCCCGCGACAACGGTCGGCTTCTTCTGCTCGTCAAGTTTGAAGAGCCCCGGGTTTGCCCAGAGATCGACGCTGTCGTAGGTGAGGTAGATGGGGATATCCCCGATGATCTGGAGGTGGCGCATGCGGCAGTGATTCTTGAGCACCTCCCACTGGTGGTCGAAGACGTACTGGAGGAACTTCTCCCGGAAGATCCGGTCGGCAAGTTCCGCGCCGTGTTTTCGCAACGCCTCCTCGCGCCGGTCCCGGATCCCGGCCGGCCAGTCTCCCCAGACCTTCCCCGAGAACTCCTCCCTGAGGGCCATGAATATGGCGTAATCATCGAGCCACGCGACGTTGTCGGCCGCGAAGTCCTTATAGCGGAAGTCGGGCCCGCGCTCCTTGAATCGCGCGAACGCCCGATCGAAGAGGCCGTTCTTGTAGTCCAGGACCGCCCGGTAGTCGACCCGGTCCCCGGGGAAGCCTGGCGGGTCCGCGATATCCTCCGGAGCGAGGAAGCCGTCTGCGATCATCTGTTCGGGGCTGATGAGCCAGGTGTTGCCGGCAAACGCCGAGGTGCTCTGGTAGGGCGAGTTGCCGAACGCCGGGCATGTCGGGTTGAGAGGGAGGATCTGCCAGAAGCGCTGCCCTGTCCCGGCAAGGTGATCCACGAACCGGTGCGCCGCCGGCCCGAGGTCGCCGATCCCGTACGCCGACGGCAGGGACGTGATGTGCAGGAGAACCCCGCTGCCCCGCCGGTTCATGTCCCGCTCCTCCCTACGCCGCCCTCACGCCAAGGCATGCCGCCGCCCTCTCAAAGGCATCCGCCCACCGTTCTGCATCCCCATCACCCCGGCCAGCACGCTCCTGCATTCCTGAATAGCGCCCGCGCATCCCGATGCAGATGTTCTGGCTCTCCCATAGGGTGAGCGTCAACGGAAAAACTTTCGCACACCTGACGGTGCGGACGATCTCCTCGAGCGGAGCCGGGTCGCAGGATCGGGCTGCCGCCGTTCTGGCGGAGAGTGTAATCCGCCTGCTCGCCGCCTTCCCGAGGGCCGCGAGGTCGGGCGCAAGGTTCCGGGCTTTCATCGTCTCCGCGAGCGCGAAAAACCGGTCCGGGTCGGGGCACCCCTCTCCGAGCATCGCGAGCAGCCGCTCGGTGCAGGCGTGCGCCAGGAGATGAACGGCGGCTCCCGGTGCGGGGATCCCGAGGTCGTCGAGCGCGTCGATCAGCGGCGCCGCGTCGCGGTAGACCGCGCAGACGGCCTCTCCCATCCCGGGCGCGGTCCGGCGGGCGATCGCCCACCGCTCCTCGTCGGAGAGGTCGGACGCAGTGTAGACCCGGGTAAAGGCCCCGGATACGGCACCTGCGGGGTCGGGACCCGCCATCCCCTCCCACGCCGCGTTGAGCGCCTCATCGCCGCCGGGCTTGCGCACGCCGAAGACGACCCGGTCCATCCCGGCAAAGAGCGCGGCCGCATCGACGAGCGCCTCATCGCCCGTCGCCCGGGACCGCACCCGGACGGTCCCGAGGATGCGGCGCTGCGCCCCGGCATCCGACCGGTATCGCCAGTCTCCGCGGACGGCGTACATCCCCGATGCGGTCGCAGGCGGTTCGAGGCCGAAGAGGGCGTAGAGAGCGGTCCCTGCCCCGATCCGGGAAAGATCGACCGCCGCCGGCCGGGCCAGGGCCTCGTAGACCGCAGCACCGGTCGCGTACCGCGGGTCGTTTACCGCGGCGCGGCGAAGGATGGCGGTGAACGCCGGCTCGAGGTCGAGCCCGAGCGTCTGCCGGGCAAGTTCCATCGCGCGGCCCGCGTGCCGCATCACCTGGACGCTCCCCGGCTCCATGATGTCGTCGAAGAACCAGCCGCAACTCGTCTGCATCAGCATCGTCTGCCGCTCCATCTCGAGGAGCGCCAAGATCCGCCGCCGATCGTCGGGAGAGAGATCGCGGAGGGCGTGCCGTGCAAGGAAATCCGCAACGGCTTCGTCGGACCACCGACCGAGGACGAGGCCGACAGCGTCGTCCCGTGCCTCCGCTGGGTCGCGGACGAGTACCCCGAGCGCTTCCGCCACCCGGGGGGCGAGAGCGTCCCGGACCATGACGACCGCCTCCCGGAGCGGCCCGCGCCACTCCTGCGACCACCCTGGGTGCGCGCCGCTGTGGCACCCGCACTCCCCCTGCCAGCGCCCGACGCCGTGGGTGCAGCTCCAGGATGTCCTCTCGCAGACGGCGGCCTCGTGCGTGGGCGGGTGAGCGGCGAGGTACTCACCGTAGACCGTGAGCCGGACGTCGCGGCGCTTCTCGATGGTCTCGAGGCAGTACGCGAGCGCCATCTCCCCGAACTCACGGTGGTGACCGTAGGTCTCCCCATCGGTCGTGATATGCACGAGTTCCGGGCGCTCGCTCCCCCGGGAGAACGCGCCGAGCAGCCGCCCGGCGAACCGCCGCCCGTCGGAGAGGAGGTCGCCGAACGCGACGTCGCGGGCGATTATCCCGTTGTAGAAGAAGATCGCGATGCTTTGCCCGGAGGGGAGGCGGCAGAGGTAGGGCATCGTCGTATCCACCCCGCCGCCGGAGACGTCCGTCCAGGCCTCCGCCCCGATCGGCCGAACTTTCGCGGCCTGGTGGGGGGCAAGGACCGTGAACCGGATCCCGATCTTTGCCATCAGGTCCAGGGACTCGAGATCGACCGCCGTCTCCGGGAGCCACATCCCTTCGGGCTCCCGGCCGAACCGTGCAGCAAAGTCGCGGACCCCCCAGGCGACCTGGGCTTGCTTATCCCGCCGGGTTGCCAGCGGCATGATGAGGTGGTTGTAGCAGCAGGCGATCGCGGACCCGTGGCCTGCGTAGCGCTCCCGGCTCTCCCTGTCGGCCTCGATGATTGCCCGGTAGACCTCCGGGTGGTGCCGCGCGAGCCAGGAAAGAAGCGTCGGGGTGGCCGTGAAGCTGATCCGTGAATAGGTGTTTACGATCTCTTCGATCATGCCGTCCGCGTCAAGGATGCGTGCGGCGGTGTTCGGGGCGTAACACTCCGCGGCCACCCGTTCGTTCCAGTCGTGGTATGGAGCGGCGGACCGCTGGACCCCCACCTCCCCGAGCCAGGGGTTCTCCCTTGAGGGCTGGTAGAAGTGGCCGTGGATGCAGACGACGCGGTCCACGGTCACGCCCCCTCGGGAGCGAAGATGACCATGCCGAGCGGGGGCAGGGTGAGCGGGAGGGACCACGGCCGGCCGTGCGCCCTGACCCGCTCCGCCTCCACCCCGCCGAGGTTCCCGACACCGCTCCCGCCGTACTCGACCGCATCGCTGTTGAGCACCTCCTGCCAGAACCCGCCGAACGGGACGCCGACCCGGTAGCCGTAGCGCGGCACCGGGGTGCAGTTGCAGATGACGAGGACGACGTTGTCGGCCGAGAGCCCCCGCCGGAGATAACTGACGATGCTCTTCTCCACGTCCGAGAAGTCGACCCATTCGAACCCCTCCGGATCGGCGTCCCGCTCGTGCAGGGCGGGCATCCGCCGGTAAAGGTGATTTAAGTCGGTGACCCACCGGAGGAGCCCCCGGTGGGAAGGATACTGCAGGAGGCCCCATTCAAGCCCGGCGTCGTGGCTCCACTCCGACCACTGCCCGAACTCACCGCCCATGAAGAGGAGTTTCTTGCCCGGGTGCGTGAACATGTAGCCGTAGAGGAGGCGGAGGTTCGCCCGTTTCCGCCACTCGTCGCCGGGCATCTTTCCTGCAAGCGAACCCTTCTCGTGGACGACCTCGTCGTGCGAGAGGGGGAGGATGTAGCGCTCCCGGAACGCGTACCAGATGCTGAAGGTCAGGAGATCGGGCCGGTACTTCCGAAAAACAGGGTCGAGCGTGAAGTAATCCAGCGTGTCGTGCATCCAGCCCATGTTCCACTTCAGGTCGAACCCGAGACCCCCGGTCGCGGTCGGGGCGGTCACCCCCGGCCAGGAGGTCGCTTCCTCGGCGATGACGAGCACGTCGGGGAAGTTTGCGTGGACAGTGTCGTTCAACTTCCGGAGGAACCCTATTGCCTCGAGGTTCTCCCTTCCACCGTAGACGTTCGGTATCCATTCCCCGGCGCTCCGCGCGTAGTCGAGGTAGAGCATCGAGGAGACCGCATCCACCCGCAGGCCGTCCGCGTGGTAGCGTTCAAGCCAGAAGACGGCGCTGCTCAGGAGGAACGACCGGACCTCGTCCCTCGCGAGGTTGAAGATGTAGCTCTTCCACTCGGGGTGGTAGCGCTGGCCGGGAAGGGCGTGCTCGTAGAGATGCGTACCGTCGAAGTAGGAGAGCCCGTAGCCGTCGGAGGGGAAATGGGACGGCACCCAGTCAAGGAGCACCCCGATCCCGCGCTGGTGGAGGTGCTCGACGAGGTGCATGAAGTCCTGCGGGGTGCCGTACCTGCTCGTGGGAGCAAAGTAGCCGAGCGACTGGTAGCCCCAGGAAGCGTAGAGCGGATGTTCCATGACGGGGAGGAACTCGACGTGGGTGAACCCGGTATCAAGCAGGTAGTCGGCGAGTTCGGTCGCCAGCTCCCGGTAGTTCAGGGACCGGTTCTCCTCCTCCGGCACCTTCCGCCACGACCCAGGGTGCACCTCGTAGACGGAGATCGGAGCGTCCGGGGTGTTAGCCTCCTCCCGGCCCCGCATCCACGCCCGGTCCCGCCAGGTATAGCCGAGGTCCCAGATAACGGACGCGGTCTTCGGCGGGACCTCCCAGAAGTACGCGAACGGGTCGCCCTTCTCTACGGAATAACCGTCATACCTGCTCTTGATGTGGTACTTGTAGAGCCTCCCGTGGCCGATATCCGGGATAAACCCCTCCCAGATGCCGGAATCGTCGCTCCGTGCCTGGAGCGGATGCCGGCCCGCCGTCCACCCGTTGAAATCCCCGATGACCGAGACTTCCGCGGCGTTCGGCGCCCAGACCGCAAAGAAGGTCCCCCGCACACCATCGGCGACGGCGGGGTGCGATCCCATTCTCTCGTGCAGGCGGGAGTGGTTCCCCTGCCGAAAGAGGTAAACGTCGTAGTCGGTGATGAGGCTCCCGGTCTTCGTGATATCCGGTAGCACCTGCTGCATATTCTCACCCTCCTGGTTGGGCATCATCGTGGACCGCCGGAGAGTACTTTTCTATAGACGCCGAGCATCCTCTCCGTGACGACGCCCCACCTGAACTTCTCCATCACTTTCCTGCGACCGGCCCTCCCGAGTTTCTGCATGTAGGCCGGGTCGTCGATGAGGTGGCAGATCCCCCAGGCGATCGAGTCCGGTCGGACGGGAACCTTGATGCCGTTTACGTAATTATCGATGTTCTCGGAGAGCCCCCCGACATCGGTCGCGACGACGCAGCGCTCCGCACTCCAGGCCTCCGTAAGGACGAGCCCGAACGGTTCGTTCCTGCTCGGTACGGCGACGAGGTCGCAGGCGTTCAGGAGCCGGATGTGGTCGGTATCGGAGACATAGCCGAGGAACTGCACCGGAAGACCGTGCGCCATCCCCTCCAGGTATCCGCGCATATCCCCGGTGCCGGCGAAGAGGAACTGCACGTCCCAGCGTTTGGCGAGGATCTCGGGTATGGCCCGGACCAGGAGGTCGGGCCCCTTCTGGTAGGTGAGGCGCCCGACGAAGAGGACGACGGGCGCGAGCGGGTGGATGCCGTAGCGTTTCTTCACCTCGCCCGGGTCGAGCCGGATACGGTAGGCGTCGGGGTCGATCCCGTTCGGGACGACGGTGACCTTCCATTCGGGGACGTTGTAGAGCCACATAATCTCGGTCTTCGTCGAGTTCGAGACGGTCGTGACCGCTTTCGCGATGTAGCCCCCGTACCATTCCTTGCCCGATATCTCCTGGAACTCCCACCACCCGCCGAAGTTCCCCCCGTGCCGCCCGTACTCGGTGGAGTGAAAGGAGAGGACGGTGTTTCGGCCGCGGAGGGTGTGCAGCGCCTCGACGAGGTGCCAGTCGTGGAAGTGAAGGATATCGAACGGCGGGGTGTCGTAAGCGCGGAAAGCGTCCACGAGCATGTTGCTCATTGTCCTGCAGTACTCGATGACGTTGCCGCCGAAAGGCAGGCAGTAGTGGTAGTGGACGTTGTTGATCACCGCATCGTCCCCCTCTCCCCGCGTGAAGAAGTGGACTTCGTGCCCCTTCCGGGCGAGGCGCTCGGCGAGATGGGTCGCCGCCGGCGCAAGGCCGCCCACCTTGAACGTGGAGTGGAGCGACTCCCAGCAGAAGAATGCTACCTTAAGCGTTTCCATAGTTTTTCGATCCTCTCCTGAATCGTCGACTGGAGCTCGTTCCTGTCGGAGACGCCCCGGATCTTTTCTGCCAGTTTCTTATCGCCGATGACCTGGTCGATCCACCGGTAAAAATCTTCCCGCTCCACGTGGTACCGGATGACGTCGTCCGGAGCAAACTCGAGCATATTTGCAAGTTCCTGGAGGCTGTGGGCCGCGTACCCCGCCGGCCTATCGTATGACGAGAAGGAGAACGCCTTATCGGGGGGAACGCACCGGAGCGAGAGAGCGGCTTTCGGCGACCGTGCGCTGGCTGCGGATCGCACCTCAGCGTGCGAGAGGATCCGCATAAATGAGGCGAAATAGTCGTAGGTCGCCTGGTGGCTGACGGCGTGGAGCGGCTTTCCGCACGAGGGCGAGCGCATGGCCATCCTGCGGATGTGCTCGGTCTCAAGGAGGCAGCGCCAGACCGCCGGGTCCGCGACCAGACCGCCGGCCTTCTCGAGCGCCTCGATGGCGGATTGTTGCAGGATGGTCCTCTGCCGTCCGGGTCCGGCCGTCTCCCCGAGATCCCCGTGCGGGGTGAGGCGGGCGGCCTCCGACGGGCGTATGGTCTCGATCCCTTCTTCGGCGAGAGCGGACGGGAGCGCCCGCAGGAACTCCAGGATGCCCGTCTCAGGATCGATGAAGTCCCCGAAGATGCGGTAGTCGAGGAAGAGCGTGATGCAGTCGCCGGGAGAGGCGGCGAGCCACCCCGCGTACCGGTCGGCCGTGAGAGGCCATTGGTCCCACTCCCGCCACGGGAACCGCACGGCGATGTCGTCGGAGAGATCGCAGTGGGCGACGAGGACCGGGAGGCCCCGGTAGGTGTAGATGAGGTTCGGGTCCCTCTCAAGAGCGGGCCCCTCGCCCCCCTCGATGATGGCCGCCTCGATCCCGGCCCCGGCAAGCGCCTCTGCGGTGGCCGGGGTGATGGGGTAGTCGGTATGCGCGAATGTGGTCGGCGCGACCGAGAAGCGCTCCTTCATCAGGCTCCTGTGCATGAGGACTTCGTCCGTGAACTCGAGCAGATCGGCAAACTGCCCGGCGACGCTGTGGTAGTAAGTCTGGGCAAGGAGTTCGGCGTTCCGGTGGGTTGCCGCACCGTGCAGGAGTTCGAGCATCTCCGGGTACCACGCATCAAGGTGCTCCACCACCGTTCCGGAGATATTAAAGGCGCACGTAAACCCCTCATCGAGAAGTTCGAGGAGAAGCTCCGTCGTCGGCCGAAAAGAGCGGTCGACGACCCCCCCAAGGTCTTCCTTCGCGCCCGGGTTAAAGTAACTGTCTTTTGCGTTTCTCTTTCCCTTTACCACGTCTGGTTGAAACCCGGGATTGAGGTAGCAGGGATAGTGTATATCGAATCCCAGGCAGACCTCCGGTGGATTTGAGCCCTCGCCCGTCATCAGTGGTAGTGGGCAGTTTCCGTATATAAATGTCGTCGACCAGGCGTACCTGCCGGTCTTTCGCATTGTACAGGACCCCGATGCCATGATGATGGGTGGATATCGTCTTCGGGAACGATCGAAACAACTCCATGCCTGCCGCTGTCGCTGCCTCCTCCGGATATCATCAAATGGGAGAAGCACGTGCCCCATAATGAGGAACAGCGTGAGCAGCGATGGATTTCTTGTGAGGACGATGAGGCAGGAGGAGGTTCGAGTTGCCGTCGACTGGGCGGAGCAGGAGGGGTGGAACCCGGGGATTCACGATGCGGAGGCCTTCTATGCCGCCGATCCGGAGGGGTTCTTCGTCGCGGAACTCGACGGCGAGCCGGTAGGATCGGTCTCGGTCGTCAACTACGACGAGGCGTTCGCTTTCGCCGGCCTATATGTCGTGAAGCCCGAATACCGGGACAGGGGCTACGGGAGCAGGCTGTGTGCCGCCGGCTGGAGCCACGCCGGGGGCAGGAGCATCGGAGCCGACGGCGTCGTCGCGATGCAGGAGAAGTACCGCACGCGGTCAGGGTTCATGCTTGCCTACAGAAACATCAGGTTCGAGGGTACCGGGGGAGGTAGCGAGCCCGAAGGGCCGGTCGACCTTGAGGAGGTGCCGTTTGACCGGCTTGCCGCGTACGATGCCCGGCACTTCCCGGCGCCGCGCCCTCGCTTCCTCGCGGCCTGGATCCGGCAGGAAGGAACGGTGGGCCGGGCCGTTCTCGCTGACTACGGCAATATTGCGGGGTACGGCGTCATCCGGAAGTGCCGTAACGGCTATAAGATCGGGCCGCTCTTTGCGGACACGCCGGAGATTGTAGAGGAGATCTTCCTCGCGCTCTCCGCACAGGTGCCGGGTGAGCCGGTCTACCTCGATACGCCGGAACCGAACGCCGCCGCCGTGGCGCTCGCCCGCCGGCACGGGATGGCCCCCGTCTTCGAGACGGCACGGATCTACATGAAGGCGATCCCCTACCTGCCGCTCGGCGAGATCTTCGGCGTGACGTCGTTCGAGCTCGGGTGACGGACTTTCCCCCGCCCGGACCACAACATTCTAAAGCGACTTCTTTCGAGTATCCTCCAGGAAGTGTGGCCGCATGGACTACCTGGAGGAGTTTCCCGTTCTCGTCACCGACGGCGAACTGCACTCGGATACCGCGGAAGGCCCGGCCACGCGGGCGATCGTCGATTACCTCACGTCGTCGCAGGAGTTCGATACGCTCTTCCCCGGGTTCGAGAACGAGGTGCACGGGGTGGACGTCGTTACAAGGGACGGCCGCAGGGTCTACTGCGTCTACTGCGTCGGGGAGTGACGGCGGGCGGTCACTCCCGCACCCTGCCGCGGGCGAGCGAGGCGAAGATGCCCACGGTGCAGAGGACTGCAAATACGCTGAACGCCACCCGGAGGCTCGTCATGAACGGCTCCTGGACCTCCGGCCCGATCCGGGTGGTGCCGATGAAGAGGGCGAACGTGACGGTGGCGATCGCGAGCGAGAACATCATCCCCGTCGTCCGCATGGTGGCGAGCATCCCGGAGGCGAGGCCGTAGAGGGACCGGTCGACCGAGCTCATGACGGCGTTCGTGTTCGGGGAAGAGAAGAGGGCGAACCCGAACCCGAGGAGGACGAGGCTTGCGACGATCCAGGTCATCGGGGTGGTCGGGGTGAGAAGCGTGAGGAGAGCAAGGCCGACGGCGGTGAGCCCCATCCCGGCCGAAGCAACATACCGGGGCTCGACCCGGTCGGAGAGTCTCCCGGCCGGGGTGGCAAAGAGCGCCTGGACGACCGGCTGCGTGATCAGGACGAGCCCCGCGGTGCCGGGGTCGAGCCCCCGGACCACCTGAAGGTAGAGGGAGAGGAGGAACCCGACGGCAAACGTCGCGCCGTAGTTGATTAAGGCGGCGAGGTTTGAGAAGGCGAACGCCCGGTTCGACGCGAAGAGCCCCACGTTCAGGACCGGGCTCGGTGTATGGGTCTCCCAGGCGTAGAAGACCACCGAGAGCGCCACGCCGGCGATGATTGCTGCAATGCCATCGGGATCCGGGAGGTTCGAGAACCCGTACATCACGGCAAAGAGCATCGCGCCGTAGAAGACCGACCCGACGATGTCGAACCGTTCTCCGCATGCGTCGGCCCACTCCCCGGCAAGGTGGCGTCGGACCTGGCAGACGATGTAGATCCCGAGGGGGATGTTGGTGAGGAAGATGCTCCTCCAGGTGAGGAATTCGGTGAGGAAGCCGCCGAGCAGCGGCCCGATGGAGAGGCCGATGTAGACGGCGGTGACGTTGATCCCGAGCGCCCGCCCGCGCTCCTCGGGAGGGAAGACCGACGTGATCATGGCGATGCCGGTGCCGTAGATCATGGCGCTTCCTATGCCCTCGAGGAACCGGAAGAGGATGAGCACGAGCCCCGACGTCGCGAGCGCGGAGAGCAGGGCCGATGCGGTGAAGACGACCACACCGAGGGTGAAGACGAGTTTGCGCCCGTAGATGTCGGCGCACCGCCCGAGCGGGACGAGGAAGATCGCGGTCGCGAGGAGGTACGAGGAGGCCACGAGGCTGAGCGAGACGGCGTCGA
This sequence comes from Methanoculleus sp., assembly GCA_030156625.1. Taxonomy (GTDB): domain Archaea; phylum Halobacteriota; class Methanomicrobia; order Methanomicrobiales; family Methanoculleaceae; genus Methanoculleus. The sequence continues at coordinate 11,416 of JASGMC010000017.1, forward strand.
GATCGAACTCTGCGGCGATGGACGGGAGCGCGATGTTCACCGCAGAACCCATGAACGGGGTGAGGAACGCGGCGAGGGTGGCGATGATGAGGACGGTCCGGCGCTCGACGGTATCGGGGGTGGGCATGGGGGTTCCTTTCTGTAGTACTTACTGGAACTAGGGGCGGCCGGGGAGTAAAGGGTTGTGATGTTGCGCTCCTCTGGGGGCCGAGGTGGGGCGGCGGCCGGGTTCCCACCACCCTTTGAGCAGTGAGGTGCTCAATCCCGGGGATAGACTCGTGAGACCGATCGGGCAGGAAGGCGGCCGACCACTGTTCCGGGCTACTTGTTAGAATGAGGCTGCCCAAAAGAGCATATCAAAGACGTTTCGGAAGATCCTGGAGCAGGGCTTTTTGAAAGATGGTTTTTGCAGAATTGCTTTTGAATGGCTTTTCCGATCCGGTGAACGCTCATGAGACTGACGAATATTCATTAGAACCGTGAATATGCCTTAAATCCGGAAAATGTACATTTAGATACATTTTTTTGGCAAACAGTTTATCCTAAATGACTTGCAAAGAATCCCTTGCCTGTAACTCATTGAGCGGCCTGCACAACTACGCATAGGTTGCCGATTGCAGGCAAAACCGCGGAGGCTCACCCCATCCGTCCAAGGCCGGGTGAACCCTCCACTGCCCGAAGGCGAAAGAGTGGTTCGCATTCCACGTACTTTATGCAGGGAGGTCTCGCACGGACTCTCGGCAGGGATCGACGAGGCGGCATGAATGGACTGCTGCATCAAGGCCATGCCGACAAGGGCACGGAACACCGTGGTCTGAGTCAAAAAACCCTGGATCGGGATACTCAGATGCCGTCCAGGGCAGCAACAGCCAGAGCAAAGCATTCTTGCGGTTGAACGGAGTTCTCATGTGTGCAGGAACTGCCCCGGGTTTGTGAGACCATATGGGGTGGTCAGCGTTCCATATAGATCTGCTGGTTTTCTGCTCAAAATAACTATCTGAGCCGCATAAACGCCCTTTCCAATTCAGCGAACTACCGATCCTGAGGAGAAGTGGAGAGAGGGGATTCCAGCTCCGATGCGTTCATGGCGACCTTGCGTAAATATTCGAGGACAACTTTCGACTCTTTCTCATCGAAATCCTTGACAAGAAGATCGTTTATTCCATAACCGATGCGTTTCATCTCAGGCCGGAGTCTCCTGCTTTTTTCCGTCAGGTACAGTCGTTTTACCCGCTTATCTTCCGGATCGGTCTGGCGCCTGATGAAATCTTCTTCCTCAAGTTTCACAACAGATTTTGCAATCATGGTTTTGTCAAAACCCCGTGACAGTGCGAGGCTGTCCTGACTCCGTCCCTCCTCGTCGTAAAGGGACATGAGGATCGCAAAATGCCCCCATCCGATATTATATGGCGCAAGATCTTTCGCAAATCTTTTCTGAATCGTCCGATAGGTATACGAGATCAACGCCGCCGGGACTTTTATCTCCTGAATCCATTGGGTGACCGGATTATCTTTGGTTGGACCCGCCATCTTCAGACCTTCTAATTAGTTGCATTGTCATCTATTTATACACATAAGATGAATCGATAGTGTTGAATGGTCAATGATGGTATTTGAAGAGATTCCGAGGGTGATCGGGTTCTTGTTGCGGTCGCGTACCTCTGGTATTCCGAACGCTGGAAACAGAAAGCCGGCTGGTTACTCCTCATAATTTCAGTATTGCCGGGCTTCCTGATCTTTGCACCGGTGATGCCGTACCGGTTCGAACAACCGGTCATCGGGAATGACTGGCAACGGGGGGTCCTGTCATTGCAGGCACGGCTTTCCACCGTGTATCGCACCTGACGGTGCTCGTGCTCCGGATGTCCCATCCATCGCAATCGCCATGACTGCCCCCGCCCCTGGGGCGGGGAACGACTTCCCCGCAGGGGAAGGAGTTTGAGCACCGGCATGGGAATCCTCATCTCGTACAGCGCAAAGATAATCCCGAGGATGATGCCGGCCGCAATCAGTACAATGCCCGTCGCATCCGGAACGATGGAAAGGCCGTACATTACCGCAATCAGGGCGCAGGCATAGGTGACCGAGCCGGTAAGATCGAAACGCTCGCCCACGCATTCCGCCCATTCACCCTCAAATTTCCAGAGGATAAGAATACAGGCGATGATCCCGATGGGAACGTTGATGAAAAAGATGCTCCTCCAGCCAAGATACTCGGTCAGCAGGCCGCCTAAGAACGGCCCGATCGTGAGGCCGAAGTACACGGCAGTAGTGTATATCCCCAGCGCTTTTCCCCGCTCGCCCGGGGGGAAGACCGATGTCAGGATGGCAACGCTTGTTCCGAAGATCATGGCGCCGCCGAATCCCTGGAGGATCCTGACCGCGATGAGCAGGTTCGTTGTCGGCACCACCGTCATCACAAAGGACGAGAGGGTGAAGACCACTATGCCGTACAGGAGGATCCGTTTTCTTCCGTAGATGTCGGCAATCTTCCCGAACGGTACCAGGAAAAGAGCAGCTGCAAGGAGGTAGGCGGTCGCGATCCAGGAGAGCGAGATCGCATCCATGTGGAATTCCGTACCTATCGCCGGTAACGCAATGTTGACTGCCGAGCCGTCGAACGGAGTGAGAAAACCGGCGAGCACAGCGATCAGGAGCACAATACGCTTGCCGGCCCGGGTTACGGCAACATCCGGCGTATGGCAGATCGTGGGAACATCTGCGGTTGTTTCAGGTATGGGATCCGGATTCTGCATAATCTCTCCATGAAAAAATGGTTTTCCACTCGACATTTCGGACTTCGGCCACAATCACGTCGTGCCCCGGCTAATAGCCGGGACAAATCATTGTCCGTGACGGGGGAATGCCACCCGTGGCCGGCGGACGACGAACGAGGCGTCGAGGTTGCTTGCCATTCGTGCCGCCATTTCCGCGGGGATACCCAGCGCCATCATCTCCGGGGGGAAGGAACGGTTCTGTGTCGGGTCCTGCGGGCCCATGAACGCAGTGTCGCGGGGCGTGTTTTCCGCAAGGCCTGCCGGGAACGTGATGAAGGTCGCACAGGAGGGACCCCATGGAACGATGACCGGTGAAAACGGATCGTCACGGTCGAAATGGACGAGTGCCGCCATGTTCCGGATCTGTTCGGCCGTGCCGAAGCAGCAGAGGGATCTGACCGCGATATCCGGATCCGGAAGGTTTTCGCATGCCTGCACGATGAGATATTTTCCGGGAGGACGGATCGGCCCTGCCGCCTGGTCGCACCGCTCGACGAGTTCCGGGCTTGCCTTCAGATATTCGGCCGCCCCGCCGCGCACGTGCTTCTTCCCGGTCGATACAAAATACTTGATCTCATCGGATACGGGAGCATAGCCAACACGGAAAAGCCCCCCATGACAGCAACCCTCGCTCGTATCCTCACTGACATAGATTGCCGATACATCGGTGCCCGTCGCCATCCGCAACAGGGAAACCGCAAAACATCGGTTAACCTCACTCATCGGAGAGATACCCGATGGCAGGACTTCGGATCCGTACACTGCAAGAGGTCTGGTCGAAAGCCTGAATGCGGACTTCAACCGGGCTCCAATCTCCCTGAAATCCCTTTTTTCCATACTCACCTCACCTCGCCGCGTCTGCGGTCAGATCCTTCCAGATCGGGCCGTCGAATACCCCGTCCTCCGCCTCCGCTTCCATCTCCTCAAAGAGGGAGAACGGCACGGCGAATGTGAACATGTTCTCGGGAATCGTCTTACCCACACTCTCCCGTGCGGAGAGATCGGTATACCCGAGCACTGCCCTGGGGTGCTCCTCCCTTGCTTCGTCGTATACGAATGCCCCTATCACAACGACGACCGGACGTTCGCCGGGTTTTACCATACTCAGGGGCGTGAAGATCACGTACTCATGTTATTCCTTCTCTTCCTTCATCCAGCCCATCCCGACGTACCAATCATACTGATGAGCAAAGCTTTCCCTGTGGTTTTGTATCATCTGGCAGAAATATTCCCGTCTCTGCCGGTGGGCCTCGTCCTGTTCGGGGTAGGTAATCTCTCCCCGGATCGACCGGGCCAGCCGCTTCCCGAGTTCCCGGGAGTCCATTTCTGCTTTTCCGAGCGCCGACGTGTCCAGACCAATCGCAGTGCCGACTCCCCCGACAACGGTGACACCGAGTGTTGCGAGAACATTATTCATGTATCCGACAACCTCCGACTCACCGCTTCCCCCGGCGGTACACACGGAGCAGCCGAATTTTCCCGTCAGCATCTGGCAATGAATGGCATCGGACATGCGATCGAAGAGCGCTTTCATCGGGGCGGGAACGGAATTGACGTAATTGGGAGCCCCGAGAACGATGCCGTCGGCGTATATTATCCGATCGAAGAGATCCGGGAAATCATCGATGAGAGGACAATCCCCGGTCGCGTAACAGGTCAGACAGCCGGTGCAGTACTTGATATCCCGGGAATAGATATCCACGAGTTCCGTCTTTCCACCCTCGTCGTTAACACCGGCAAGTACGGCATCCACCAGCCGGAGCGTATTGCTCTTCTTCCCCCTGGGACTTGCGATCAGTCCGATGACTTTCATACGTTTCCTCTCTGAATCATGTTCATAGTACATCGTTTTCTTTTCATGGATTCCAGTTTGTTCTGTTCCCATTCACGCGAGGCGGGCCTGGCAGGTACAGTCCGGTGATCTTCCCAACCCCGAGTTTTCAAATCCTCAGATAGTTGACTATTCAACAATAAGAGTAAGGATTGTCACCTATAAAAAAATGACTGATCAACTAATTTGTGCAGGCCAATGAGTTCCCGGCTGTGCCGTTGATGAATTTCCTGAACCGGAACTCCGGTGTGACATGAGGTTCTCGCGGACAGCCAACCGTTATCCTCAGCACTTCGCTAAAGTGGGACAGAATTTATGAATCGCTCTCTGTTCGGGTGTTCGGAACGGTGCCCGCAAAATCGTGGAGTTTCACCCTATCCTTCCAGAGCCGGATGAACCCCCCATCACTGCCCGAGTCAAGAGATAGAACGGAAACGACGACATCGTCCGGGAGATCGCAGTTCGAGCCGGTTCCCTCGGACCCGGCGCCTGGGCAGTCGCTTCGGACGACGATGCCGGGGTTCGGAGTCGTCTTCGCCGTTCTTGGTGTAGGGATGAGTTTTGTTCTCTGCCGGAGGCGGTGATAGGGGCAGGGGCAACCGGGAGAAAAAAGTAATTATTCCCCTTTCAGCATCGCGTCGATCGCCGCCGCTGCACGCTTCGCCGAGCCCATCGCCTCGATCACCGTCGCTGCGCCGGTGGCGATATCCCCGCCGGCGTAGACGTGGGGAATGGACGTCCGGCCGTTCTCGTCGACGACGACGTTGCCCTTCCACCCGCGCTCAAGCCCCGGGATCAGGGAGACGAGGAGCGGGTTCGGGCTCGTGCCTATCGCCTGGATCGCCATATCCACGTCGAGGGTGAACTCGCTCCCCTCGATGGGCTCCGGGGACGGGCGGCCGCTCGCGTCGAGGCCGCAGAGGGACATCTTCACGCACTCGATGCCGGTGACGCACTGCTCGCCGAGGATCTGCGTCGGGTTCGTGCAGGTGAAAAACTCGATCCCCTCCTCCTTCGCGTGCAGAACCTCGGCCTTCCGTGCCGGCATCTCCTCCTCGCCCCGCCGGTAGATCAGGGAGACCTTCGCGCCCAGGCGGCGAGCCACCCTTGCAGAGTCCATCGCGACGTTCCCTCCGCCGATCACCGCAACACGCGCCCCGTGCAGGACCGGGGTGTCGAACTCCGGGAACGCCTCGGCGTGCATCAGGTTCACTCTCGTCAGGAACTCATTTGCCGAGTAGACGCCGTTTTTGTTCTCCCCGGGAATGCCCATGAACGCGGGGAGCCCCGCCCCGGTCGCGAGGAAGACCGCATCGTAGCCGAGGAGCTCGTCCACGCCGACGCTCCTCCCCACGAGGTGGTTCTTCTTCAACCGGGCGCCGAGGGCGAGCACCTGCTCGACCTCCGCTTTGACGACATCCTTGGGGAGCCGGAACGCGGGGATGCCGTAGGTCAGGACCCCTCCGGCCTCGTGGAGCGACTCGAAGATCGTGACGGCGTGGCCGGCACGGGCGAGCTCGGCCGCGGCCGTCAGCCCCGCCGGGCCGGAGCCCACGACCGCCACCCGCTTCCCGGTCGGTTTCGCCGTCTCGGGAAGGCTCGGGTCGTTTTCCCGCCCCCAGTCGGCCACGAACCGCTCGAGCGCGCCGATCCGGATAGGGGTCTCCTTGTTGCCGAGGATGCAGACGCCCTCGCACTGGGTCTCCTGCGGGCAGACCCGTCCGCAGATGGCGGGGAGCATGTTCTGCTCCTTGAGCGCCCGTGCGGCCGCGGAGAAGTTGCTCTCCGCGATCTCGCGGATAAATGCCGGGATATCGATGCAGACCGGGCAACCCGTCACGCAGAGGGGTTTCTTGCACTGCAGGCACCGCTCCGCCTCGGCGACGGCCTCTGCGGAAGAAAGGCCGCAATCGACCTCTCTGAAGTCCTTGATCCGGACGTCGACCGGCCGGTCACTCATGGTGGTGGCCTCCCTCGCCGCACCGGCACCGGTGCTCCGCGAACCTCTCGAGCGACTCCTTCTCCTGCGTGGTGTAGATCCGCTGCCGCTGCATCAGCTCGTTAAAGTCGACCTGGTGAGCGTCGAACTCAGGACCATCGACGCAGGCGAACTTCGTCTCCCCGCCGACGGTCACCCGGCAGGAGCCGCACATCCCCGTCCCGTCGACCATGATCGGGTTGAGGCTGACGTAGGTCTTCACGCCGTAGGGCACCGTCGCGCCGGAGGTGACCTTCATCATGATGGCGGGGCCGATGATCCAGACCCGGTCGATCTTCCGCTCCTCGAGCAGTTTCTTCAGGACGTCGGCTGCAAACCCGTGGACGCCCTTGCTCCCGTCGTCGGTCGTGATGTAGAGCTCGTCGCAGATCTCCCGCATCTCGTCCTCGAGGATGAGGAGATCGGCGCTCCGTGCACCGATGATCCCGATGACGTGGTTGCCGGCTTCTTTGAGTTCCTTTGCGATGAGAGGCGTGCTCGCGATCCCCACCCCGCCGCCGATGACACAGCAGGTGCCGTAGTTCTCGATCTCGCTCGGTTTGCCGAGCGGTCCCACCACGTCGCTGATGCTGTCGCCCGCACCGAGCGTCGCAAGCTCCTCGGTCGTCTTGCCGACGGCCATAAAGATCACCCGGACGGCGTCTCCCCTGACGGCGGAGATGGTGAGCGGTATTCGCTCGCCCTTCTTATGCAGGCGCACAATGAGAAACTGGCCTGCCCGTGCATGCTGCGCCACCTGCGGCGCACGTATCCAGTATTCATAAACCCGGTCGGCGAGTCTGGTCGCCAATTCTATCGTATACAACCGATTCACTCCTGATGATGTTGGTCGTCTCAACGTCGAAAAGCATCTAACGCTTCGTACATATTGTGGCTCCAGCCTCTTTACTGCAGCTCCTCTACCTTGAACTATGCCCCATGACCGACCGGAACGAACATGGATGCGGAGTAAAAAAACACGAACGATTATCCGTTGATCCGTCACAGGGATTGGTATGCGGAGCCAGGTACTCTGGGGGATTGCCCTGACCGCCATCGGTGCGGCGATCACGGCCGTAGCGCTCCTGGCGCTCCCGTTCCTCCTCATCTACAGTGTCCCGCTCATCGCGATCGGCCTCGCGCTGATCATCTGGCGGGGGCGTGAGGAGATCATCGAAGCAATCAGGGAGTGAATTAGTATGATACTGACGACGACTGAAGAAGTGCCGGGCTACGCCGTCGGAGAGGTCCTCGGCGTGGTCTCCGGCAACACGGTACGGGCGAAGAACGTAGGAAGGGACGTCATGGCGGGGCTAAAGAGCCTTGTCGGCGGGGAACTCGAAGAGTATACCAATATGCTCGCCGACGCCCGGACCGAGGCGTACAACCGGATGGTCAACGCCGCACGCGACCTCGGGGCCGACGCGGTGGTGAACATCCGGTTCGCGACGTCCCAGACGATGGCGACGGCGGCGGAACTCCTCGCCTACGGGACGGCAGTGAAGCTAGTTCCGAGGAAGTAAGGGTTTTTGGGATTAGCGGCAGGGGATCCTGCCTTTCTTTTTGATTGGGGCTCGCGTGGCCGGTTGAGTCTTTCGAAGGCACGTGATGCGCAGTGGGCGTGGTCTCTCCTTTGAATGGAACTCCTAAGTTAGACTGTGGGATATCAACTTTGCAATGAGTGACTATTGAAACTTTAGAGCGGTGAAAAGCCCCGTAAACTGGACCGTGGTGGATATCGCCACTGGGGGAGGGGCTGACGGGGAGGGGGGGCGTGCCCCCCTCCCCTGTCTCTAACGCGTAGAGATCCACACTCCTCGTAGCCCCCACCCCGCCCGGCCTTCGGCCTCCTCGGTCGCACCTGCGGTGCTCAAACTCCTGCCTTTCGGCCAGTCGTTCCCCGCCCCAGGGGGCGGGGGCAATGCGTGGCGATAGCCGCTGGAAATCCGTGCACGGGTTTATGCAACTGACGAAAGTTTGAGTGTCGCAGACGCGAAAGATACGTTCTGCGACGCTAAGTTTGAGCGCCGCAAAGAGCGAGCCCGGAGGGATCGAAGCCCCCGGCCCCTCCTCCTAAAACTTCTGCGTCTTCCTTACCCTGACCGCGATGCCGCGCTTTGACCGGAGCATCTCGTCCGCGCCCATCATCGCCCGCCCGGTGGCGATCGCGAGCGGACCTTCCACCAGTACCTCGTCGCCCTCCCGTATCCGGGGGTCGCAGTCCGTGATCCCCGGGGCGAGGACATCGCCCTGCGGTATGAACGCGTCGATCTTGACCCGGTAGCCCTCCGGAATCAGGTCCCACCCCGCAAATGTCGGGCGGAACAGCCCGGTCCCCGGGTCGATGCTGAAGAGTTGCTGCTTCCCGCGGAGCACCGCCATCTGCATGCTCCTGCCCCGGATCTGGAGGCCCTTTGTGTTGATCTCCGTCCCGAACTGCCAGGAGACCGTGCCGCGGATGGTGTCGGTCTGCATCCGGCGCTCGCCCTCGAGGGCGGCGTTTAATGCCCGCAGGGAACCCGGGGACGTCGGGTGGCCCTCGCAGGTCACCTCGAGGTCGATACCGCACGCCTCCGCCGCCATCTCGGCAACGGTGAGCGCCCCGCCCTCGAGGTGGGCGATCACCCGGCGGTAGGGGTGCGCGGCGAAGTAGCGGGCGAGGATACCGGCGATGAAGGCGCACTCCTCGCGGTCCCAGTAGCCGGTCACCGGCACGTCGTAGTGGCCCGCCGGGTAGATCCGCTCGAGTTCTCTCGGCACGAGGCCGAGGGGCGAGGTGACGATCAGTTCGTGCGCCCGCCGGTTCACCGTGTTCATAAAGAGCCGGTGGCTCCGGGAGAGCGAGTAGGGCTTCCTCGCCGAGCAGGGGAGGAGGACCGCGACGTCCGTCCGGGTCGGGACAAACCGTTCGATCACCCGGTCGGCGAACCGCCGGACTTCCGCCCGGTTCTGCGATTCGGCGGTGGCGGCAAGCATCGGCACCGCCCGCACCACCGGGAGGAAGCGCTCCATAAGAGCGTGGTTCCGGTCAAGGAACCGGAGGATGCCGACCTGTGCGGCGTCCACGCGGCACCGGGCCTCCATCAGTTCCCGGAGCCTGCCCGCCTCGATGTAGTGCCGGACAAGGGCGAGCTCGCGGTCGAGCGCCAGGCGGTTGTGCTGCCGGAGGTTGCCATCCCGGCATCCCTCGCACCCGCAGACCCCGCTCTCCATCAACGAGGCGGAAAACTCGCCTTCCGGCATGCAGAACCTCTTCTGCGCGGAGGCGAGGTCGACCGCCCGGTAGTCGAAGAGGTCGAAACCCGAGTAGACGAGGAGGCAGGCGGTCGAGGGGAGCGCCGAGGCCGGGGCGTACCACGCGGTGTCCGGCGGGACGCTCTCTTTCAAGCCGGCAAGCCACGCCGCGTAGCTCCGGGGATTTCTGAGCGCCGTGTGCCAGTTTGCGACCAGGACGCAGTCGCCCGACTCCGCCGAGGCGGCAAGCGGGTGGACGGCCACCGGCTGCCCCTCGCCGGGGGAGAAGTAATTGCTGACGAATGCCGGGTCCGCGGAGAGCGGGACGTTCGAGAGAGAACGCTCGCGGAGCGCCGGGAAGAGGGCGTCCGTATCGAGTGCGGCAGGGAGCGACACGCTCTTCTCACCCTCTTCATAAGTTCCTACCCGCGCGAGGCCGTCGCGCTTCTGCGCCTCATACCTGCTCATGGAGCACCTCCGCATCGGGCACCTCTTCAAGGACGAGGGGCACCCACTCCTCACCACACAGGACGGCAAACCGGCTCTCCGGGTGCGCCTCCATCAGGGTCCGGATGCCCGCGCATCCCGACCGGACCATGTCGTCGTCCCATTCCGGGACTTCGCTCTGGCCTACCGGGAAGGTCTCAGCGAGTTCCACGGGGTAGGGCCCGAAGGGTGGCTTGAAGTTCAGGACGGTATCGAACCCGGGAACCTCGCGCCCATCGAACGAGACGAGCACCCGGTCCCCGAGGGAGATGCGGGGGATGACCTCATGGAACCGGAGCACCTCTGTTCTCCGGCAGGTCTCCGAACCCCGGTAGAAGAACCGGCGCTTGGAGACGGGGTCGTCGCGTTCGAGTTCAGCCGCATGAGCAAGAAGCTCCCGGTAGCCGTCGAGCAGGCGCGGGTGGCCCCGGCACCGCTCGTCGACCAGCTCCCAGAGGGTCCCGTCCTGGATCGCCTGCCGGATGCGGGCGATCTCTGCAAGCGTGACATGCAGGTTGTGGAGGGCGAGCAGCCGTTCCCGGTCGTCGGACTTCCGGAGCTCGTCGGCGGTCATCGAGCGGCAGACCCGGCAGGGGCAGGGGAGTTCCGCAAGCTCGTCGATCTTGAGGCTCCCGTGCGGGGTGATGTAGCGCCCTTCCCGTGCGAAGAGGGCGTATGCGGCCGAGTCGAAGAGATCGCAGCCCATGGCGACCGCGAGGGCGAACATCGACGGGTGGCCTGCGCCGAAGAGGTGGACGGCGGTCGCCGGGGAGAGGCCGCGTTTGGCTGCGAGGACGACCTGCACGAGTTCCCGGTAACGGTAGCTCTCCATCAGCGGCACCACGGCGCCGATGGGAGCGAAGGTGAAGTTGAGGTTCTGGACGGCCCGTCCGGCCTCCTCGCGGAGGTCGGTAAAGATGCCGCCCTGCACCGGCGCCGCCAGGTTCGCATCGGGGAAGAGAGCCTGTGCCTCGCGGATCCGCTCCATCGTTACCGCGAGTTCCCGTGCCGCCCTCTCGGGCCCTGCGTCCGGCGGGGTGGGGATGTCCAGGGGGACGACGATATCGCTTCCTATCGCCTGCTGGAACTCGAGCGTGTCCCGGTTGCTCACCTCGACCTCCCCGTAGACGGAGAGCTGAAACGATCCCGAGTCGGTCATGACGACGCCGTCGAAGTCGAGGACCTTATGAAGCCCCTCCGCAATCGCCCTGTCGTGGTATTCCGTGCTCCGCCTGAAGATGTAGGCGTTCGTGATCAGCGCTTCGACGCCCATCTCCTGCATCTCGCGGGGGGTTACCAGGGGAAGGTGGGGGTTGACGACGGGGAGGAGCGCAGGTGTCCGTACCGTTTTGTCGTTCACCCTGAGTTTGCCGACCCTTCCCGCGATATCTTTGTGTATGACCTCAAAAGTAATTGCCATTCGGGTTAAACCGCCTTTTCTTCGAATATCTGCCCCTCGAACGTCTGCACGGCAACATCGTCGCGCTTCCAGCACCCGGGCCGGAGCCCGGCCTTGACGCAGGTCTGGTCGAGGAACTCCCTGCTGCTCCAGCCGTACTCGGTCGGGACCTGCGGGAGGAGGAGGCCTCCGGTCCCGAGGCCGCTGACGATCAGGCCGTGCTTCCCGACCTCGACACAGCCGGGGCGCTCTTCCGGCGGGCAGTCGAGCGGCCGGGGAAGCGTGAGCACCGTCACCTCGAGGTCGAGTTCGGCGAGTTCCGACCGCGATACCGGCGGGAACCGGGGATCTTCGAGAGCAGCCGATACGGCCGCCTCGACGATCGCGTCGCCGAGCGGCCTCGTCGGGTACGGGAGGCCGATGCATCCGCGGAGGCGTCCCTGCCGCTTGATCGTGACGAAGACGCCGCGCTTCTCCCCAAAGACCGGGGAAAGCGCCGGCAGCTCCGTCCGTTTGCCGTCGACGGCTTTCTCGATGGCTTTGCGTGCCAGACGAACTGCCGTTCTGCCTTCTTCCGGGGTCAGCATTTCCATCAAAATGGGTCGTATGATATTGAATACTTTTAGTCTTTATCTGGAGAAGAGAGAGCGTTAGCGTCGGTCGCAGGAATTCTGACCGGTCCGGTGATCGAGCAGGGTGCGTTGCCCTCGGGGCGCACCAGAACGGTCAGGGCCTCGTCTGCAGGGACGGGGCGGTCGAGGCAGAGCCGGATCGTGCACTCCTCTCCGGAGAACAGGAGGGTGCCGCCCCCGGGCACTGCCGCCGACCACGTTCCCGGCCCCGGGAGAGAGCTCCCGGAAAGCGTGAGGATCTCGAGGTAGGTTCCTGCCATGACCGTAACGGTGGCCCGGGAGAGGTCGACGCATCCACCTTCCCCGGTATGGACGACACGGAAAACGAGAGTATCGATGTACGTCCCGGGGAGTCCCGGGACCGATGAGGAGCCGGTGACTTCCCCGGCCGGCGCAAGACGCGGTTCGCCTGCGGCCAGGACCGGGTCTGCGCCCGAGTCGGGTGAGGGGCCGCTGTCCATAGCGCTCGCCCCGAGCGAGACGAGCGAGAAGAGTGTGGTGACGGCAACGAACGCCGCGAAGATGACCGCAAGTTCCAGGTGTGTATAGGCCTCGCTCCCCCCCATGGTAACGCCAATGGTAAGACCCGGGAACGAGTATATAAATTTATCCCGGTGACGGGAAGATGCGCGGTCGGTTCGGAGGCCTTCGCAGAGCGTCCGCAGTGCCCGGCGGTTGCGGGAGAGTCCGGGCAGGATACCTGTACGGCTTTATGTTCTCACCACAAAATATTATAAGGGAGAGGGAGAGTGCGGCCGACGGTGGCACATCCTGTGCTGCTGAGGAAAGTCCTCCCACCGGCCAGACACGCAGCCGCATGCAAGTGCGGGTGGCGAGAGTCACGGCAATGACACAGAAACGACACGGCCCGCCGTCAGTGATGAAACGACCGAGCCCTCCGTCCGGGGGGCGAGAGGCGCGGGTTTCCGCGCACTTCGTTGAACGTAGCGGCGGGATACGATGAAACGGTGAATCCCTGCGGGTGCAAGCCAGAATCGGGCATATGGATCGTCTGGTATCCGCCCAGGTATGGCGCTTAGCTGAATGCCGCACAGAACAGAAGGAGGCTTACTCCTCCCACTCTTCACATTACGAAGCTGTTCTTGACGGAACGTTTTTATAGAATCTCAGCCACCCTTTGGTTTCAGTTCGATCTCCTCAAACGTCACGACGTGCGAGTCGAAGATGTCGCCCCGGTCATTCACGAAGAGCTGGACGAAGATCTCGGCGGGTGCGTTCTCCATGGATATAACGTCCCCATGCTCGGCTTTGACGTCGAAACCGAGGGCCTCCAGTTCGCTCCGGACGGCATCCCGCGTATAGTAGGTCGAGAGTATACCCCTGACCTTTGCAAGGACGTTCTGCTGCTCCTCCTCTTTTGCGGCCATACTGCCTTCATGCGCCCCGGGGTATATTAACTTCTCCGGGAATTACACAGGCAGGTATATATGCATAAAAATTACCTATAGTAATAATATGGAGATACCCACCCCGGCCGAGCTGCGGGAGAAACGGCTCCGGATGGGCTTAAAACAGGCAGATGTAGCCCGCATGGCCGGCATCAGCCAGTCCATGGTCGCACGGATCGAGGCGGGCAGCGTGGACCCGAGGGTGAGCACGCTTGCAAGGATCGTGGAAGTCCTGCAGGCAGCTGAAAACTCGGCAATCACGGCGGCCGACGTGATGAACGCACCCGTGCTCTCCGTTGCCCCGGACGACCCCGTCAGCCGTGCCGTCGAGATCATGGGCCAGAACGGCATCTCCCAGCTGCCGGTGCTCGAGAACGGGGTGCCGGTCGGGTGCATATCCGAGTCGGCGATCATGAACGCCATGGAAGAAGGGGGACTCCACCAGACGCACCGGAAACTGGTGCAGGACTACATGGAGCCCGGTTTCCCGACGGTTCCCCCGACGGCGCCCATCGATACGGTCGTCCATCTCCTGCACCACAGCCACGCAGTCGTTGTTATCGAGAAGGGGAAGGTGCAGGGTGTGATCACCAAGCACGACCTGATATCATTGATCACCTGATTTTTAGAGCAGCGAGACCAGGTCCCGGAGAACCGCTTCGGGATCGTCGGCCTTGACCACGCTCGAGGCGAGGAGGACGCCGCAGGTCCCGAGGTCGATGGCGATCTTCACGCATTCGCCCGACTGGATGCCTGCCCCGGTCAGGACTTTCACGTCCGGGTTCACCGTCCTGACGGCATTGACCGACCGCTCGATGATCCCCGGGTCGGCCTTCGAGACCGAGACCCCGCTTCCGATCAGCTCCGGGGGTTCGACCGCCACGTAGTCCGGCCCGAGCGCTGCGGCGGCGGCGCTCGTTGAGTCGTTGTTGGTGCAGACGACCGACTCGAGGTGGAGCCTCCGTGCAGCCTGGACGCAGGCGTCGATATCGGCCAGGGTGAGGCGGCGCTCGGAGTGGTTGATCAGGGTGCCGCGTGCGCCCGCCGACCTGACGGCTTCCGGGAGAATATGGCCTGTATGGGCGCCGGGGGTGATCGCGTCGATGTGCTGGGCGTAGACGGGTATCGCGTAGTGGTGGCTCATCGGGTGAATCTCGGTGAAGACCGGCGCGATGCCGATGACGGCGCCGCTCTCTTTCGCCACGGTCTCGGCCGCAGCGGCGATCCGGTGAGCGTTGCTGCCCATACCTTCCTGATAGGTCTTGAGGTTGACCAGAACAAACGGTGAAACCATACTTATTACCTCATAACTAATTGATACGTACTATCTCTCGTTGCAAACACTCGCGAGATTTGTTAATTTATCACGGGGATGATAATACCTGCGCACGATCTCGCGTGTGATATTAAATCGTTAGATTAAACTCCCCATGCGATAAGCGTTTTTCGTATGGGAAAAAAGCCTCATCGTCGTCACCCTTATAGCAAAAAACGGAAACCAAGTCGCTCAACACTTTCAACCGCCTATAGAAAGTTCGAGCGGTTCTCGACGCATCATCCCATTGCCTCAGTTGGTCTGTATCTCTTTATCTCACTTGTTCTCTTTAGAATCGCACTCTTCGATCCTTCCTTCCGTATGCATACCCATATCGATGAGATCCATTTCTGGATTGCTGTCATAGCAATGATCATGGTTTTCGTTGCGCTGTTATCTGTTCGCGCTTGGTGGAAGCGACAGGTACCGGATTTTCACATCAAAGGAACTGGCGACATGACGTGGAAGAACCGATAGATGTTGATGAGAATACCCCAAACTTCCTCTTTTCAGTACAGTAGTTCGCATGAAAATCATGGTTAAGTTGGAACTGAGGGATTGTGTTCACTGGCCTCCCGAATACGGAGTTCCGTCGGCTATCGCCCTGCACTGCCCTCGCCCCCCGGGGCGGGGAACGACTGGCCGAAAGGCAGGAGTTTGAGCACCGCAGGTGCGACCGAGGAGGCCGGAGGCCGGGTGGAGTGCGACGGACGGCACGTCCGGAGCTCAAGAAGACCGGAGGTCTTCGGGTGGGGGTTACACGCCTCCTTTATGGGGTGGAGACAGGGGAGGGGGGTATGCCCCCCTC
>JASGMC010000120.1 GCA_030156625.1 Methanoculleus sp.
TTCCTTGAAGACGGTGGCGGGCTTGATGAAGACGGTCTTTTTGTCCTTGAAGAACCGTGGGATGTATTTCTTCGGGACCGGGAAGGTGACGCCGGTGATAGTGCTCATGTTCATCCTCTATTTCCCCTGGTTCATTATCAACTGGTGGTCCTCTTCAGGGATGGTTCGCATCGCCTGACCCCTGATATGCCCGGACCACTGTGTCTTGTTAGTGATGAATTTTAATTCTGGGATAAGTGTTTTGAATTCAATCGGGGGATCGAAGATCTTGATGGGTCTGAGTTTGATCCGGAGTGGGAAAATCTCGGCGCCGAGTTTTAAGGGGGCGGTGAAGATTGGTTTGGCATCCTCATAGACCTCTGAGGTGATTTCAAAGCACCCGGTGATCGCCGGCGGGAGTGTGGTGTCCCTGTCGACCACCTGCTGCCCGACATAAACAAGGAGGGTATCACCGGGTTTCGTCTTATTAATCGTGCTGATGTGCCGTTTCGGAACACCCCAGATATGTTTCTTCATTACGATCTTCGAATTATCCCGGTTGGATATTGCAAGCCAGTGCTCCATGAGAGACACTTGTTCTCCTGGAATAAAAGAGAATTGCTTATGGTGTCTGGAAAAAGATCGTTCATCTGATTCCGCCTGCCCCTCCAGGGGTTTCGAACCCGGTGATTCTATGGGATATCGTTCAGGAGATATTGTATCGTTAAGGAGCCGTTTGTGGCGGGTTGACTCGGTCGATGGAGACGTCCTCTGCGCGACCTGTATCGATAGCGATTCCGCAGAGCAGCATCGTTTCTTCACGCCGTTTGAAAGGATTGAGAGGGGGATGATTCATCCGCCGGACCCGGAGATAGTCGGCGATGTCGCCACCAACCGTCTGCTGGTGCAGGCGTTCCGGTATTCCATGGTGCACGGGACTGCGCCGCTGATGAGCCTGCGGAAGAGTGCGGTCATCCCGACAGAGTATCAACTGGCTCCCGTAATCATGGCCCTGAACCAGGGGGAGCGGGTCCGAATGCTGATCGCCGATGATGTCGGGCTTGGTAAGACAATCGAGGCCGGACTTATCGTTTCCGAACTGAAGTCCCGGAATCTGGCATCCCGGATCCTCATCATCTGCCCGCAGAATCTTCGGGAGCAGTGGAAGGATGCGCTCCGGTACTTCTTCCAGATTGATGCAAAGATCTTTTCGTCGGTGCATCTCCGCGGCCTTGAGAGGGGCATTCCACCGGGGGCGAACCCCTGGGACTGTTATCCGTGCATCATCACCTCCATAGACTACATCAAATCCGAGCGGATCCGCCCCTTTGCGATCAGCGCGGGCTGGGATCTTGTGATCATTGATGAGGCACATCTCGCCGCAAAACCCCACCAGAGTGCCGAGAAGGAGAGCACTGGCATGCTCCGGCACACCCTGGCGAAAGAGGTCGCGAAGCAGACAAAACATCTCCTGCTGCTCACCGCGACACCCCATAACGGCTATACCGATACCTTTGCCAGCCTCCTTGACATGCTCGACTGCGGGATTGTAACCGGCCCGCCGCACGAGCCGGTTATCAACCGGGAGGTTGCGAAAGACCATGTCTGCCAGCGGCGGCGAAAAGATGTGGTTGACTGGTTCAGCGCCCACGCTGTCGAGGATAATCCCTTCCCTGCCCGCGACCAGAAAGAGGTTGTCGTCGATCTGGCGTTCCCCGAGGAACACGCGATCATAAGCGAACTCAGTAACTATGGAACGGGTCTGCTCGATCTGGCACGTCGGGGTGACCGTGCCGAAGTCCGGACGATGGCGCGATGGGTGGTGCTGCATCTCCACCGCCGGGGGCTCTCCTCCCCACGTGCGCTACAGATATCGCTTGAGAACCGGCTCAAACGGATCGAGGAGAAGATCCGCGATAAGGACGATAGGCCGGAGCAGGCTATCTCGGAGGGGCATGCGAAGGCGGTCGCCCTTGATGAAGAAGGGGACGATGATCTCTCGGATGAGGAGGCGTCCGAGCGTCTCGACCAGGTGGTTTACGGGAGCCTGACGGCACTGGAAGCGGAAGCGAAGCGTCTCCGGGACCTGATGAAGCTGGCACGGGACGTGACCCCGGCAAAGGACAGCAAGCTCCGGGAACTCACCCGGAGAAACGGCTACCTGGACCTGGCAATGCGAGGACAGTACGGCCCGCGGAAGGTCCTGATCTTCACCCGGTACAAGGATACGCTGGACTATCTCGCGAGAGAGATACCGAAGAAGCTGAAGAGCATCGATCCTGCGCACGTGTTTGCCGTGTACGGCGACCTGAACGAGAAGAAACGGCGCGAGGTGATGGAGGCGTTCATCGAGGCGGAGTACGGTGTTCTGGTTGCGACCGACTGCATCAGCGAGGGGGTGAACCTCCAGCATATGGCCAACCAGGTCATCCACTACGAGCTGCCGTGGAACCCGAACCGGCTTGAACAGCGGAACGGTCGGCTGGACCGGTACGGGCAGCCCGAGCGCGAGGTGCATATACGGACGTTTGTGATGCGGGATACGCTCGATGCAAAGATTCTCCGGGTGCTGTATGAGAAGGCGCAGAAGATCAGGGAGGATTACGGTTTCTCGCCACCGTTCTTCGGCGACGATGCAGATGTGATCTCCCTTATCGGGGAGATGGGGCTGGACGTTGACCTGCCGCCGGCACAGCGGACGTTGTTTGATTCGTATCGGGAGGATTCCGGTTCGAAGCGGGTAGTTGACCCGTTTGGAGAGGAGGTGATCGAGAAGATCAGGAACGAGAGTTTCTATGGGCAGACAGCTGTCGACCTTACTGATGTCCGGGCACGGATGGCGCTTTCGGAGGAGGTTATCGGGACTGAGGAGGACTTCGAGCGTTTCGTGAGGTACGGGCTTACCCGCTACGGCTGCACGATCACACAGAACCATGATCGTAACCGGACGTTGCGGATTCTGCTCTCCGATGCTCTGGTGATGCCCGGTGTTCCGGAGGTTATTCAGAAGGCTACGTTCGAGAAGCGGATTGCTCTTCAGGAGACTGGCATTGAGCAACTGAACACGGGCCATCCGGTGGTGCGCCGCCTGATCGAGCTCATCAAGCGGGATGTCTTCTCGCCGGAGACAAAGATGTATGGGAGGGTCTGCGTGGTGGCGACCCCGGATGTGGCGCACGTGACGGCATTATATCATTTCCTCGTTCGCTACAGTATCGGCGGGGTACGCCCTTCGTTGGTGGAGGAGATCGTGCCGGTAGCCTGCGATCTGGTCACGGGGTCTTTCCCGGGCGAGGAGGAGGCCGCCGCTCTCGACCGTGTGGAGATGGTGCCGTTGCCCCCCGGGCGAGAGGCGAGCGTGAAGAAGCACCTTGCCCGGGCGCTTGCCGAGGAGACGTGGTCACCGGTCTTTGCCGGGCGGATCGAGGCCCGGCGCCAGGAACTGGTGGCCGAGCGGGAGGCGCTCCGGGAGCAGCTCGCGGTGGTCTACCCCGATCCCGAGTGGCTTTCCGGCGCTGCCGAGGTCTCGGTCGCCTCTCACGACCTGATATCGCTGCGGTTGCTTGAGCCGGTGCCGGCGGCGGGGGTGCGGCGATGAGGAGCAGGGAGCAGTCCTTTGTCCGCGTCTCGGGCGGGATCGTCACGGAGCATTTTGCCTCCCTGCTGCAGGATGAGGAGCACGGGTTTGAGTATGCCCGGCCGATGACGTTCGTGCGGCCCTGGCTGGAAGAGGATCTTCCGCCGCAGGATGAGGCGCAGTTCCTTGCGCAGGTCCTGGATGTATGGGGTCGTCTCCTCCGCCGGTTTGATGAGAAGTTCCTGGATATCCGGGCCGGGAGGATGAGTGCGGATGAGGTCAGGCGTCTCTGGCAGCGCCCGGTGCTGGATGCGCTCGGGTTCGAGCCGATGTCCACGACGAAGCAGATCGTGATCAGCGATCGATTGAAGTACCGGTTCTCCCACAGGGGATGGTTCGCCCGCGAGGGTATCCCGAAACCTCCGGTGATCCATATCCTTCCGCCGGGGACGGACCCCGACGCCCGCCCATCCCGCGGGGAGCCTTCACCGCATGATGCCCTGCAGGACTGCCTGAACCGGCATGACGCTACCTGGGCGGTGCTGATGAACGAGACGGTGATCCGGATCCTGCGAGATTACCATCACACGACGGTTCCCGGATACATCGAGTTTGACCTCGAGGGGATCTTCCTGAACCGGAGTTTCCCTGAGTTCCTTGCGCTCTACCGGTTCTGCCACGCGAGCCGGTTTGCCCGCGATCCTGCGACCGGCAAGGAGCCGCTGGAGGAGTACTATGAGGTGAGCCGCCAGGCGGGGGAGAAGATCGGCGAGAGCCTGCGGGCGAACGTGGTCCGGGCGATCGAGGAACTCGGGAACGGGTTCCTGGACGGAGCGCTGATCGAGCGGCTGCGGGGCGATGAGGAGGCGTGCCGGGCATACTACCAGGAGATCCTGACGGTGGTGTACCGGATCATCTTCATGCTCTTTGCTGAGCAGCGGGGGATGCTCGGCGGCGGTGGGAAACACAGGGATCTCTTCCTTGAGGAGTACTCGATCACGTCGCTCCGGGAGCGGGTGGATGCGTTTGAGGGGCGGGACGACCGGAACACCGATCTCTGGGAAGGGCTCTCTGTGACGTTTCGGATGCTCGAGGAGGGGGTGCCCGAACTCGGGGTGAATGCGTTCGACGGGATTCTCTTTTCAAACGACGGGGCCCGGTTCCTGAAGGACGCGAAGTGCCGGAACACTGCTCTGATGAACGCGATCCGCTCGCTGACCTGGACGGTGCCGGAGACCGGAAGGGGGCAGAGGTACCACGGCCGCCAGCGGATCAGTTACGCTGACCTCTCTGTGGAGGAGATCGGGGCGATCTACGAGAGTCTGCTTGATTACACCCCGCGGATCACCACGGGGTTCGAGGAGGTCGGAGGGCGGGAGTACCGGCCGGGGGAGTTCATTCTGGACCCCCGGGGTTCGGAGCGGAAGACGACGGGGTCGTACTACACGAACCCTGACCTGATCGCGGAGTTGATCAAGAGCGCTCTTGACCCGGTGATCGCCGATCGGCTCTCCCGTGCGGGGCCGGACCCCGCGGCGAGGGAGAAGGCGCTGCTCTCGATCCGGGTCTGCGACCCGGCGTGCGGAAGCGGTGCCTTCCTGATCGCGGCCTCAAACCGGCTCGGCCGGGAGCTGGCGAAGATCCGTGCGGGGACGGAACTCCCTTCCGCTGTGGAGGTGCAGGCGGCCCGGCGCGACGTGCTCTCCCACTGCATCTATGGGGTTGACCTGAACCCGATGGCGGTGGAACTCGCGAAGGTCTCGCTCTGGATCAACGCGCTCGTGGGGGATAAGCCGCTCTCGTTCCTCGACCACCATATCAGGTGCGGGAACTCGCTCGTGGGGGCGACGCCGGAGTTGATCGCGGGGGGCATCCCGGACGATGCGTATACGCCGGTGGAGGGGGATTCAAAGGATGTCGCAAAGCGGGTCAAGGCGGCGAACAGGGAGCAGCGGCAGACCCGGACGTTTGAGGAGTTCTCTTCCGGGTCGAGGGTGCTGGAGACCTGTGCCGGGCGGTTTGCGGCGCTCGCGGAGGCTTCCGAGGACGACCCCGACAGCGTCGAGGCGAAGAAGGCCGAGTACGAGCGGCTGATCGCCTCACCCGAGTATGCAAAAGAGTACCAGGCCGCCGACTGCTGGTGCGCCGCGTTCTTCTGGCCGCTGGATGCGGGGCATGCGGAGTCAGTCCCGACGACTGCGACGGTGCGGATGGTCCAGACGAGCGGGGGAGGGGCGTTGAACGGGGATATGCTCGGTGAGGTGCAACGTCTCGCACGAGAGCACCGG
>JASGMC010000121.1 GCA_030156625.1 Methanoculleus sp.
GGCGTCTAAGACGTAGAAAGGAATTAGATTATGGCAGATCTACCTATTGCTGCGGTTGTTCGTATCGCAAAGAAGAATGGTGCTGAGAGAGTGGGCAGCGACGCTGCTGCCGCACTGGTTACCAAGGCTGAGGCGTACATCGCCGAGCTGACCAGGGAAGCCAACAGGCTTGCCCAGCACGCGGGACGCAAGACGATCAAGGCAGAAGACGTCGACCTCGCGGTTAAGTCCGCGTAAGTCGACTGTTTTCTCTTCTCTTTATCGGGGGCCCTCCGAGCCCCCTTTCTGATCCATCTCCGGCAGGATAGACGCTTTATCGATCTCCTTGTGGACGGTATCGTGACTGCTGCTCCGGGGATCCGTGTGCTGAGTGTTGTGGGTAGTGGCTGCCGGGATAGGGCGTGCCCTCCTCCCCGCCTGACGGTGCTCATGCTCGCTACGCTCGCACCTCGAAGACCTGTCCGAAACCCTTCGGGTTTCTCAAGCTCCGGACTCGAAGCCTGACGGCTTCTCATGCTCCGTTCGCACCTATCGGTGCTCAAACTCCTGCCCATAGGGCAGTCGCATTCCGTTGGAACGTCGCACCCTACGGGCCATCGCATCCTACGGACAGTCGTTCTCCGGAACATCGCACCTCTGGCCAGTCGCTCTCCCCGCGTGGCGATAAGCGACGGTTCGTAGAACCGGAGCTCGAGCACCGAGGGTGCGTAGTCCACCTGAAATCCGTGGATGAGATTTGCAACTGATGATACTGTGGAGTTCGCATCCCGGGCGCTTCCGACATCTCACGAGCATCCCGTGCTGTACACCCCGTGTTCACGCTGCCAATGGGTGTCAGACACACATATCTGCGATTCCAGCCCGGTTATGCTTCGGTATGGGATCGCAGCATCCGTCGCACAACACAGGTCTTAAAGGCCGATACGTCGTTGTTGAGGTGAGTTCTCTCTCCCGGAGAAACCGGGTTCTGCGCCCCGGTCAAAAAAAGTTGTCTCTCCCCCGGGTTCACAGCGTGCCTTTGGTGCTCGGCACGTCGCCTATTGTGGGGTCGATTGCCACGGCTGCCCGGAGCGCCCGTGCAAACGCCTTGAACCCCGCCTCGCACATGTGGTGGTCGTTCCTGCCCGTGACCGTGATGTGGGCGGTGATCCCGGCATGGTTGCAGAGACTGTAGAAGAAGTGCTCGATGAGGTCGCCGGGGATGCCGCCCGGGCCTGCCGGCGAGAAGGCGGCCTCAAAGACGAGGTAGCCCCGGCCGCCCAGATCGAGCGCCACCCGGGCGAGCGCCTCGTCCATCGGGACGGCGGCGTCGGCGAACCGGGTGATCCCCTTCCCGTCGCCGACCGCTTCGGCAAGGGCTATCCCGAGGACGATCCCGATGTCCTCGATGGTGTGGTGGGCGTCCACCGCGAGGTCGCCGGCCGCCCGGACGGTGAGGTCTATGTGGCCGTGGCGGGCAAACGACGCCAGCATGTGATCGAAGAACGGTATCCCGGTCTCTATGGTCCCGGCTCCGGTGCCGTCGAGGTCGAGGGAGAGGGTGATATCGGTCTCCTTCGTGGTCCGGTGAACCTCATTCTTCCGCATGCGCCGCCTCCATGGCCTCCGAAAGCCGCACTTTCCCTGCGTAGAGGGCCGATCCGAGCACCGCCCCGGCCGCTCCCGCCTCCCGAAGCGCCGCGACGTCTTCGGCGCTCGATATTCCGCCCGAGACGACGACCGGGACCCTCGCTCTCGCGAGAAGGTCCGTCACAGGTGTTATGGCGATCCCCTGCTGGAGCCCCTCCACGTCCACGTTCGTGTAGAGGAGCGATCCTGCGCCGAGGTCTTCGAACCGCTCCGCCCAGGAGAGGTAACTGCCTGCCGGGCGCTCCCACCCCTCGATCATCACCTCGCCTCCCCGGGCGTCGATTCCGGCCATGACCCGAACGCTTCCGAACTCGTCGGCAAGCGTCCGGATGACATCCGGCGACCGGACGGCCAGGGTCGAGAGGATCACCCGGTCGACGCCGGCGTCAAGCCATCCGGCGGCGTCCTCCACGCTCCGGATACCGCCGCCGAGTTCGACGAAAGTGTCCGTCTCGCGGGTGAAGGCCCGGATCAGGTCGGCGTTCTTCTGCGCCCGGCCGAACGCCCCGTCGAGGTTGACGACGTGGAGCCCGTCCGCTCCCTCTTCGAGCCACCGGCGCGCCCAGGCGGCCGGGTCGCCGTAGACCGTCGCCGCCTCCGGCCGTCCCTGCACGAGCTGCACGCACCGCCCGTCCAGGATATCAACTGCAGGATAGATCTCCATGCTCACAGCGTATGATCCGTTCGATGGGCATGACTAATATGTCTTTTGCGCCGGCCCGCTTTAACTGGTTGATCAACTGGTAGACCCGCTCTTCTTTCACGACAGCGTGAACGGCGACCAGATTTTCGTCGGATGCCACGTCCATCACCGTCGGGCCGGAGAGGCCGGGCAGCACCTCTCTCACGTCCGCAAGGGCGTTCCGGTGGACGTTCATCATCAGGTAGCACTGTCCCTTTGCCCGGATGACGCTCTCGAGGGCAAGGACGATCTCGTCGATCTTCTCCCTCTTCTCCACGAGAGAGGCGGGGTTCGCCACCAGGACCGTCGTGGAGGCGAGAACCTCGTCGATGACGCGGAGGTGGTTCGTCCGCAGCGTCGTGCCCGAGGAGGAGAGGTCGACGATGGCGTCGGCGATCCCGAGGTGCGGCGTCGCCTCGCATGCCCCCCCGACGGTCACCACCGTCACGGCGACCCCGTGCCCGGCAAAGAACGAGCGGGTGATTGCGGGGAACTCGGTCGCCACCGTTGCCCCCGCGAGATCGGCGACGGTCTCGATGCCGGACTCCTCCGGCACGGCGACGACGAGCGTGGCCCTGCCGGTCTGCAGGTCGAGTACCTGCTCGAC
The DNA here is from genome assembly GCA_030156625.1 of Methanoculleus sp. Taxonomy (GTDB): domain Archaea; phylum Halobacteriota; class Methanomicrobia; order Methanomicrobiales; family Methanoculleaceae; genus Methanoculleus. Next base: position 2,919 of record JASGMC010000121.1, read on the forward strand.
CGCCGAACCCCGCTCCATGACCATATCCCTTCCGGTAATGCCGAGGTCGGCAACGCCGCTCGCCACGTACTCCGGTATATCGATCGGACGGGCGAAGAGGATCTCCACGTTCGGGTCGCGGGTCCGGGTGATGAGCCTTCGCTCTCCCCCGTCAACCAGATGGAGGCCGCTCTTCTCGATCAACTCGTTGATGGGCTGGGCAATTCTCCCTTTGTTCGGGATGGCGAGACGAACGAGCCCGGGTCCGGACCCGGGCTGCCGGGATAACGGTTTACTCATGGGTTGCAACAACTCCGGGAAGGTCAGAAAGTGGAGAGTTCTCCCCTGATGACCTTTTCGGTGATGGTGGGGGTCTTCTCCAGCCACCCGTCGATGATCGCCTCGATATCGGGCTCGATAGAGTTGATATTGACACCCGGTTTCGTGAGAATCTGGGCGCTTGCCACGTGCGGCTGGTCGATCGGGTGGCCGATCTGGGAGAGCATACGGACGTACATCTCCTCGATGCCGTCGACCCTCGCGACGCAGTCCTGTGCGATCTGGGTCGCGAGGAGGTTGTAGATCTTTCCGATGTGGTTGATCGGGTTCTTGCCGCTCGTTGCCTCCATGCTCATCGGGCGGTTCGGGGTGATCAGCCCGTTCGCGCGGTTGCCGCGGCCGACAGACCCGTCATCGCCCATCTCGGCCGAAGTTCCCGAGACCGTCAGGAAGACGCTGGCGCTCTCGAGGTCGTCGGCGGTATTGATGGCGACGTTGACCGCTCTCGTGGTGAACTGCTTTGCGACCGCCGTGATCTGTTCGGTCAGGAAGTTCTTCTGCTCGATGTATTCGGCGATGCTCGAGCAGTAGCGGTCCACGAACGCCATGGCGATGGTGAGGGTGATGGCATCGCCGTCGCGCAGGCACATGATCTTGCAGTCCTGGCCGATGACGGGATACTTCGGGCGGAGCGTGCCGTCGATGAACGCGGCGACGCCCCGGACAATGCTCTCCGCCTCACTGAACGGCGCGTGCCCGACACCGAACGAGGTGTCGTTCGCCCGCGGGACTTTCCCCTCGCAGGACCGGAAGACGTCCTGCAGGTCGGTCGACCCCTTTCCCATCCGGCAGTCGACGATGATCTCACGCTCCATGTTGATGGTGGGGAGGATCTTCCTGACGTAGTCCCGTGCCGCCTCGACGGCGATCGCGTCTGCGGGGATGTTCACGCCGTTGAAGGTCTTCGTGGCCCGCCCTGATATGAGGAAGTAGATCGGCCTTGTGATCGTGCCGCCGCCGAACCTCGGGAGCGACTCCCCCGCAACGACCTCCCCCTGGTCGGTGTTGTGGTGCAGGACGCTGCCGCACTCTTCCAGGTACGACCTGCTGAGTGCCCGGCTGATCGACTCCGCGATACCGTCTGCGAGGCTGTCCGGGTGCCCGAGGCACTTGCGCTCCACCAGTTCGATCCGCTGCTTCTCGATCGGGATCTGGTCAAGCCCTTCTACGCTGATGTTCCTGGTCATCAAATCCACCGTAGTTCTAAAGTGTGATAAGAGAAATGATTGCAATTCATATAACCATTTCTAACCGTCACTCCGGAGGCGGATGTCTGAACGGATGCTGATTTTGCAGTTTCCGTCCCTGAAAATGCGCACCATGCCCCCGCTCTCGGAGACAGTGATGCCGATGACCGGGATCTCGTGCGTAATGGACGCGGTTGCGCGGTGCCTCCCCCCGAGGCCCCCGGGGAGAGAGATGCCCCGCCCGGTGACGTCCAGGTAGCGCCCCGCCGACCGTACCTCGCCGTTCTTGTCGATGACGAAGACGCCGTCGAGCTGGGCGAACTCTTTGACACTCTCCCAGTTATCCCGGTTCTTGATGTCCCGGAGGGCGGCGGGCTGCCCCTGGTAGGGGTTGATGATCGCCTGGTGGGAGTGCCGGAAGATCTCCTCCGGGTCTCCTACGATAAACGCGGTGCCGATAGACCGTCCTTCCCTTCCTTCGACCGCGATCTCGAGGGCCAGCGTGAGGGCCGCGTGGAGCACCTCGCGGGGGACGATGTCGGAGAAGTCCTTGAGGTTGATGAAGTTCTTCCCCTCCTCGATGTCGTAGATGATGATGGCGTGAGGAAAGACGCCGACGACGAGGCCGCTCTCCAGGTTGCGCCGGAGATAGAGGTGGACTGCGGCGTCCAGCATGTGCCGCTCGCTCACCTCCAGGATGTCGTGCATGGTGAGGTCTTTTAAGACATCGAGCTGGAGTTCCTGCACCCGGATGATCGGGATATCGGGCGTGCCGGGGGGGAGCGGGATCGGGTCGACGAACGAGACGACCGCCAGCGCCCCGATCTTCTTCGCCACCTCACAGGCGGTTGCAAGCATCAGGTCGCCGTTCATAGCACCTCCCTGATAAGTCCCGGTATCTCCGAGGGCCGGGATGCGACGGGGATGTTGAGGGCGGCAAGCCGCCGGACCTTGGACCGTGCGTCGCCCTCGCCTCCCTCGATGATCGCACCAGCGTGGCCCATCCTTTTTTCGGGCGGGGCGCTCACGCCGGCGATGTAGGTGACGACCGGCAGATCGGTCGACCGGACCCCCTCCTCTTCGAGGTTGCCCCCCACCTCGCCGATGACGACGACGGCCTTCGTATGGGGGTCGTCCTCGAACCGGGCGAGGACGTCGACGAACGTCTGGCCGATCACCGGGTCGCCGCCGATCCCGACCACCGTGCTCTGGCCGATGCCGGCACGGGTGAGTTCGTCGACCACCTCGTAGGTGAGGGTGCCGCTCCGGGAGACGACGCCGACATCTCCCCGGGTGGCGAGATGGGCCGGCATGATCCCGAGTTTGCACTCCCCCGGCGAGAGGAGCCCCGGGCAGTTCGGGCCGATGACCGTGCAGTCGTGGAGTTTCGCGTAGGCGATC
>JASGMC010000018.1 GCA_030156625.1 Methanoculleus sp.
CGACCATCTGGAATAAACAGGAGAGGGTTCAGCAAAAGCGATTTTTAAAAAGACCCCTGCCCATTCTTCTGCCGGGCGTAGCGCTCGACGAGCATATCGAGGGTCTCGGCCTCGTCGACGCTCTTGTCCTCGCGCACACGGACGAACCGCGGGAACCGGAGCGCATAGCCGCTCTCGTAGTTCGGGCTCGTCTGGATCTCGGAGTAGCCCACCTCGAAGACCACCTCCGGCTCAAGCATGACCTCTTTTCCGGAATGGGCGAGCACCTTGTCCTTGAAGAGGGCGTAGAGTTCGGCCAGCACCTCATCCGTGATCCCGGTCGCCACCTTGCCCACAGGGAGGAGCCGGCCCTGGTCCTGGACCGCGAGCAGGAACGAGCCGAACGTCCCGGCTCTCCGGCCTTCGCCCCACTCGGCCCCGACGACCACGAGGTCGAGGGTCTCGACACCGGGTTTCACCTTCACCCAGAGCCGGCCCCGGACGCCCGGGGTGTAGGGCGAGCCGGGGACCTTCACCATCACGCCCTCGTGACCGAGGTTTAAGGCATCGGCGTAGATCGCCTCCGCCGCGGCCGCGTCGCCGACCAGAAACTGCTCCGCGACATGTGCGCCGAGCATCTCTTCGAGGGCCTTGCGCCGCTCTTCGAGAGGGCGATCCATCAGCGTCTCCCCGTCCAGGTAGAGGATATCGAAGACCCTCGGCACGAGCTCGATCTTCTCCATCATCGAGTCGATCTCGTGCTTGCGCCGGAACCGCCGGATCACGTACTGGAACGGCATGGGCCTCCCGTCGCGGACGGCAACCGCCTCCCCGTCCAGGATCACGTCGTGATCGGTGGCCTCCATGAGGAGGCGTGCGATGTCGGGGAGGCTCCCCGTGACGTCCTCCAGTTTCCGCGAGTAGATCCGGCAGACGTCGCCCACCTTGTGGAACTGGAACCGGCTCCCGTCGTACTTGTACTCGACCGCCACCTCGCCGTGATCCTCAATCTGGGCGGCGATGGTGCCCGTCTGCGCGAGCATCATCTTCACCGGCCGGAAGGGCTCGATCGTCACGCGGGAGAGCGCGTCCGGGTCACGCCGGGCAAGAAGGGCCACCTCCCCGAGGTCGTTCATCGCCTGGTGGGCATGCTCGACAAGGCGGACGTCGATCTCGAACGCCCGCGCAACGGCGTCGCGGACGTTCCCCTCGCCCATGCCGATCCGGAGCTCCTCGAGCATCAGCCGCGCGAGGTAACGGCCCTCGAGCGGGCGGGCGTTACCGAAGAGGCCCTGCGCCACGCGGAGTTTCTCCCGCTGCGACCGCTGCCCTTCGGCGGCAGCCATCCGCTCGAACTCCCGGTAGACCTCGATGAGCTGGAGTTCCTGGACGAAAAACGACGTCTGCTCTTTCTTTGCAAGGAGCCTCTCGACGGCGAGGCCGGCATCGCCGGTCGCGTTGATCGCTTCGCGGACCGTCTCCCTCTTTGTCCCGACGACGTAGGCCACGGCGTCGTAGAGGAGGTTCGGGCCGACGCCGAGCTTTTTCGGGCTCCAGTCGGGGAAGACCCTGCCCATGACGAACCGGACAAAGACGGGGAGTTCGTCGTCGTCGAGCCGGGGCAGGACGGCGGCGACCTGCTCGATCATCTCCAGGCGTCCCGGTATCCCCTCGAGGTGCTCGCAGACTTGGGCGAACTCCAGAAACTGCATACCCATATTCATTCTAGTATTTCCCGGCGAGGTCAATCAACCTTCTGTTCGACCGGCCGGTTCGGCACGATTGATGTGGGAGCACTGCCTACCTTTACCCATGAACCAGGACGAAGAACTCAAAGAGATGCTCCGGGACCTCCTCTGGCTCAATGCCCTGATAGCCACGGAGCTTATCCAGATAACCGAGAACACCTCCCAGATCCTCCGAAAGGCGGCTCCGCCGGAGACCTGTATCGCCGAGCACGCGGCCCTTCGGGCGACGGCGCTCGAGATCGCCGACCGCTACAGGCCCGGCACGATGCTCCGGCAGCACGTCGCGGAGCACCAGTAAAAATAGGTGGTGCGGCCGCCGTCAGCCTTCGGCCGCCACCAGACCGGCATCCCTGACGACGAGGTCGCTCGCCGCGATCACCTCTTCTGTCAGGTTGATGGCGGTGGTCGTTCCGTTGACCGTATCAACGGTGCTCGCCGTCGCGCCGGGTGCTCCCTGCCCGGGAATGGTGAAGGCGTACCCTTCCGGCAGGACGACCTCGACGGTGTAATTACCCGGGAGGACGCCGCTGAAGATGTAGAGCCCTTCACAGGCATGGGAGAACGTCTCCGCCGTCGCGATCCTCTCCCCCGCGACGTCGAGGAGGTGGACGGCAACGCCGCTCATACCCCACTCGCCGGCATCCTGGATACCGTTTGCGTCGGCGTCCAGGAAGATTGTTCCTCCGATCGTGCCGACGGTCTTTTCATACCCTGTACCCGGGCCCGCCGGGACTGCGGCGCTTGCGATCGAACCGAAGACGAACGCTGATACGATGATGACTACAAGAACGCTGATATATCTCAATCGGCTCACCTCATTTCCCGGATGCCGTGAAGACCCTCCGGGCGTGTAACCCCCCGAAAGAATGCATTGTTCGTATCTGCTGTCTTTCGGCGGCCGGACAGGCCGGAATTTTCTCCGACCCGGTACCAGTCCGGGGTTCGACTCCTAATTGGCATTATAATATATTAATATTTTTATGCTGCCGGACGATAGGGCCCGGGAGGAGAGGACTTCACTTTAGCAGCCAATACGAAGCCAGACATGAAAGCAGAGAATAACCCGGCCTCTGCAACCCCAAATGATCGGAAGCAGTAAACCACGATGTGCAGGAAACTACAGGAAGAGCGCGCACGTTTGTTGTCTATCGGCGCCTTGTCCGCTCCGATTAATCATCTTCCTCCCTGTCGCCGTCATTCCGTCTTACGTTCTCCTCCCGGTCGGATCTGCTTTCGTCATCCTCCTCCGCCTCCTTTTTGTCATCGTCATCTTCTGCCTTCGTTCGGTCTTTATCGTCGTCTTCTTTTACCTCCTTTCGTTCTTCATCATCGTCTTCGTTTACTTCCTTCCGCTCATCATCGTCATCATTATCTTCTTTCTCTCTCCGGTCATCATCGTCTTCTTTTACCTTCGTTCGGTCGCCTTTATCCTCTTTCTTCTCTTTCCGGTCGTCGCTGTCATCTTCTCCGGTCATCTGCCGGTCGTCACCGGCATCATCCTCCGGGGCCTGCGGATCATCGGTCACGGCCGGCCCGCCCGGATCATCGTCCGTCGCGTCGGCGACATCGTTCTTCTCATCGCGGGCAGCCGCATCGGCCTCATTCACCGGCCCCCCGGGCGCGTCGCCCGGAGGCGGGGCAGGGGAGGGGACCAGCCCCGCATCCCTGACAACCATATCACCCCCGCCGACCGTAAACGGAGCCGTCGTCCCGGTCGACGGATCGGCGTGGCTGTCGCCGCCGGTGCTCGTGAAGATGTAGTCGTCCGGCGGGGTGAACGCGAGGGAGTACTCCCCGGGCGGGAGGGGGCCGAAGAGGTACATAGAGAAGTAACTGTCATGATAGCCGGTGCGGGCCGATGCCGCCACATTCCCGCCTGCATCCAGGAGGGTGACCTCGACGTCCGTCAGGCCGTCGGTTTCGTCCCTGACACCATCCAGGTTACCGTCGCTCCAGGTCGTCCCGAGCACCCACCCGTAGGCCGCCGCCGGGGTCAGGGGGAAGGGACTCCCGGTGAGGCCGGCGTTCAGGATCCGCCGCCCGTCCACCACTTCGGCATATGCCACATTCCCGTCGAGAGGAGCGGCATGGTTGTCAAGCCCCGAGATGGTGCAGGAGAAGCCGTCCGGCAGGACGAACTCGGTGCCGGCGTACCTGCCGGGGGCGACGTCACCGAACCGGTACGACCCGTCCGGGCCGGTGATGGTGTAGTCCATCATGGTCCGCTCCCCGATCAGCCGCACGCTGATGCCGGGGATGCCCGGCTCGCCGGGGTCGAGAATGCCGTTAGCATTCAGGTCGTACCAGACCATCCCCGAGAGCGAATCGCTGTTGTCGTCCCCGTTATCATCGTCGTCGTCATTGTCGTCGTCATCATTATCCTGCGTTCCGGTCGGTGACGGCATGGCCGTCGCCGTCGCCGTCGGCGCGCCGGTGGGTACCGTTGTCCAGGTGGGCCCGGACGTCGGGAACCCCGTAGGCACTGTGGTCGGCGCCGGTGATGCAGCCGGCACCGGCGTCGTCACCGTTGGGGCCGGTGCCGGCGGCTCCCGGGAAACAATCGGTGCTTTCGAGGGTTTGGCAGGAGGTACCGTGGGCGCAGGCGTCGGGGTTGCAGTCGGGGTCGGCGTTGGTGTCGGCGTCGGCGTGGGCTCCGGCCCCAGTCTCACCGCCCAGGCGTCCGTATTCACCGATCCTCCCCTCTCCGTGGCGTTGAAGGTCCCTGCGAAGACGTGCTCCCCGGCGGCGACCTCGAGAACCGAGGCGGCCCGATCGCCGGGATTCTGCCCCCCGAAGATCCTGCTCCACGCCACCGCTCCTTCGGCGTCGGTCTTAACAAGCCAGGCATCGGTGTCATCCAAACCGGAGTAACCCGTCTCCCCGGCGAAGAGGTAGCCGCCGTCCGCGGTCTCGACGACGTCCGCCGCCGACTCGTCCACGCCGAAGTCCCCGTAGATCCAGTTCCAGACGATATCCCCGTCAGCCGTGAGCTTGATGAGGAGGGCATCGGTATCGAACGTTTCGTTGTCGGGCCTCTCCGTGAACGTGCCGGCGACAACCAGGTTGCCGTCCGAGGTGTTGATCACCGCCCGGCCGGCGTCGTCGTCGGGGCTGCCGAACGTCCGGTTCCAGACCTCCGTACCCGACTCGTCCAGCCTGATCACCCAGACATCGGCCATGCCCGCTCCCGAGGACTCGGTGCTGCCGGCAACGGCGAAACCGCCGTCGGGAAGCCGGGTGACTGCGTTCGCCCTGTTGTTCCCCGCTCCGCCGAACGTCCGGTTCCAGACCTCTGCACCCGACTCGTTCAGCCGGACCACCCAGACGGCGGATTCGTTCGCTCCCAGGGCCGAGGTGGTGCCGGCGAAGACGTAACCGCCGTCATCGGTCCCGACCACCGCGTTTGCCGAGGCATTGACGTCCGGGCCGCCGTAGGTCCGGTTCCAGACCTCGCCGCCCGAGGGGTCTATCTTCACGATCCAGGCATCGGTATCCGCCCGCGTCCCGTTCGTGACGAGGGTGAGGTTCCCGGCGAAAAGGAGGTCGCCGTCAGCGGTCCGGACGATGGAGCGAGCGGTGTCGGCCTCCTCCCCGCCATAGGTCCTGTTCCACTCCTCGGTGCCTTCCGGCGCCAGCCTGCTCACCCGGGCGTCCGTCTTTCCCCCTCCGGGCGACGCCGTCTCCCCGGCAAGGAAGAACCCGGCTCCTCCGGGGTCCGGCACGATTGCGTATCCCGCTTCCCAGGCCTCCGGTTCCCCGTAGGTCCGGTTCCAGATAACAGTCGAGTCTCCTGCCTGCGCTCCCGCGGCTGCGATGAGCGCGAGTGCCGAAAGGAGTATGATCCCGAAATAAGTCCTGCATTGCATGGTTTACCTCTCCCCATATCCACCCCGGGAATGTGCTGCGGTCCGTGCCGGGGACCGCAGGAAGTCTTCAATCTCCCGGAGTTTACGGCGAACCGCCAAACACGGGTTTATCGTTGAAGGGCAGGTCTCCTGCAGAGATCCCCGGTCCCGTAGCACCGCGGGGCCTGCACTTCAATAGCACCATTATTATAATAATTTTATTTCAAAACCCTGTTGCGGCAGTGGTTCGAGATTGCCCGCCGTCCCGGAGCCGTGCATGCGCGATCCGCTCCTCCCGGGGAGGAGCGGAGGTACGCCGATCCGGTTGCCTCCCGGCTTCCGTTCGGGGACATGGCCCGGCCCTACGGCTGCAGTGGTCCCGGTGACCCTGCCCCACAACCATCAATACGCTTATGAACAAATCCTTGATAGGAGACCCGTATGAAACTCTTGCTTGCGATTGCACCGGAACGGTTCAGGGACGAGGAACTGGAGGTCCCGAAGAAGGCCTTTGAAGAGGTGGGGATCGACGTGGATATCGCCTCTACGGTCGCCGGCACGTGCACGGGGATGCTGGGGTGCACCGCGGAGGCTGCCATGACGTTTGACGACGTGAACCCCGACGATTACGCCGGGATCGTGGTTGTGGGCGGCGCCGGTTCAGAGGACCATCTCTGGGGAAGCGAGAAACTCATCGCCACAGTCAGGGCGTTCTTCGAGCAGGGGAAGGTCGTCGCCGCCATCTGTCTCGCGCCGGTCGTGCTGGCACGGGCGGGCATCCTCGCCGGGCGGCAGGCGACGGTATACGCGAGCCCGGCGGCGGTGCAGGAGATGAAGAAGGCGGGAGCAAACCTCCTCGATATTCCCGTCGTCGCCGACATGCAGGTCGTGACCGCGAACGGACCAGGAGCCGCCGCACAGTTCGCCGACACCATCATCACGAAACTCGAATGCTGAACGATGCAGAAGGCGGCAAAGTGACCCGGGTGGACTGCACCCTGGTGATCCCCGCATACAACGAAGAACGGCGGATTCGGTCGCTACTTAAAGACATTGCGGGCTTTGCCGGCGATCTCGTCTTCGTCTGCGACGGGACCGATGCCACCCCGGAGATCATCGGTGCGTTCGCTGACGAGCACCCGGCACTCCGTATCCGGTGCCTGGCGTTTCCGGCCCGGCTCGGAAAAGGGGGAGGCGTCGTTGCCGGCATGAAGGCGGCAGCCACGCCCTTCGTCGGCTACATGGATGCGGACGGCTCGACGTCCCTGTCCGAGATGGAGCGCCTCTTCGACCATCTCGCGACCGCGGACGGCGCCATCGGTTCGCGCTGGGTCCCCGGCTCGGTCCTCACCGTGCGGCAGGGTTTCCGGCGCCGGGTCGAGAGCCGTCTCTTCAACCTCATGGTCAGGGCACTCTTCGGGCTCGACTACCGGGACACCCAGTGCGGTGCGAAGGCCTTCCGGAAGGAGGCGCTCGATGCAGTTCTTTCTTCCACCCGGTCGACCGGGTTCGAGTTCGACGTCGAACTCCTCTGGCGGCTGCGCCGGAGCGGCTACCGGGTGGTAGAGGTCCCGATCACCTGGGAGAACCGGGACGAGTCGAAGGTGGCGACGTCGGACGCGAAGGCGATGCTGATGGGGATGATCCGGCTCCGGTTCGGGTGAGGGGTTCCAGTGACGGAACTGTCGTAACTCGAACTCCGCCTGTTCTCGCACCTCTGGTGCTCATGCTCCGGACGTCCCGTCCGTCGCATCCTGGCAGGGCACGCGTCGCAACCGGAACAAACCGCCGGGTTTTAAGGCTCTCCGGGCGAAAGGGTTTTACAGGAGCGCTGGTCACGGTGTTTGAGAAGACGATCTTCGTGGAAGAGATCAACGGGGGCGTGCAGGTCGACGCGCCTTTCGTGGTGGATGCTGCAGGATTGAGGGAGAAGCGGAACGGCGGCAAGTATATCCAGCTCACCATCTCCGATAAGACCGGCCGGGGGACCTGCAAGGTCTGGGGGACGCCGGAATATGGTGTCGAGCAGATCGAGGCGTTCTGCCATGCGATCCGGCCCGGCGAGGTCTATCGCATCCAGGGATACGCGAAGGTCTTCAACGGCGCCTGCGAGGTCAACGTGAACGACGGGATTGCAAGCCTCGGAGCCCCGCTGCCGCCGGACGTGTTCGACCCGTCCCTGTTCGTTTACGCACCCGTCGATTCCGGCAGCGTTCGGGAAGGGCTGGGGCGCATGGCCGCGAAGATCGATGACCACGGCATATCCTCCCTCGTCTCCGCGGTCATGGACAGCACCCCGGGGTTCCTCGACGCTCCCGCGGCCAAACGCCACCACCACGCCTACATCGGCGGCCTTGCGGAGCACACCCTCGAGACCGCGGAGATTGCGCTCTCTCTTTCGGGCACCGTCAGCCGGACCGGGATGGATACCGACGTGCTGCTTGCGGGAGCCCTTCTCCACGACATCGGGAAAGCAGCCTGCTTTTGCCGCCAGGGCTTCTCGTTCGTCGCGCTCCCGGAATACACACTTGTCGGGCATACGGCGCTTGGAGCGGCGGCGCTCATGAAACATTCCGCCGGCGTCGACCCTGCACGATTCAGCCACATCCTCCATATCCTGATGGCGCACCACGGCCCCCACGGCGAGGTCCAGCCCCGGACCCCCGAGGCCTGGGCGGTCCACTTCGCCGACAACGCGAGCGCCTTCCTCCGGGGGATCTCGGACGACGTTGCCGATCTCGCGCCGGGAGAAGGGCGGCAGGGAGCGCGGACACAGACGCAGGTCTACCGGTTCTGAGCGTGGGGTTATCCCAAAAACACAAACAACTATGCCGAGAGAGGGAACACCTCCTCCCACATGGCGATGTCTACCGGCGTAAACCATATGGCGCTATATCAAAAATACAGGAAATAATTGCCGCGTTTCAAGAATACACCATTATCCTTTGAGTATATGGCCTTTCCGATCCGCACCGGAACACCCCGCCTGCAAAAAAAGGGTTACGATTCCTTCAGGTACGCCTCGGGGTCCCGCTCGAAGAGCTTCTTGCACCCCGGGGCGCAGAAATAGTAGGTCTTCCCCTGGTACTCGGCGGTGTACTTCGCACTCGCCTCGTCGACGTCCATCTTGCATACCGGATCAACTGCCACGTGCATCAGCCTCCGCTAAGGTTCCTCTCTTCGCCGGAGGTATATAAGCCTTGAGCAATAGCGAGAGCGAGACGACCGTCACCGACGAGAGCGCCATCGCGAGCGCCGCAAGTTCCGGCCGGAAGGTGATGCCAAAGAAGGGGTAGAGCACGCCCGCGGCGAGGGGGATGAGGGCTGAGTTGTAGGCAAACGCCCAGAAGAGGTTCTGCTTGATCCGGCTCATCACCTTCCGGGAGAGTTCGACGGCCGCGACGGCGTCGACGAGGTCGTCGCGGATGAGGACGATATCCCCGCTCTCGATGGCGACGTCGGTCCCGCTCCCGATGGCGATCCCGACGTCAGCCTGCGCGAGCGCCGGGGCGTCGTTGATCCCGTCGCCCACGAACGCCACGACCTCGCCCCGGTCCTGGAGCGCCCGGACTTCCAGCGCCTTCTCCTGCGGCAGCACCCCTGCATGGACATCCTCGATCCCGACCTCGCGGGCGATGGCGTTCGCCGTCCGCTCGTTGTCGCCGGTGATCATCGTCACGGTAAGACCCATCTTTTTCAGTTCCGCAATGGCGCCCTTCGTCGTCGGCTTGAGGGTGTCGGCGATGGCGAGGATGCCCGCAAGGTCGGCCCCGGCGGCGACCAGGACGGCGGTCTTCCCCTCGTCCTGGAGGGCGGTCATCCTCCTCTCCGCCTCTGGCGGGACGGCGATGCCGTGCTCTTCGAGGAACGGCTGGTTCCCGATAAGGACCTCCGTACCCTCCACCACGGCGCTGACCCCCCTGCCGCCGAAGGTGGTGAACCGCATTGAAGCCGGGACCGTGATGTCGGCGCTCTCCGCCCGCCGCACGACCGCCGCCGCGAGCGGGTGCTGCGAGTTCTGCTCGACCGCCGCCGCAAGCGCGAGGAGCCGGTCCTCCGGCACCGCGAGCGCCACGATGTCGGTGACGTCCGGTTTGCCCCGGGTGAGCGTCCCGGTCTTGTCGAAGACGATCGCGGTCAGTTTTTCGGAGATCTCGAGCGCCTCGCCGTTGCGGATCAGCAGTCCGAGTTCGGCGCCCCGGCCGATCCCGACGGTCACGGCGGTCGGGGTGGCGAGGCCGAGCGCACAGGGGCAGGCGACGACCAGGACGGAGATCAGCACCGTGAGCGCAAAAAGGAGCGATGCGCCGGCCCCTACGTACCAGACGAGGAAGGCGGCGGTTGCGATCGCGAGCACGGCCGGGATGAAGTAGGAGACCGCGACGTCGGCGATCCGCTCCACCGGCGGTTTTGAGCCCTGGGCGTCCCGGACGAGCCTGATGATCTGCGACAGCACCATATCCTTCCCGATCTTCTCCGCCCTGACCCGGAGGACGCCGTTCACGTTCAGGGTGCCGCCGACGACCTCGTCGCCCTCCTGCTTGTCTGCCGGGATGGGCTCGCCGGTGATCATCGACTCATCGACCGAACTCTCGCCGCCCACGACCGTCCCGTCCACCGGCACCTTCTCCCCCGGCCGGACCAGGAGGACGTCGCCGACGACGACGTCCTCGACCGGAACCTCGACCTCCCGGCCGTCCCGGATCACCGTCGCGGTCTTCGGGCGGAGTCCTATCAGGCTCTTGATCGCCTCGGACGTCCTCCCCTTGGCCCGGGCCTCCAGGTACCGCCCGAGCGTCAGGAACGAAGCGAGCATCACCGCGGTGTCGTAGAAATTAAAATCCGGGGTGAGGACAAGCCCAAAGGTCCCGAGAAGGCTTGCACCGTAGGCGACGCCGATGCCCATCGCGTACATCACGTCCATCGTCAGCGCCCGGTTCCGGAGCGCGGCGGCGGCCGCCCTGAAGATAGGGGCGCTGACGTAGAGAAAGACCGGGAGGGTGATGACCAGCATGACGAGGTTGATCGAGACCGGGAAGGCGACCATCCCCGGCACCCCAAGGAGCATGATGAAAAAGAGCGGGATGCTCACCGCGAACCCGACGGTAAACCGCCGGAACTTGTCCCGGAGGTCCTCCTCCCGCAGCCGGGTCTCGACGTCTTCGGAAACCTCTTCCTCGAGCCCCAGGTACTGGTAGCCGGCATCCTCGACGGCGGCACGGATATCCGATGTGGTGACGAGCGCGGGGTTGTAGACGACGTGTGCGTTCTCGTTCGCAAGGTTGACCCGGGCCTCGTAGACCCCGTCGAGGTCGGCAAGCGAGGCCTCGATCACCTGGGCGCAGCTCGCGCAGACCATCCCCCCTACCCGGACGGTGGCCTCGTTCCTGATAACCCCATAACCGGCGTCGCCGACCGTCCGTTCGAGGTCGGCGAGGGTGGCTTTCGTCGGGTCGTACTCGACGGTGGCGGTCTCGGCTGCGAGGTTGACCCGGGCATCGTAGACGTCGTCCCGGTCCTGGAGGGCTTGTTCTATGTTGAGGGCGCAGGACGCGCAGTGCATCCCGGAGATCTTCAGTTCCGCCTTCCTCTTCTCCTCCGGCATGATATTCACCTTACCGTGCGGGGTTAAATACCCGTAACTTCCGGGCCACGGTTGTGCGATCACTCCCGGGAACGGCCCGGTTCCCCACCAATTTATGCGATGATTTTTATGCATAAGGTTATTATACTCTCAGCCGGTTACAAACGCCGTATCCAGAGGTGATTGTGGTGCAGGGAAGGGATATTACGACGGAAGGATCGCAGGAGGAGAAGCGGTATGATGTCAGTCGTATGGCATCGACGCGAGATATCGACGGCCTGACCGACGCGATGCGGAGCGGCGATCCGGAGGTCCGCCGGAGCGCCGCCCTCGCCCTTGGCACGCTCGGGGAATGGAGGGCGGTCGACCCGCTCATCCGGGCGCTCGGCGACCCGGTGCAGGCCGTCCGGGAGGGGGCGGCTAACGCGCTTGTCATGGTCGGGACACCGGCGGTCGAACCGTTGATCGACCTCCTCGAGCGTCCCGGCGTTGCGGCAGGCTACGAAGTACCGAGGGAAGCGCCCGGAGAGGGGATCGCCCAGGTCGATCTCCTCGGGGGGCCCGATAACATACCGCCCGCGAAGAGAAGGCTCCGGCATATGGCAGGCATTGTCCAGCACGACGCGTTCGGCGGACCGGAGGATATCCGGGAGGCGGGGGCAGGAAGAGCCCGCGACGAGGAAGAAGGCCTCGCCCAGCACGACGCGTACGGTGGGCCGGAGGGTCTCCGGAGGGCAGGAGGCAAGGTATCCCGCGACACTGAGGGTGAGATCACCCAGCACGACCTCCTCGGCGGCCCGGGTGATGTCGGGACGAGAAAACCCCTCCGGCACCCCGAGCTTGCACAGCACGACCTCTTTGGCGGTCCGGAGGGCGCGAGGGAGCACGAGGCTCTCTTCCCCGGAGCGAGGAGGGCGGGTGTCGTGACGGAGGGTGCTCTTCCCAGCCGGGGGGTGCGCCGGGCCTACGCCGCCGTCATCCTCGGCGAGATCGCCGACCCGCGGGCGGAGGGAGCCCTCGGCCGGTCGGTCTCCGATACCGATCCCGCCGTCCGGAGGGCGGCCGAGGACGGGATGGCGCGGTACCGCGAGAGGCGAGGTATGGCCACGCCAGTCCCGCCGGCGTCCCGCTGATGCCGGGACAGACCACTCAATTTTTCCGGTTCACCGGCCGGGTAGCTCCTGCCGGAGAAGGTTATTATATCGGGTAGGCGTTATACGCCGGGTCTGGAGGCGAAAAGATTGCAGCAAGAGAGCGATCCTGCAAAAAGGCAGCAGGGTGAAAAAAGGTTCAACATCGATCTTTTACGGGCCGAAGAAGACGTAGACGGCCTGATCGAAGCGCTGGATAGCGATGACGGCCTGACGCGCCAGCGGGCCGCCCTGGCGCTCGGGGACTTCGGCGGCGCTGAGGCGGTCGGGCCGCTCATCCGGGCGCTCGGCGACCCGTTAACGGCGGTTCGGGAAGCGGCGGCGGACTCGCTCACCCTGCTTGAGGGGGCGGCGGTCGGGCCGCTGGTGGAACTCATCGAGAACCCGGAGGCGTCGGGAAGGTACGAGGAGGCGACGGCTGCCGGGGGCCCGGCGACCGTAACCGGACCCGGGGGCCGGACCTGGGAGATCGAGACAGGGAAGGGGCTCCGGCGGGTCTATGCGGCTGCCATCCTCGGCGAGATCGCCGATCCTTCCGCGGTGAAACCCCTCGTCCGGGCGCTCCACGACAAGCATGACGACGTCCGGTGCCAGGCATCGGGAGCCATAGCGAAGTTCGGCCCCGGAGCGGTGGAGCCGCTTGCCGCGATGCTCGGCGACCCGGACCCGAACATCAGGATCGTCGCGGCCGGCGTCCTCGGGGATACCGGGGAGGCGTCCGCGGTGGAGCCGCTCATCGGTGCGCTCCATGACAGGAACGACGACGTCCGGGGTGCGGCGGCGGGCGCCCTCATCCGGATGGGCGATGCCGCGGTCGACCCCCTCATCGGGGCGACGAAGGATGCTGATCGGAACGTCCGGCTCTACGCGGCGGGAGCGCTCAAGTACATCGGCGACCCGAGGGCGATCGACGCGCTCCGGGCCCTCGCCCTGGACGAGGATAAGGAGGTGAGGAGCGTCGCGGAGGACGCGATCGATAAGATCCAGATGATCCGGGGCGGGGGGATGGCGGAGCCGTCGCCGCCGACGTCGCGGTGATTCATCTTATCGGGACTGCTCTATGGGGGCCGCTTGGGAGGTCTGATCGCTTCTCGAACTCCAACTTTCCAACCGGTCACAACCCCGTGCACGGCTTTCCATTGGATATCGCCACGAGGGGGGAGGGGACAATGGGGAGTGCGACCGAAGGGAGCATGAGAAGAACGAAGTTCTTCGGGGGGGGTGCTCCCACCTCCCCACCTGACGGTGGTCTAGCTCCGTTCCTTCGCACCTTCGGTGCTCACGCTCCTGCCCTCCGGCCAGTCGCGCTTCGGAGCATCACACTCCCCGTCAGCCCCACCCCCTAACGGCGATATTCCCACGGTCCAGTGTACCGGGATTTTCCACAGCCCCGACCATTCTGTCAGCCGTACAACGACTTACCAACATCGTAACTTGCTTCATCCAATCCTGCCGGCCCCTATACCTCGTCTAGAAACGGGAGCCCCTACTCCGGTTGTCTCAAGAAAAAAAGGTAAGATGAATTGTCCGCCTATCCCCTTCTCCTCACCCTCACCGACTCCGCGTGGGCGTGGAGGCCTTCCGCGTCGGCGATCGTCTCCACAACGTCGCCGATGGCCTCGAGTCCCTCCCGCGTGATCACCTGGACGGTCGAACGCCGGCAGAAGTGGTTCACATCGAGCCCGGAGTAGAGGCTGGCGTAGCCTGCAGTCGGGAGGACGTGGTTCGTTCCCGAGGCGTAGTCGCCGCAGGCCACCGCCGCGTAGGGGCCGACGAAGATCGACCCGGCGCTCCGGATGCGGTTGATGACGGCGAGCGGGTCGGCCACCTGCACCGAGAGGTGCTCGGGGGCGATGCCGTCGACCGTCGCCGCGGCCCCATCGAGGTTGGCGACGACAATGTAGCCGGAGTTTTCAAGGGCTTTTGCGACGATATCCCGGCGCTCTGCGCTCGCTGCCATCCGCTTCACCTCAGCGCCGACCGCATCCGCGAGGGCCGCATCGGTGGTCACCAGGACGCAGGCGGCGTTCGGGTCGTGCTCGGCCTGGGCGAGGATATCGGCCGCGATGAAGGTCGGGTTCGCCGTGCCGTCCGCGAGGATCGCGATCTCGCTCGGCCCCGCGGGGAAGTCGATCTCGGCCTCGTCGCGCAGAAGCATCTTCGCGGCGGTGACGTAGACGTTCCCGGGTCCGACGATCTTTTCCACCCGCGGGACCGTCTCCGTCCCGAGCGCCATCGCCGCGATCGCCTGGGCGCCGCCGACCCGGTAGATCTCGTCGACCCCGGCGATGTCGAGCGCGACGAGCGTGATCGGGCTCGTCGGCGGCGGGGTGCAGCAGCAGATCTCCGCGACCCCCGCGACCTTCGCCGGGACCGTGCACATCAGCGCCGTCGAGGGGTATGCCGCCCGCCCGCCGGGGACGTAGGCCCCCACCCGGGATAAGGGGGTCGTCTTGACGCCGAGGGTGATCCCCGGCTCCATCTCCTGCAGCCAGAGGTCTCGCCCGCGCTGCAGCTCGTGGAACCGGCTGATCCGCGCCTCCGCCTCCACGAGGCTCTCGACGAGCTCTGCGTCCACCTGGTCGTAGGCCGCCTCCCGCTCCTCGTCGGAGACGGCGATCTCGTCAAGGTCGATGCCGTCGAACTTCCTCGTCAGGTCGAGCAGGGCGTCGTCGCCTTCCGCCCGCACCCTCCCGATGATCTCAAAGACCGGTCCCTTCACCCGGTCAAGGTCCGACCGCCGCCCGGCGATCCAGGTCTCGGTATCCAGCGCCTGCCACATGAGGAGCAAGGTCGGCGGGCGGGAGCGTTAAGGTTTCGACCCTACTGGCGACCAGCCCCCGGAATGGAGCCCGTTAACATTCCGGCCAGGATAACTATATATCCGAGGAAGTCCCCCCTAGCGCGTTGCTATGAAGACGAATGCGACTCTTCTGACGGCAGGCATCATCACGATCCTGCTCATCCTCGCCCTCTGTGCCGGATGCACGAGTCCGGCGCCGGGCGGAAACGAGACCCCGGGGGCCGGGGCGACGACCGCTCCCGCCAGCGGGGGAAACGTCCTCCGGATCGCCACCACGACGAGCCTCGAGAACACCGGGCTGCTCGCGGAACTCGAACAGGTCTACGAGAGCGAGACCGGGGTCGACCTCCAGTTCATCGCCCAGGGCACGGGTCAGTCCATCGACTCCGGCAGGCGCGGCGACGTGGACCTGGTGCTCGTCCACGCCCCGGCGCTTGAACAGCAGTTCATCGACGACGGCTACGGCATCAACCCGCGGTGCATCGCCTACAACTACTTCATCATCGTCGGGCCGGAGTCCGACCCGGCAGGGATCGCGAACATGACCCCGGTGGAAGCCTTCCGGACGCTCTATGCCGCCGGGACGAACGAGACGGCGGGCGTCGCCTTCGTCTCCCGGGGCGACAACTCCGGGACCCACAACCAGGAGAAGGTGCTCTGGGAGGAGGCGGGCTACGGCTACGACACCGAGATCATCGACGCCGGGGCCTGGTACGTCGAGGCCGGCAAGGGCATGGGCGACACCCTGATCCTTGCAAACGAGCAGCAGGCATACACGCTCTCCGACGAGGGGACCTATCTCTCGTTTGCGGACCGGCTCGACCTGGTGCCGGTCGTCGCGCAGGGCGCGGAACTCCTGAACCGCTACAGCGCGATCGCCGTCAACCCCGAGATGCACCCGGACGTGAACGCAGAGGGTGCCGCTGACTTCATCAACTGGCTCATCTCGGACGAGACGAAGCAGATGATTGGCGAGTTCGGCACCGAGGAGTTCGGCAAACCGCTCTTTACACCGCTCTACGCACCCGAGTGCACCGAACCCCCGTTCAACTGCACCTGCGCGGAGCCGATAACAACGTGAAAAGCGTATCGTGAGAGGACACGGGGAGATGTGGATGAGGTGATTGGAAGGGAGGAAGAGAGTCCGGTGGGTGAGGGCGCGTGGTGAACGGGAACCCGATCATCGAGGGGTTCATCGAGGCCATCGAGCTTATCGTCACCCTCAACCCGCAGGTGGTGGAGATCACCATCCGCTCGCTCTACATCTCCCTCACCGCCACCTTCGTCGCCACGCTGATCGCCCTCCCTATCGGGGCGCTCATCTACTTCTACGAGTTCCGGGGGAAGCGTGCGGTCGTCTCCACGCTGCAGACACTGTACGCGCTCCCCACGGTCATAGTGGGCCTGCTCGTGTTCCTCTTCCTCTCGAACATCGGCCCCTTCGGGTTCCTCCGCCTCCTCTACACCCCCGGCGGCATGATCGTCGCCCAGACGATCCTTATCATCCCGCTCCTGATGGGGCTGACGGTCGCGGCGCTCTCCGGGATCGACCGGGACAAGCGCTACACGATCACCGCGCTCGGCGCGAGCAGGCTCCAGACGGTCATGACCATCATCGCGGAGGCCCGGTTCGCCGTCATGGCCGGCGTCCTCCTGGGCTTCGGGCGGGCGATCGCCGAGGTCGGGACGGTGATGATCGTCGGCGGCAACATCAGAGGCGCCACCCGCGTCCTCACCACCGCGATCGCGCTCAACACATCGATGGCAAACTACTCCCTCTCGATTGCACTCGGGATCATCCTCCTCGGGGTGGCGCTCGGGGTGAATATCGTCCTTTCCCTGGTGCAGCGGCGGTGATACCATGGCGATCATCGAGGCACACGACATCAAAAAATCCTACGGCAACCTTGAAGTCCTGCACGACGTCGACCTCTCGGTCCGGGAAGGGGAGATTCTCGGGCTCATCGGCCCGAGCGGGTCCGGGAAGAGCACGCTTCTCCGGATCCTCGACCTTATCGAGCCCGCGAACGAGGGGGAACTCTCGGTCTTCGGGATCGACACGATCGCGGATCGCGGTAGCTGGCTCGACCTCCGCCGCCGGATGGGGATGCTCTTTCAGAGGCCGATCGTCTTCAACGCATCGGTCTACGACAACGTCGCGATGGGGTTGCGCTACCGCCGTGCTCCCCGCGACGACATCGACCGGAAGGTGAAGGATGCCCTCGAAGCCGTCGGGCTCTCGCGCTACATCAAGAGCCGGGCGACCGATCTCTCCGGCGGCGAACAGCAGCGGGTGGCGCTATCGAGGGTGCTCGTGACCGACCCCGAGATCCTCTTCCTGGACGAGCCGACGGCGAACCTGGACCCGACGTCGACCGCCACCATCGAGGCGATCGTAACAAGGCTGAACCGCGAGGCCAACATGACCGTCGTGATCAGCACCCACGATCTGGCGCAGGGGCAGCGTCTCGCCCACCGGGTCGGGGTGATGCTCGAGGGCATGATCGCCCAGACGGGAGCTTCCCGCGAGATATTCCACGAGCCCAAAGACCGACGGATCGCCCGATTCGTGGGCGTCCAGAACATCGTCCCCGGCCGGGTCGTCTCCCGGAGCGACGGTCTCACCGTGGTCGAGGCGAGGGGGAAGCAGATCCTCTCGACAACCCCCCCGCCCGCCGACGAAGTCGAGATGATCGTCAGGGGCGAAGACATCTCCCTGCACCGGAGGGAACCGGGGCACGAGGAGGCGGAGAACCTCTTTCCCGCCACGGTTACCGCCATCGAGCCTACGGCCCCGTTCGTGAACGTGACGGTGCACTGCGGGTGCGATCTCGTCGCACTGGTGACCGCGAGGAGGGCAGAGACCCTCGGGCTTCGTGAGGGGATAGAGGTCTGGGTCTCCCTCCAGGCGAAGGCGGTGCACCTGATCCCGCAGGCAGAGGGTGGGAAGTTAACGGACACGGGTTAATCCGCGTAAAAAACGATACTCTTACATCAGGCCGCCGTCAATCGTCCTCATGTCAATCGCTCCGCCCGAAAGCCGGAGCACCAACAACATAAGGACATGAAGACCAGAGTCATTTCAGGCGGTCTCCTCCGGGGCGGCAGGGAGGCATCCCTCACCCGGTGGAAAGAGAACCGGAAGCGCTACGTAGACTGGTGCACCATCGGGTTCTGCATCCTTGGCGGGCTGCTCGTCGGGATCACGGTGCTCGCGATCGCGAACATGGCGACGGCGGAGCTTGCCAATCCGGCTCACCTCATCGAGGTGGCAACCTCGTCGGAGGTTATCGGGTCCATTCTCCTCACGTTCTGTGCAGGGGCAAACGCCGTCCTCCTCCTCGTCTTCTTCGGGACTCCCCTCGCCTACGTCCTCGCCCGGTCCCGTCCCTCCCGCTTCAAAGGGGTCGTCGAGAGCATCGTCGACATCCCCCTCATCCTGCCGCACACCGTGGCGGGCCTGCTCGTCTACCTCCTCTTCATGCGACGGGGATGGCTCGGAGCGCCGTTTGGGGAGATCGGGCTTGCGTTCGAGGACGCCTATCCGGGCACGGTGATCGCGATGCTCTTCGTCGCCTCGCCGTTCTTCATCAACACCATGCGGGAGGGGTTTGAGAAGGTGCCCGTCCACCTGGAGAACGTCGCCCGCACGCTCGGTGCCAGCACCTTCACCACCTTCCGGACCGTCACGCTCCCCTTAAGCCTCCGGCACATGTACAGCGGGGCCATCCTCGCGTGGGGGCGGGCGATCGGGGAGTTTGCAGGCGTCATCATGATTGCTTATTACCCGTTCATCATATCGACGCTGATCTACCACTCCTTCACGACGGACGGCATTCAGACAAGCAGGAGCATCGCGTTTACGGTCATCCTGATCAGTTTCGGGGTCTTCTACCTTCTCAGACGGATGACCCGGTTCATGGGGAGGTACGATGATCGCGTTTGACCGGGTCTCGCTCGCGCTCGGCTCGTTTCGCTTGAAGGACGTCAGCCTTGCCATCGGTAAGGGCGACTACTACTTCATCGTCGGACCGTCGGGAGCGGGGAAGACGGTCCTTCTTGAGGCGATCGCCGGCCTCCACCGGCCCGAGCGGGGCCGCATACTCCTGCGGGACAAAGAGATCACCGCTCTCCCCCCGGAGAAGCGGGGAGTTGCCCTCGTCTACCAGGACTACTCGCTCTTCCCGAACATGACGGTCGCCGACAACGTCTCTTACGGTCTTTGGGTGCGGGGGATGCAGAAGGGGGAGGCCCAACGCGAGGTCGCCGGGCTCCTCGAGCGGTTCGGGATATCCCATCTCGCCGACCGCTACCCGGGCACCCTCTCCGGAGGGGAGCAGCAGCGGGCGGCTCTCGCGCGGGCCGTCGCGGTAAAACCCGATATCCTCCTCCTCGACGAACCGCTCTCGGCCCTCGACCCCGTCACGCAGGAGAAGTTCATCGACGACCTCCGGCGCCTCCACCGGGAGGAGGGCCTCACCATCGTGCAGGTGAGCCACTCGCGCCGGGAGGCGCACCTCCTCGCCACCCGGGTGGCGGTGATCATCGACGGAACCCTCGTGGACGAAGGGGAGGCCGAAGTTGTCCTGAACACGCCTAAGAGCCGCGAGGTCGCCTCGTTTGTCGGGATCGAGAACATCCTGGACGGGACCGTGACGGCAAACGAGGACGGGCACGCGACGGTGGATGCCGGGGGGCGGACGTTCGAGGCGGTGACGGAGGCCACCGCGGGCGAGGAGGTCACCCTCTGCATCCGGGCCGACGACGTCGTCCTCGCCGTCGGGGACGGTCGGCGGTCGAGCGCCCGGAACACGATGGCCGGGACGGTCGTCTCGGTCGCGGAGAACGGCCCCGTCGCCGAGGTGAAGGTTGACGCCGGCGCGGAACTGACCGCGGTCCTGACACGGCGGTCGGTGCGCGACCTCTCCCTTGTTCCGGAGACCCCCGTAACCCTCTCGGTCAAGGCGACGGCGATCCACGTCATCCGTTCCTCGTCTTCAGCGAGAGGATCAGGCCGATGAGGACGGCGGTGACGATGTTCACCGCGAGGATGGCGACATCCTCTTTTACCATCCCGTAAGCGATCCAGAGCAGAACGCCCGCGAGGAAGACGACAAGCATCGCAAACGAGAGGTCGGCGGTCGACCGCGTGCGCCACGCCCGGACGACCTGCGGTGCGAACGAGAGCGTTGTGAGCGAGCCGGCGATGAGGCCGGGTGCGGTGACGGTGTCCATGAGTCCGTCGCCCCTGTTCTCACGAGATACGATGAACCTTGAGCCCGGTCGTCATCACGACCCGGACTGCTGCCTTCCCGCCCACCATTGCAGGCCGTAGGCAAGAATCATCCCGACGATGAACGCGACCGTGAGCCCGACCACGAGGGTGAGGACGGCGATGACTCCCGTGACCAGGTAGGACTCCGTCTTTGCGCTGTGCTTCCCGAGCTCGAGCGCCACGAAGACCAGGAGCGCGCCGAAGACGCCGAAAGGAATGAGGGTCAGCACCTCCGGCGGGGCGAAGGCGACGGCGAAGATGAGGATGAAGATACCGGCGACGATATTCGCCCCGCCGGTCCTCGCGCCGAACCGGTACATGGCGGCGAGCCCCCCGGCGCCGTGGCACATGGGGAACCCCCCGAACGGTGTCGAGACCAGGTTCATGGCCCCGATCGTCCGCGAGAGCCGGTCGGGGTCCACGCCCTTCTTCGGGAAGAGGTCGTAGGTGAGGAGTGAGGTCGCGAGGATGGCGTTCGCGATCGTGAGCGGTATCTGCGGGAGGGCGAGGTTCCAGGTTCCGGCGAGGAAGTCCGCCGGCATCGGGATGACGAGGGCGGGGATGGGCATCAGCCGGAACGGCGGCATCCCCTGCACGGCGATACCGGCGCCAAGCCCGATGAGGAGCACCAGCAGGGCTGAGACGTCCGGGACCCGGGTGCGCTGCGACAGAACGAAGAAGATGAGGATGATTCCGATGGACACGGCTGCAAAGAGAGCGTCGGCGACGATGTAGCCGAGCGATGTCCTGAGGAGAAGGAGCGCAAGCCCCGCCTGCACCCCCCGGACGACGCTTTTCGGGATATGCTCCCCGATCCAGGTCATGCCGCCGACGAGCCCGAGCAGGAGGAATAGCGCGCCGACGATGATGCCCGACGCCACGATCTCGCCGGCACAGAGCCCTTCTGCGATGACGATGGCGCCGATCGCCTTCATCGGTTCGATGGGGACGGGAAGGCGGTAGTAGAGCCCGGTGATGACGAACCAGGCGGCTAGGAAGAGGAAGAAGTGGCTGACGTTCACGTCCGGACAGACGATGGCGACGCCGAGCAGGATGGGAAAGATGGTGCCGAAGTCGCCGACGGCTCCGGCGATCTCCTCCAGGGTGATCCGAATGCCTCTCTCCTCCGTTCCGGTGCTCTCCGCCATTCCGAGGCCTCCTTTATGCACCATCTCCCTTTCGGGTTTTTTGATGAACGATCCGGTGCGTCTCTGTCCGATTACACTAAACTTTATTATTGCTTCCCGATAACCAAATTGGTTAAATTAAAATCATTGATTCGCTCCAATTTATAAACGCTTATTTTGCCCTCCAGAGTAATCATTCTTATGAAAGCACACCTGCTTTTCATTATCGCACTGCTGGTCGCGGCAACCGCCGCATTCGCATGCGGATGCACCGGAACCACCGCCGATACGCCGGCGGCGGCCGACACGACAAAACCCGAGCTGCTCGTCTACTGTGGTGCGGGCATGCGCGAACCGATGGATGAGATCGCGGCGGCCTTCACGAACCAGACCGGCATTCCGATCAACTTCATCTACGGCGGATCGAACACCATCCTCACCCAGATGAACCTGACAAAGATGGGCGACGTCTACATGCCGGGTGCGACCGCCTACTTCGATTCGGCTCGCAACATGGGGCTGGTCGAGAACGAGTCTCTCGTCGTCTACCACGTCCCGGTCATCGCCGTCCCGAAAGGCAACCCGGCCAGCATCACATCCCTTGAAGACCTCGCAAAACCCGGCGTCCGGGTGGTCCTCGGCGACAACCCTGCCACCGCCATCGGGCAGCTGTCCGACAAACTCCTCGCAAAGAACAACCTTCTTGAGGATGTGGAGAAGAACGTCGTGAGCCGCTGCGGTACGGTGAACGAACTGCTGGTCTACATCTCCATGGGACAGGCCGACGCCGGCATCATCTGGGAAGACCTCTACGTGCCGGAGAAGATGGACCTCGTCTACATCCCGAACAAGGACAACATGGCGAAGATCGTCCCCATCGGCGTGCTGACAGCCTCCGAACACCCCAATGAGGCGGAACAGTTCACCGCGTTCGTCGTCTCCGACGAAGGGAAGGAAATCTTTACCCGGCACGGTTTCGTCACCTACCCGAGCGACGCCTACGCAGACGTCAAACCCTGATATACAAGGAGGGAGAAGTCGCATGGAAGTCACCTACCGGATCATCGGAACCATTCACTCACCGTTTACCGACCAGGACACCACGCCCATCCAGAGCATCTTCTCCGAAGTGGAGGGGACGATCGAGGTCTTTCCCGAGTATGCCGAAGGACTGCAGGGGATCGAGGGGTTCTCTCACATCCACCTTCTCTACCATTTCCACCAGGCGAACGGATTTCACCTGCTCCAGCGTCCGTTCGTCGACGGCAGCAAGGAGCGGGGGATCTTTGCCATACGCCATTTCAGCCGCCCGAACCCGATCGGGATCTCCCTCGTCGAAGTCATTGCCGTCGAGGGCAACACAGTCCGGGTCCGCGGAATCGACGTGCTGGACGGCACACCGCTTCTCGACATCAAACCCTACGTCCGCCAGTTCGACCATCGCGACGACGTCCGGAGCGGCTGGGTCGACGCAAAGCACATCGAGGAGGTGAAGGTCCGGAGTTTCTCGCCAAAAGACCTCCGGGAGCATGAGGAGTACTCATGAGCAAGGGTAACGTCTCCCGTTTCCAGATGGTGACCATAGCGGTCGCCCTTCTCATCACCGCCTTCATCGTGCTGGTCCTCATCGGGGTGGTCACCCACTCCCCGCTCGGCGTCCTTATCGAGTGCCTTCTCTCCGAAGAGATCCAGTTTGCCGTCAGGCTCTCGATCATCACCTCCGTCGTTTCCACGCTCCTCTGCATCCTGGTCGCCGTGCCGGTTGCCTATGCGCTCGCCCGCTACACGTTCCCGGGCAAATCCCTGATGAATATGGTGATGGACATCCCGATGGCGCTCCCGCCGCTCGTGGCGGGCGTGGGGCTCCTCCTCTTCTTCGGCGTATCCCCGATAGGAAAATCGCTTGACGCGATGGGGCTCGTCTTCGTCTTTACGCCGCTCGGGATCATCGTGGCCCAGTTCTTCGTGAACCTGCCCTACATGCTCCGGGTGACCCGGTCGACGTTCCAGGGCGTCAACCCCCGCTACGAGTACGTGGCAAAGACGCTCGGGTGCACCGACGCGCAGGCCTTCTGGCGTGTCACGCTCCCCATGTCCTCAAACGGCCTCCTTGCCGGATCGGTGATCACCTGGTCGAAGGGGATCGGTGAGTTCGGTGCCGCGCTGATGCTTGCCGGCGCAACCCGGATGAAGACCGAGACGCTCCCGCTCTCGCTCTTCCTGAACATGTCCACCGGAAAACTCGAGTATGCCATCGCTGCGGCGACGATCCTCATCATGATCTCGGTCATCTCGCTCTACGCCTTCGAGCGCTACGGCGGAGCCACGCACGTCTACTAGGAGGTTCAGCCATGCTCGTTATTGACTCCGTTTCTAAAAGCCTCGGAGAGTTTTCGCTCTCGAACGTCTCGCTCTCGGTCGAAGACGGGGAGTACTTCATCGTCCTCGGCCCCACGGGGGCGGGAAAGACGATCCTTCTTGAGACGATTGCCGGGATCTACAGCCCCGATACAGGCAGGATTCTCTTAAACGGCCGGGACATAACGGACGTCCCCGCACGGGAGAGGAACATCGGCATGGTCTACCAGGACTACATGCTCTTCCCGCACCTGACCGTCGAAGCGAATATCGGCTTCGGGCTGAGATCGCGCCGCGCCGATCCCGCGTTCATCCGCGGGAAGGTGGAGGGGAGCGCGGACCTCTTAAACATCAGCCATCTGCTTCATCGCTACCCGGGAACACTCTCGGGCGGCGAGCAGCAGCGCGCGGCAATTGCCCGGGCGCTGGTGATGGAGCCGGAAGCATTGCTGCTGGACGAGCCGCTCTCTGCGCTCGACGTGAAGACCCGCGAGAACCTGCGGGCGGAACTCGCCCAAATCCACGAGGCCACCGGGACGACGATCGTCCATATCACCCACAACTTCGAGGAGGTCTTCGACCTCGCCGACAGGGTGGCGATCATGCGCGGCGGCGACGTGATCCAGGTGGGGACGCCGGAGGAGATCTTTCGGCGGCCGAACTCCGACTTCGTCGCAGGCTTTGTCGGGGTGGAGAACCTCCTCCGCGGAACAGGCTCGCCCGACGGGACCGTCGCGGTGGAGGATCTCCGGATACGGGTGGAGAACGGCATGTCCGGTCCCGTCTCCGTTGCAATCCGGCCGGAGGAGATCCTGCTGTCGAAGAAAATCCTGCCGGAGAACGGGAAGAACGTCTTTTCTGGCCGCGTGGATTCTGTGCGGCCGAACGGGGGGCTGGTCCGGGTCTTCGTCGACGCCGGAGTTCTGTTTAAGGTGACGCTGACCCGGCAGGGGTTCGAGGAGGCCGGCTTTGCCCCCGGCGATGCCGTTTACCTGGCCTTCCGGCCTTCGGCGGCCCACGTCTACCCTTCGGGAGTTCAGAAAGGGGCCTGACCAACGCGGGCCTGCAGCACCCGGAAGACCTCCTCGCCGAGAACCTCCTCTGCCCGCTCGCCGTGCCGCTCCGCCATGACCGCGAGGAGACGCTCCGTCCCCGCGGCCGTGGTGGAGACGCCGACCCGCTCAGCCCGGCGGATCAGCCCGTCCCGCTCCATCTCCCCGAACCGGGGAAGGACGTAGTAATGCGGGATCCCGAGATGCTCGGCAAGTTTCCGGGTCGTCGGGAACCGCAGCGAGATGCCGTCCGGAGAAAAGCCGACGGTTATGCACCGGTCCTCTTCGAGGAGGATCCTGACGGCCGCATCGATTATATCGTCGTGTTCGTGTATGGACATCCGATCGTAGAAGTACTTGCGCCCGACGCAAAAAAGGAGGTCGGTCTGGTTATGCTGCTTCTGCCTTCATCGCGCCCCGCTCTTCTTCGGGCATCTCCTCGAGGTAGACGATCTCCGCTCCGATGTCCTTTGCAATCTGTTCGAGCTCGATCTTCCTGAAGTGAGTTCCCTCGACCTTCAGGTGCTTTGATTCCCCCTGCTCTTCAACGACGGCGACGACACGGAAGCGTGGCTGCTTCACGCCGGTGCCGACTTTCTGGCGTTCACGTACGTAAATTTTCATGTCTGTTCCCATCCCATACCAATTGGTATACCAGCAGATATACAGCAAAGACACTTAACTTTTTCTATCATACAAGAAGTAAGGATTGTTACTATGGCAGAACGATTTGAGATGGACTCGAAACTGCGGGGCGAAAGCCTGG
This sequence comes from Methanoculleus sp., assembly GCA_030156625.1. Taxonomy (GTDB): domain Archaea; phylum Halobacteriota; class Methanomicrobia; order Methanomicrobiales; family Methanoculleaceae; genus Methanoculleus. The sequence goes on from JASGMC010000018.1 coordinate 25,689, forward strand.
TCCGGCGGGGCCTGCTCCGCGAGACCAGAAGCGGCAAACAGGTCAGGGTCATGCCGGACCTGAACGTGATCAAACTCGGCGGCTACGGCGTCATCGACTACGGGCGCGACGTGATCTACCCGCTGATCGAAGAGATCGGGGAACTCTCCCGGAACAACAAAATCCTGGTCGCCACCGGCGGCGGCGCCCGGGTGCGGCACATCCTCGACGTCGGCATCGACCTCGGCATGCCGACAGGGGTGCTTGCGGAACTGGCGGGCAAGATCAGCGAGCAGAACGCGATCATGCTCTCGCTCCTCTTCTCGAAGTACAACGGTGTGAGGATCCATACCGCCGATTTGCTGAACCTCCCCTCGCTCATATCCCTCGGGATGCTGCCGGTCGTGCAGGGCACCCCGCCCTACGGGCTCTACGAGCATCCGCCGAAACTCGGGAGCATCCCGCCGCACCGGACCGATACCGGCGCCTTCCTGATGGCGGAAGTGGTCGGCGCGAAGAACTGCATCCTCGGGAAGAACGTGAACGGCCTTTACACCGAAAACCCGTTCGTGAACCCCGACGCTGAGTTTATCCCCGATATCACGGCCGACGAACTCCTGGATATGAATATGGAGGATATGGTGCTCGAACCGATGGCAGTCGAGCTGCTCCGGGACGCCTTCCACGTGAGAGAGATCAAGGTGGTGAACGCCCACGTGCCCGGGAACATCGCAAAGGCCGTGAACGGGGAGCGGATCGGCACCCTGATCCGGGCCTGAGATCCCGGAGTCAACTTCTTTTCATTAACCCCGGAGTAGCCTTCATCTACCCGGGAAGCGGATATAGTACAGCAAACGAGCGATCCCATGACCATCTACCTTGGCATCGACGACACCGACACCCGCGAGTCCCGGGGAACCGGACGGCTCGCCCGCATGATTGCAACAGAACTCGCCCGGTCGTACACGGTGACGGGGGTGACCCGCCACCAGCTCTTTGTCCATCCCGCCGTCCCCTACACCTCCCACAACAGCTCCGCGGTCATCCACATCCAGGATACCGGGAACGGGATC
>JASGMC010000122.1 GCA_030156625.1 Methanoculleus sp.
CCCCCCCCCCCCCCCCCCCCCCCCCCCCCCCCCCCCCCCCCCCCCCCCCCCCCTCAGCCCCTCCCCAGTGGCGATATCCACTGGAAAGCCGTGCACGGGATTGAACGATGTTCAGAAGGGAAAACACTTTACAGAAACTGAGTTCAAGCACCGTAGGAACAGCGTTCGAGAAGATTTCAAATTTCGGACCACGATCAAAAAGGGTTGGGAGTATCTTCAGGGGGCGTTTCCTTCAGGAGCCCTCTCACTCCTCAAACAGCGGCACGTCCGAAAACGCCCCGACGTCGAAGACCCCCCGCTCCGTGACCCGGATCTCGGGGATGACCGTCAGCGCGAGGAACGAGAGGTACATAAAGGGGTTCTTTATCGCCCCGAGCCGCCGGGCATGCTCCTCGAGGGCCGCAAGCCGCCGCACGACCTCGTCGTAGGGGAGCGCCGACATCAACCCGGCGCACTCGAGGGGGAGCGCGGTCACGTCGTTATGAGAGACAACCGCGAGCCCTCCCCCGAGCCGGACCACCTCGCCGACGGCACGAACAATATCGGCGTCGCCGACCCCGACCGCGACGGTGTTGTGGGAGTCGTGAGAGACCGAGCCGGCGATCGCCCCCTCCTGAAGGCCGAACCCGTGGACGAGCCCGACGCCGGAGCCGCTCGCCCGGTAACGATCGGTGACGACCGCTTTGAGGATGTCGCGGCCGAGGTCCGGGATCCCGGCGGCGTCGACCGAGTAGCGCAGGTCCCGGGTCGTGATCTGGCCGGGCACGATCCCGATCACCCTCGCCTCCCCCCGGCCGGTTATCCGGATATCGTGGGGCTCCGGCACGCGGGCGTGCATGGGGGCCGCGGGGCAGGCGGGGGGCCGGTAGCCGGGATCGGCCACCTCGACGCCGCGCTTGAACGTCCGCAGGACCTCGAAGCGGTCGGGGTCGTCGACGACGCAGAAGTCGGCAAGCCTCCCCGGCGCAAGGGCGCCCCGGTCGTGGAGCCCGAACCGTTCGGCGGCTGAAAGCGTGGCCATACGGAGCGCCAGCTCGACCTCGAGACCGCAATCGACCGCTTTTTTGATGCAGTCGTCGATGTGCCCCACCCGGGCAAGCATGTCGGCATGCCGGTCGTCGGTGGCAAAGCAGCACCGCGGCGCCGTGCAGGCGTTGACGAGCGGCAGGAGGTCGCGAAGGTTCTTCTCCGTCGAACCTTCCCGGATCATGACGTACATTCCCCTGAGGAGTTTCTCCCGTGCCTCCGAGAGCGTCGTGCACTCGTGGTCGCTCTGTACCCCGGCACAGATGTAGGCGTTCAGGTCTTTTCCCGAGAGGAACGGTGCATGGCCGTCGATCACAGGAAAGAGATCCATCTTCGCCCGGAGGTCCTCGTCGCCGAAGAGGACGCCGGGAACGTTCATCACCTCGGCAAGCCCGACGACCCCTTCCCGCCCACGGAACCGTGCGAGGTCGGCAGCCGTGAGCACGGCGCCCCCCATATCAAGGGGCGTTGCCGGGACGCAGGAGGGGAGCATGACCAGGATATCGAGCGGCGTCCGGGCTCCCTCGTCGAGCATGTAATCGATCCCAGGCGCCCCGCAGACGTTCGCGATCTCATGGGGGTCGGCGATCACGGTCGTCGTGCCGTGCGAAAGGACAAGCCGGGCATACTCTGCCGGCGCGAGGAGAGAACTCTCGATGTGGACATGGGCGTCGATCAGCCCGGGCACCACGAAGGCGCCCGAGAGGTCATGCTCGCGCTTTCCCTCGTACTCCCCGATGCCGACGACGTAGCCGTCCTTCACCGCGAAGTCCACGCGCTCCCAGGCGCATGCGAAGGGGTTGAAGACTTCGGCCCCGGAGAAGACGGCGTCAGCAGGTTCAAGCCCCCGCGCCGCCGCGAGTCCCGCCGGGATCAGGCTGCTACCTCCAGTTCGCGGATGATGGACGTCCTCCGCTCGTCGCCGACAAATATGGTCAGAAAGACCTTGTAGGAGCCGGGCTGCAGGTCTACCGGAATCGTGTACTCGTTCTCTCCCGGATCAAGGTTGATATACCGCGCTTCGGAGAAGACCTCCTGCTGTTCAAGCGCGCTCACCTCCATGATCGTTACCTGGAGCACAGCGCTCTCAACGGGCTCACCGGTTTGCTCCACATGGACCTGCAGGGCGTCGCCGCTGTAGGTCACCTCCCCGAACGCCGTGGAGAGGCAGCCGGCAACCCCGGCGAGGACGGCAAGGGCCAGTATCAGGAGACTCACGTATTTGCTGGACATTCGCTTGGAGGACCGGAGACCCATGGGCCGTGCCGGCACGAGCACGGGCCGCATGAACCCTCCGCTCCCATAAATTCACCTCCACTCTATTCATTCACAATTTTGGTTGCTATTATTAAAATATTGTGAAAAAAACGGAGATTGCAAATGTTTCGGATTCCGGGCCCGGTCGTTGAAAGCGGGAGGCGGGATATCCGCGGGTCGCATCGTACAGGTGCCGGCACCCGTCCGGATTCGTCCTCCGGTGCATCCCGGAGGCGAACAGGGTGCGATGGCTCCGACCGGCACTTCGCCGGGAGGAGCCCGCAGCCGCGGGACAGGTACGAATAAAATCGGCAAATAACCGATTAACCGGCTTTCCGATCCGGAGCAACATTTAATGTATCGTGATTATTATAATATAGTTGGTATGACTCGGGCTGACCGGGACTCCCGCCTGTACCGGATATTCCGGGAACTTCAGGAGAAGGGGCTCATCGACCGCAGGAGAAGGCTCGTCAGATGCACCTTCACACCCTCCATACGCGGATGCCCGGCGCTCAACTGTATCCGCTACCGGCGTTCGTTCTACGAAAAAAACCTCTCGGGGGCAAACGACGACACACTCCGGTTCATGCTGCTCCACGAAGAAGGGCACGTCCGGAAGGGGTCTCCCCTTCTCTCCGCCCTCCCGGCCCTCCCGGTTCTCGTCTGCCTTATGTTCCTCGGGCACCCGTCCCTGCAGGCAGGGGGTCTTCCCGTCGCAAAGCTGGCCTTCATCGCCCTCCTCCTCCCGACCGTCTTCTTCGCCTACCGGACATACTATTGCCGCATGTACGACGAGGAGTTCACCGCCGACCGGTATGCGGCAGATGCAATGAGGTGCTGCTACCGGGTCAGGGATCCCGGAGCCCTCCTCCAGAACCTCCTCTCCGGGCTAACGTCCGGGGCATCGGCCCCGCCCCGCAGGGGGATGATCTCCGTGCTCTTCCGTTCCGAATCCGATTACCGCCCATCCATCTCCGAACGTGTGCAGAGAGTCCGGGATAGAGCGGGTCGGGGGGACCGGAGTCCGGCTGCGCACCGCACGGAGAGGCCGCTCTCCCGGTAAAGCCCGCTCTTCTATCATACCAGGAAGTCCAAAAAGACGAGAAATGCCTGATAGGTCGGCCCTTTTGATTCTGTGATTAACTCAACGGCAAATAAAGGCCGAATTCCTCATCAAGGTTTTCAAGACACTTCAAATACGAGACGTGCACAGGATTTTCACAGCATAATAAAAATAAGTTTAAATAACCACCGTTTCAAATAGAGGTATGAGGGGTGCTGGATATTACGATTGTAGCGTTCGCCCACCACAAAGGTGGCACAGGAAAGACGACATCGTGCCTCAATGTCGCAGGATATCTCCAGAAAGATGGGAAGAATGTTCTGGTAGTAGACTGTGACCCGCAGGCCAATGCCACCACGGGACTCGGCGTCAACCCCGAAGCCCTTGAACTGAGCATGTATGACGTCTTCATGACCGTCTTTGAAGGCTTTCCCGACGTCCGGATCAGTGATGTGATCGTCTCCACGGCATCAGGGATCGATCTCGCTCCGGCTACCCTGGACCTTGTGGGAGTCGAACCCTACCTCTATGGTATCGAAGACCGGGCAGGGGTGCTCAAGGAGGCGCTCGACCAGGTGAAGGACGCCTACGACTTCATCCTGATCGATACGCCCCCGAGCATGGGCCAGTTCGTCATCAACGGCCTCGTCGCAGCGGATCACACCGTCGTCACCCTCGACCCCGGCACCTTCGCCCTCAGAGGCATGGAAGCCCTGTCAATGGTCTTTGGCGACGTCAGGGAGATGCTCGGGAAGGACGTCGCCACGGATTTCGCCATTCTGACACGCTGGAAGGGTTCGGACGACCCGGCGGCCGGATCGGGCGGCCTCGCACTCTTCCTGAAACGGATCTTTTCACCCGCCTCCTCCGCAGAAGAGGAGAAGGAGAGAGAGCGGCTGAAGGCATTCGAGTCCGAGGTCAGGAAAGTGTTCAAACAGGTATTCACGGTCCCATATTCCCCTGCAATCTACGAGACACAGCAACAGGGCCTTCCAATCTCCCACTATGCACCCGAGAGCGGCGCCGGCAGGGAATACAGGGCAATAGCAACCGCCCTTCTGGAACGGGACGGGAAACATGATGAGGATGTGTAATCGATGATCGATAAACCAGGAAGGAAAGCACTATTTACCGGGCCGGTTGTGCCGGGTATGACTGGACAGGCACAGGAACAGGGAGCGACGGTACTGCCCGAGGCGCTTGAGGGTGCACTCCACGCGGCACTTGAAGGCGACGACTCCGTGCAGATCGACCTTGCCGGCGTTCCGGAGAGTTACCGGCCGCTGGCCACCTCGATCAACGCGCTGCTCGAGAAGAGGCAGGAGGAGAAGCAGCGCTTCAAGCACCGGCTGGACGAGGCCAAGATGCTTCTGAAGGGGTCCGATACGATCATCCAGCAGAACCCGATGCCCATGCTGGTCGTCAAGCCGGACTTCAAAGTAACCATGGTAAACGCTGCCTATGCCGAGATGAGCGGGATCCCGATGGACCAGATGCTCGGCAGGAGCCTGAGAGACTTCAAGATCGTATCGCAGAAGGGGTCGGGTCTCCGGCAGGCGATCCAGGAGAAGAAGCGCGTATATGCGGAAGTCGTCGTCGAACTGCCCTCGGGCACCCACATCCTGGAGCAGTACGGCATCCCGCTGTTCGACAACGAGAATGCGGTCGAGAGCATCCTCATCGTCTATAACGATCTCACCAAGCAGCGGGAGGGAGAGGAAGAGATCCGAACCCAGATGGAGAACATCGCCGAGCTGCAGCGGCGATCCGAGACGATCGTCCAGAAAAACCCGATGCCCATGCTGGTCGTCGATACCGGGATGAAGATCGTCACGGCCAACGATGCATACCTCGAACTGACCGGCATCGATCGGTCGCGTATCACCACGATGAACCTGCGGGACTTCAAGGTCCTCGCTCAGAAAGGAGACGGGATCAAGAAGGTGCTCACCGAGAAAGTACAGGTTTCCGGCGAAGTGACGGTCGAGTTCCCCACCGGCACCTACATCCTGGAACAGTACGGCATCCCGCTCCTGGGCGATAAGAACGAGCTGACAGGGATCCTGAACGTCTATAACAACATCACCGAAAAGCGGAAAGAAGAGGAAGAGATCCTGAGGATGCAGCATCGTATCGACACGATGATCCAGCAGAACCCGCTCGCGATCGCAATCCTCCGCCCGGACAAGAGCCGGATCGACATCAACGACGAGTATGCCCGGATGTGGCGGGGAACGCGGGAAGAGACCCTCGCG
>JASGMC010000019.1 GCA_030156625.1 Methanoculleus sp.
CCGAAGCACAAGAGCTCAACCTTGATGGATATGCGCCCATGCAGTGTAGCGGGAATGTTCTATCCTGCCGAGCCCAGGCATCTGGAGCAACTGCTGGAGACGTTCTTCCGGAAGAGAGCCCCGGACCTTGATGCCCGGGGCATCGTCTCTCCCCACGCGGGCTACGTTTATTCGGGGGAGACCGCAGCCTGTGCTTTCTCTACCATACCGCCTGATTTTGACGGCACGTTTCTGGTCATCGGTCCGAGCCACCGGGGATACATGACCTGTGTCTCGGCCTTACCGTGGGAGACGCCTCTTGGAATCGTCGACGTCGATACGGAGTTTGTCGACGCACTGGATATCGAGACGGATGAGGTATCGCACCGGAGCGAGCACTCCATAGAGGTGCAGATGCCCCTCATCAAATACCGGTTCCCGAGAGCAAGGGCTGCACCCGTCCTCATGGGGGAACAGAGTTATGAGGCGGCAATAAGCCTCGCGGAGCACCTGCTCCGGGCGATCGAGCACACGGAACGAAACGTGCGGATCGTCGCCTCAAGCGACTTCTCTCATTACGTCCCGGACGAGGTGGCCCGCCGGCATGACCTCTTCGTAATCGATGCGCTCAAAACCCTGGACATACCGGAATTTTATCGCCGGCTCAGGGAGACCGGTGCCACGGTCTGCGGCTACGGCCCGATCGCCGCCATGTGCATCGCATGCCAATCACTCGGTGCAGAGAGAGGGGAACTCCTGCGGTATACGACCAGCGGCGACGTGACGGAAGATTTCAATCAGGTTGTGGGGTATGCGGCGATAGCGGTGGTGTAATTTGGCAACATGGAGCGCGCCGGGCAAGATATTCCTGTTCGGCGAGCATGCAGTGGTCTATGGAAAGCCGGGAGTCGCGATGGCGATCAAGCCCCGTGTCTTCGTCACGGTGAGGAAATCCCGGAACCCGACACGTGCGAAGTCACCCTACATCGATGAATGTTTCAGGATGATGGGGGTCCGGGGGAGTGTCTACGTCCACTCGCAACTCCAGAGTTCGTCCGGCCTCGGGTCGTCGGCCGCGGTGACGGTGGCGACGCTCTCTGCGATCAACGACGAGTTCGGTCTCGGGCGCACCCGGGAGTATATCGCCGATGCCGCGTTCGCCATAGAAAAGAAGGTCCAGAAAGGGAGGGCAAGCCCCACGGACACCTACGTCTGTGCAAACGGGGGGATGGTGCTCATCACGGGAAACTCCAAGCGAAGACTTCCCCCCGAGAGCCTGCAGGTCGTCGTGGGTAATACCCTGGTGCCGCACAGCACCGCGAGAATGGTAGAACAGGTCGGAGATCTCCAGAGGAGGCACCCCGAAATCGCAAACCCGATACTGGACGCAATCGGGGCCGTGACGCTTGCCGCCCTCCATAACATCGGCAATCCAAAGGAACTCGGGCAGTACATGGACATGAACAACGCCCTCCTGGAAGCCCTCGGCGTGGGACACCCCACAAGCAGCAAGCTCGTGCTTGCGGCAAGGGCAAGCGGCGCGTACGGTGCGAAGATCACCGGGGCGGGCGGCGGCGGGTGCATCATCGCCCTCTGCCCCCGGCGGGCAAAGAGCCGGGTTGCCGGGGCCATCGAGGCCTGCGAAGGGAAAGCAATCATCACCACCATAGACACAGACGGCGCGAGAAAAGAGAAGCATGACTGAGACCGTGGTACTGAAACTGGGAGGGAGCGTGATCACCGACAAGTCGGGAGAATGCGCTATCGATCACGCTTGCCTGCACGAGGTTGCGGAAGAACTCGCCGTACGGAGAGATTCCGCACTCGTGCTCGTCCACGGTGCAGGGTCGTGCGGACACCCGGAGGCCCGGCGCTACCGCATCAACGACGGCCTCACGAGAGAAAACGTCCCCGGCGTCTATGAGACGCATGCAGCCGTCTCAGGCCTGAACGCCGCGGTCGTCGATGCCCTGCGGGATGCGGGCGTCGAAGCGATCGGCATCCACCCCCTCGATCTGGCTCTCGCCGAAGACGGACGCCTGGTCTCGTTCGAGACCCGCCATATCGCCGAGATGACGGAACACGGCATTGTGCCCGTGCTGCACGGCGACGTGGTGATGGACCGTCTGCGGGGGTCCTGCATCGTATCGGGCGACCAGCTGGTGACCCGCCTTGCCGGCGCTCTCGGGGGCCGGCGCGTGGGCCTCGCAACGGACGTAGCCGGCGTGCTGCAGAACGGCATGGTCGTCCCGCGCATCGACCGGAGCGTCGCGGCGACGCTCGATGTCGGCGGATCGGGAAACACCGACGTGACCGGGGGCATGCAGGGCAAGATTGCAGAGCTCCTGGCGCTGGCCGATACCGGCATCGATTCGCATATCTTCCATGTTTCGAAGATCGGCCAATTCCTGGCCGGCACCGGGCATGGCGGAACAACGATAACCACAAAGGAGTAACCCATGACAAAAGAGACCGTCACATCCTCGCGAAAACGGGATCACCTGCTCATCTGTTGCGAACAGCCCGTCGAAGCAGGCGACGCCGGCTTTAAGGATGTGCGGCTGGTCCATAACGCTCTTCCCGAGTGCAACATGGATGCGATCAAGACCGAGACCCGGTTCCTCGGTAGAGCACTCGGCTCCCCCCTCTTCATTGCAGCGATGACCGGAGGACACCCGGACACCCTCGAGGTAAACCGGCGGCTCGCACGTGCCGCCGAGCGGTATAACCTCGGCATGGGCGTCGGTTCTCAGCGAGCGGCACTGGAAAAGCCCGAACTGGAGGAGAGTTTCACCGTCGTGCGCGAGGAGGCACCGCGTGCCTTCCTCTGTGCGAACCTCGGAATCATCCAGCTCCGCGACCATGGCATCGAGTGGGCGGAACGGGCTGTCGAGATGATCGATGCACAGGCGATCGCCATCCACATCAATTCGCTACAGGAAGCGATTCAGCCGGAAGGCGATCATAACGCAGAGGGGTGCATCGAAGCGCTGCGCAACCTCTGCGAAGAGTTCTCCTACCCGGTCATCGTGAAGGAGACGGGTTCCGGCATATCAGCCGGGACCGCAAGGGTTATCCGGGGGGCAGGAGCGAGCGCCATCGATGTCGGCGGCTACGGAGGCACGTCGTGGGCGAAGATTGAACGCCTGCGGGCGAACGACTCCGGGCTCGCCGATCTCGGGGAAGCGTTCCTCTCCTGGGGCATACCGACGGTGGTAAGCCTCTGCGAGGTGCGGACGGCAGGAGGCCCGATCATTGCGACGGGCGGACTGCGTTCAGGAATAGATATCGCGAAATCTATTGCCCTCGGGGCGGAACTCGGAGGCATGGCCCTCCCCCTCTTAAAACCGGCGATGGAGAGCGAGGAAGCCCTCTTTGCAGCCGTCGAGGCGATGCACCGCGAACTTCGCGTGGCGATGTTCCTGACGGGATCCCGGTCGATACGGGATCTCTCCCACGCACGGACGTATATAACCGGACTGACCCGGCAAATGATTGAGACCAGCGACTAACCACAAAAACATCCTTACAAGGAGGCTACATGGATATTGAGATTATAGCAGTGGGCGGATATAACGAAGTCGGCAGAAATATGACTGCCGTCCGCTGCGGAAAAGAGATTGTCATCTTTGATATGGGCCTGCGTCTCGACCAGGTGATGATCCACGAGGATGCTGATATTGAGAATATGCATTCCCTGGACCTGATCGAGATGAAGGCCATTCCTGATGACACCATCATGAATGCGGTAGAGGGGAGTGTCAAGGCAATCGTCTGTTCGCACGGACACCTGGACCATATCGGTGCAATACCGAAACTGGCGCACCGCTACAACGCCCCGATCATCAGCACGCCGTATACCTCGGAACTGATCAGACAGCAGATTGCAGGCGAACAGAAGTTCGGAGTGAACAACAAGCTCTTTGCCCTGAAAGCCGGGCAGCGCTACACGATCTCCCCGCACCTCACGCTCGAGTTCGTGCAGGCCCAGCACTCGATCATCGATACGGTCTTTCCGGTGCTGCACACGCCGCGGGGAGCGGTCGTCTACGCAAACGACTTCAAACTGGACCGGACACCGGTGCTCGGCGAGCCGCCGGACTTCGCCCGGTTGCGGCAGATCGGGAAGGAGGGCGTCATCGCCCTCATCACGGAGAGCGTCAACATTGCCGACAAGGGCCGTTGCCCGAGCGAGCGGATCGCGCGGGACCTTGTCAGGGACACCATCACCAGCTATGAGGACGACAAGAACGCTCTCTTTGTCTCGACGTTCTCCTCGCACATATCCCGTGTCAAGGCCATCGCCGAATGCGCCCACGAGATCGGCAGAAAACCGGTCCTGCTCGGGCGGTCGATGGAGCGCTACAGCTCGGCGGCCGAACAACTCAAACTGGTCGGGTTCCCCGAGTCCCTCTCTATGTTCGGCAACCGCCGGACCGTTGATAGGACGCTGCGGCGGATCATGAAGACCGGGAAGGATAAGTTCCTCCCGATAGTCACCGGCCACCAGGGGGAGACGGGCGCCATCCTGACGAGGATCGTGATGGGGGATACCCCCTACAAACTGGAGAAGGGCGACAAGATCCTCTTCTCGGCGAAGGTGATCCCGAACCCGATGAACTACGGGCAGCGCTACCTGGTCGAGGCCCGGGCGAAGATGGCGGGCGTGCGGATCTTCGACGAACTGCACGTCTCGGGCCACGCCTACCGGGAGGACCACTACGAGTTCCTGCACCTCTTAAACCCCCAGCACGTCATCCCGTCGCACGGCGACATCGGGATGACCGGCGGCTACGCGAAGTTCGCGGAGGAGATCGGGTATACGCTCGGAAACGACCTCCACGTTCTCCGGAACGGGAATAACCTCCTGATAAAGTAGGGGAGATGCATGACGACGCTTGAAGACTACCTGGAGAAGAATGCCGACCGGATCGACAGGGTGATCCACCGCTACTTCGGAGACGTCCACGGCGACCTATTCCGGGCGAGCGCCCACCTGCTGCTTGCGGGGGGCAAACGGCTCCGCCCGGCGGTCGTCATACTCGCTGCGGATGCGGTGAGGAAAGGGAGCTCCGACGACCTGATCCCGGCGGCGCTCGCGCTTGAACTGACCCACAACTTCACCCTCATTCATGACGATATCATGGACGGCGACGCCGCCCGGCGCGGCGTTCCGACGGTGCACACGGTCTGGGACGAGCCGACGGCAATTCTTGCGGGAGACGTGCTGTATGCGAAGGCGTTCGAGTTCATCTGCCTCTCGGAAGCCACGGACCCCGCCAAAATCCGGGCGGTGAAGATGCTTGCCCGGACGTGCACGGATATCTGCGACGGGCAGAGCATGGACATGGCGTTCGAGAAGCGGGACGACGTTTCGGAGCTCGAGTACCTGGAGATGGTCAGCAAGAAGACCGGCGTGCTCTACGGCGCGTCCGCCGCCATCGGCGGGATCCTTGCGGGCGCGACCCCGGTCCAGGCCGACGCCCTCTATCAGTTCGGGGTGAACAGCGGCGTTGCCTTCCAGATACAGGACGACCTCATCGACCTCCTTGCAAGCACCGAGAAGAGCGGCAAGGACCGGGCCTCGGACATCCGGGAAGGAAAGCAGACCCTGATAGCGATCAGGGCACGCGAGAAGGGGATCGACCTCGCCTCGTACCGGAGGGCACTTACGGGTGCCGAGATCGACGATCTCATCGCCCAACTGCAGGATGCAGGCATCGTCGAAGAAGTGCGTGCCGTCGCCCTTGAGCGGGCGGGCGTCGCAAAACAGGCGCTCTCGGTCCTCCCGGACTCGGAGGAGAAGCGGCTGCTCGCGGAGATTGCCGATTTCTTCATCGCCCGGGGCAACTGATACCATGGACGCGGATCTCGAGCACCTGCTCTTTATCTACGCCCTGCAGAACGCCGTGAAGCACGACGCGCCCCCGAAGAGCGGAACGGTCATCGGCACGGTGCTCGGCAAGCGCCCCGAGTTCCGGAGCCGGGCCCGGGAACTCGGCCCTCTCGCGGGGAAGGTGATCGCGGAGGTGGCGGCGATGAGCCCGGCCGAGCGCAAAAACCGTCTTCTCGCGATCGCCCCCGAACTCCTCGCCGAACTCACCGAGACGCACGAGCACTCAAGGGATCTCCCTGCCCTCGAGAGCGCCGAGAACGGCGTGGTGATGCGGTTCGCACCGAACCCGAGCGGGCCGCTGCACCTCGGGCATGCCCGGGCCTCCATCTTAAATGACTACTATGTCAGGAGATACGGGGGCCGGTATGTCCTCCGCGTCGAGGACACCGACCCGAAAAGGGTCGACCCCGAGGCATACGCGATGGTGCTCGAGGACGTCGAGTGGCTGGGGCTCGGGATCACCGATATCGTCTACCAGAGCGACAGGCTCGATATCTACTACGACTGGTGCAGGAAACTCATCGAACTCGGCGGCGCCTACGTCTGTGTCTGCGATGCCGAACGCTTCCGCGAACTCAAACTCAAGGGGAAGGCATGCCCCTGCCGGGAGCTGACGGTGGAGGAGAACCTGGACCTCTGGCAGCAGATGCTTGACGGGGTGTTCTACGAGGGTGACGTGACCGTCCGGGTGAAGACGGACCTCGCCCACCCGGACCCGGCGATGCGCGACTACTCCGCGATGCGGATCGTGAACGCGCCCCTCCACCCGAGAGTGGACGCCACGGTCTTCCCGCTGATGAACTTCTCGGTCGCGGTGGACGACCACCTGCTCGGGATCACCCACGTGATCCGCGGCAAAGACCATATCGCGAACACGAGACGGCAGCGCTACATCTTCGACTACTTCGGCTGGAAGCCGCCGGTCTACCGCCACTACGGCAGAATGGGGATCTCGGGCGTCGTCCTCTCGACATCGGGGATGCGCGAGGGGATCAACAGCGGCATCTATACGGGCTGGGACGATATCCATCTCGGGACGCTGCGGGCGATCGCACGCCGGGGCATCGAGCCCGAGGCGGTCCGAACCGCCATGGTCGATATCGGTATCGGGGAGACCGATATATCGTTCTCGTGGGAGAACCTGTACTCCCGGAACAAGGAGCTCGTCGACCCGAAGGCGAACCGCTACTTCTTCGTGCCCGACCCGATCGAAGTCGTCGTGGAGGGCGCCCCGCGGCACGAGGCCCACGCGGCCCTGCACCCGAACGATCCCTCACGCGGGGTCCGCACCCTCGTCACCGAGGGAAAGGTGCTCCTCCCCCGGGCGGACGTCGAAGGGAAGAGCATGGTCCGCTTAAAAGACCTCTACAACGTGAAGATCGTGTGGGACGGAGATACACCGCACGTCTCCTACGCGGGGGACTCGCTCGAGGAGGCCCGGCGCGAGAAGGCGCCGATCATCCAGTGGCTGCCGGCGGACGCGAAACTCCCCTGTACCCTTCTGCGGCAGGACGGGAGCCACGAGGGGTTCTGCGAACCGCTGGTCGCCGGAGAAGTGGACCGTGTCGTCCAGTTCGAGCGGATCGGGTTTGCGCGGATCGACTCGGTGGACAACGGCCGGGTGAGCGCCTACTTCGCGCACCGGTGAAGCAGCTCCCGCAGATCACCCGGGGAAGAGACGGCTGAGGCAACGCCGCCCCTGCCCCTCCCCGGCGAACCGGGGCGGACCCGGTCCGGCACCCACTCGTTTTCACTGCCGGTCGGGAGAAAAGGACGCCATCCGTGAAGGTACCGCAAAGCCGGAGCAACCGGATCTTTCGGTTCGGCCACTGGAGCGGATCGCCGCACGGCTGCTCCCGTACGAATCCCGGGATAGAGCAGATCCCCTTCCGGCCTGCGCCAGGGGGTATGCCTGAGCCTGTTTCGGAGTTTTTCTGTTTTACGGCAGGTCTGCAGCTGCAGGCCCGATCTTCCCGGTCGCCAACCGCCGTTACGAGAGCGGGCACTGCAAATCTCCACCCCATATGTAACATTACAATAACCAATAGTAACATATTAATAACAGATTGTATAATATATTTTACGTAAGGAGCAGGTCCCGCCGCCCCACGGTGGGACTGCCACCTGCGAACCGAATGGAGGTACACTTTGAAAAGAAGCAGCATCGCACCAGGAGTCACATTGGTGCTCATCTGCGCACTTCTGGCAGTTCCGGTAAGTGCCGCTTTCCAGAACGGGGAGAGGAGCACCGATAGAGGCCTGGGAGCACTCATCGACCGGCTCGAAGAACAGGGCGTCGACGTAACCGCGATCAGGGCCGCCGTCGAGCAGGGGGATTACGAGACCGCACGGACGCTCATGAAGCAGGTTCTGGAGAGCCGCAACGGCGCACTCCCCGAGAAATCGCAGAATGGCTGCTCTGAGGGCAAAGGCCCCTTCGGGTGCCGGGGCGTCAGAACTGCCGAGTAAAGAGGAGGACTATCGGACAGCAGTAGGGGGACCTCTCACGCAAAAACCGGGTCGACGACACGTCTCGCCGAAAGACCCGACTCTCCAGCGACACCCTGCTGCTCGGGCATCGTCTCCTCTTTTTCGGAACGCGACGCAGGCGGGGATCGCCTGCACGCCGTCCGGGCCGCAGACCCTGCATGCGATCCTCCTTGCAGGAGCTGTCAAGACGGCTCTGCAGGCTCCCGCGTGCCCCGCTTCCTTCGTGTCGTGAGGCCCGGACGGCATTCCATCCGAACGACCCCTCCGGTGGTCCGCACCCCCGCTGCCGGGAGGAGGGGGTTCACCCGCAAAGATCGACCTTTTCCGAAGCGGCCGGTCGACCCAACATCGTTCGGGCGAGAGCCCGCCCCCATGTCGTTCGCCTGGGTTACACATTAATAACAAAATGTTCAAGATAGTATACAACGGCTGCATATGAAGCGAAATACATTCTATCTTCTGGCCGGCATCGTTGCGCTCGCCGAGGTCGGCATCTTCTGGCTCTCGGTGGAGCTTGAAAGGCCGATCCTGATCCAGGTCGCGTTCGTCCTCGGCGTCCTCCTGATCTACCTGGCACGGCGGAGAGTCGAAGAAAGGATAGAGGATGAACGGACGGCGATGATCACCCAGAAGGCAGCGCTCCGGACGCTGGAGGTATTCTGGGTAGTCTTCTTCGGGGTCAGCCTCGGGAGTGCGGTCGTTGCGTTTTCGAGGCCGCTCGGACTGCGCCCGCCCCATCCGGGTCCCCCCAACATGGCCCCTGTCGACGTGCTCGAACTCCCGTTCGTCGGCGGTTTTGCTCTCTTCCAGATGGCGCTCCTCTGCCTGATGATCTTCCTGTACGTGGGGTTCAGGATGTACTACGCCCGCAAGTATGGAGAATGGGATAGAGATGAAGAACAGGATTAAGGTCTACCGGGCGATGCACGACCTGACCCAGGAAGGGCTCGCAAACGAGCTCGGGGTCACCCGGCAGACCATCCTCGCCATCGAGAAGGGGAAGTACGACCCGTCGCTCGACCTCGCCTTCAAGATTGCCCGGTTCTTCGGCGTCGCCATCGAGGAGATCTTCCTCTACGGCGATACGGCAGAGCGGAAATAATCCCGGGATATCCCTCCCGGCGAACGGGGACCGCTGCCGCAGACGTTTTTAGCACCCCTGACGACGGAGCGGAGCAGCAGATCCAGACCGTCTTCTCACCCTTTGCGCGGGGAAATTGTCGCAAAACCAGTTTTCGTTTTTTGGAGCCGGTCTTCGGAAGGCTTCCCGGAGGGCATGCCGTCCTTCTACAGGGCATGCAGAAACAGCGGCAATAGGTAACCTTTTAATAACAAAATGTATAACATACTTGACGTGGCGTGTCGGTCCTGCCATCCCCCGTGGCGGGGCCACCGCCCGGAGCAGAATGGAGGTACACACGTGAAAGGAAGCCCTGCCGCATCAGGAGCCGCACCGTGCTCTGCACCCGCGCCCTCCTGCTCGAGGGACGGGGCTCCGAGAAGACCGAGATGCAAACTTTATGGAAGACGGCGAAACAGAAGCCGCCCGCACCTTATCCGTGGGCGATTCGACGAGGAGCGTCAGGACACGCTCACGTATAACGGCGCTGAAATGCTGAGTAAGGAAAACCGTCACGTCAGAATACCGGCAGAGGAGAGAGGGAGAGTCCCGTCACCGCTTCTCCGACGGCGACGAACGAGGAGGATTATCGGGCAGCAGTATGGCTAATATCACCTACTCAGTGCCCGGGAGTCGACCGTGCGATACACACCGCCTGAACGATCAGACTCACCATGACTCATAAAACGTCCTGCCGCCCGACCATCACCTCCCCTCTTCTATCCTTTATCTCGCGCATCGTTTGATCGCAAAACCCTGCACAACCCCCGACCGGCGCACGATCCGCGGACGCCGACGGTTCAGCAGGAGGAACCAAAACGTACCCGTAAGCCGGAACCCTCTTGCGCGAGATGTCCGATCTACCCCCCATTATGTTCAAATATCCCGGCAATTAGTAACACATAAATAACAATATGTAAAATCTAGTTTACATTGTCGGGCAGCTCTTCCCGTAGATTCCGGGGAGGACGCGACATCAGAGCAGCAGATTCACAGCGAGTGAACAGACCATGAAAACTGCCAGAACGATACCAGAGCAGCACCGATGCCGTGCAGGAACCGCCATGCGCCGGGGGCAGAGCCGATGAAACGTAACCTCTGCATCCTGCTCCTCCTCCTGTCGGCAATCGTGGGTGCTGCGGCGGCGGCCGAAACGTCGTCGGCGGAGGAACAGATCGCGGTCACCGGGGTCACTGTCAATCCCGACGCGCTCATGCGCGGGGATACGGGCACGGTGACGGTCGAGATCAAGAACACCGGGGAAACAGGCGTTGCCATCAGCAGGGCCGAACTGTATCCCAACGGGATTGCCGTCGTCAACGACAAGACCTACGATTCGGTGGGCATCATCGGCCCCGGGAACACCATGTCGTTCACGTTCACCGTGCAGGCCAATACCGCGGACGGCATATACTACCCGGTCTTCTACCTGGACCTCAGGGACAGCGGGAGCGTCCGTTACTCCGTTCCGGTGACGGTTGAGAGCACCGAGATCCGGGTCAACGTCGTCGACGCCCCGGAGACCTACCCGGCAAACAGCGAAGACACCATCGTTCTCTCCGTCGGGAACCCCCGCGGGAGCAGCGTGAGCGGCGTAACCGTCACCCCGACCGGCGAAGGCATCAGGTCAACCCAGACGGCCGTCTTCCTCGGAGCCCTGGCACCGGACGAGGAGAAGAACGCCTCGTTCCGGATCCTGGCGTCGCAGTCGACCGACCTCACCTTCGACGTCTCCTACCGGAACGGGAACAACGAGCACCACGCCACCCTGACCGTCCCCGTCGAGATCGGCGAGAGAACGGTCGAACCGGATATGGTGGTCAATAACATCGAGGTGTCGCAGAGCGGCAGCGCGATCACCCTGACCGGAGACGTGACCAACGCCGGCCTGAAAGACGCGTATTCCGTCAAGGTCACCGTCGATAGCCCGGCGACCGCAACCGACCCCTACCCGGTCTACGTCGTCGGCGGACTGGAGTCGGACGACTTCTCGAGTTTCGAGGTCACGTGCAACGCGCAGGGCGCGTCTTCCTTACCGCTTCTCGTCCAGTACAAAGACGAGGACGGTAAAACCTTCAGTGAGACCGTGACCGTCTCCCTCTCATCCGCAGGACAGGCAGGTACTGCCGGTCGGGCCCCGGCTGACATCAGCAGCGGCGGCCCCCAGGGTGGAAGAGAAGGCATGGGCATGGGCATGTCGTTCGGCAGTGGATTTGGGCAGATCCCGGTAGTCGAGATCCTCCTCGTGATCATCGGGGGCGTGGCTGTCGTCGTCGCATGGCGGAAGGGCTACTTAGGAAAGATCCGTGACCGGTTCCGCAAATAATCCAGGGGAGGAAGACGCATGAGCAGTCCGGTTATCGAACTCGAAGATGTTATGAAGATCTATCCTCTCCCTTCGGGCGACGTCACGGCCCTCTCCGGGGTATCCCTCACTATCAACGAGGGAGAGTTCGTCGCCATCATGGGGCCGTCGGGGTCGGGAAAATCAACCCTCCTCAACCAGATCGGGTGCCTGGACCGTCCCACGTCCGGCAACCTCTTCCTCGCCGGGAAGAACACCAGGGAGATGGACGATCGAGAGTTGACCAGCCTGCGGCTCTCTTCCATCGGCTACATATTCCAGAAGTTCAACCTCATCCCGCTTCTCTCCGCCTACGAGAACGTCGAGTACCCCTACATCATGAAACACAGGAAGAACGACGATACCGGAAGGGTGCGGGACCTTCTCGCCCAGGTGGGGATCGACGAAGGCCTCTCGGCCCATAAGCCGAGCGAGCTCTCGGGCGGCCAGCAGCAGCGGATCGCGATCGCGAGAGCGCTCGTGAACGACCCGGCGATCCTCCTCTGCGACGAACCGACCGGGAACCTGGACTCGAAGACGAGTCTCCAGATCATGGAGATCCTTGAGGACCTCCATCGCAGGGGCCGGACACTCATCATGGTGACCCACAATCCGGAGACCGCCGATTACGCGGATCGGACGATCACGATACGGGACGGGAGGGTGGCATGATCAAGAAGGATATCATCTTTGCCCTCTCGGCACGAAGCGTCCGGCTTCACTTCCTCCGATCGGTCCTTGCCGCCCTCGGTATCGTGATCGGCGTCGTCGCCATCGCCTCGATCGGCATGATGGGGGCGAACATGACGCTCTCGGTCACGGAAGAACTCTCCGATATGGCAAACAAACTCACCATCACCCCGTACACCGGGGGCGGGGGCGGCATGATGAGAGGGGGAGGGGGCGGCAGGGTCGTTGTCGGCAGCGGTTCCTCCTCTGATGACGACGACGATGTGATCGATGACGACCAGTTCCGGGATATCGAGCGTATCGTCGCGAAGTACGGCACCGCCTACACCGTCAGGTCCGAGTCCGACCGGATCGAGGTCGGGTCGGAGACCGGGAGAGCAACCGTCTACGGCCTTGATGCGGATATCATCCGCGAGATTCTCACCGTCGAGGAGGGGGAGTACCCGAAGAGCACGACCTCGGTGGTCGTCGGGCCGACGCTTGCCGAACGGCTCGACCTCAAGATCGGGAGCAAGATCGATATCGGCGATCCCGATGAGGGGTCCACGACGACCGTCCGGGTCGTCGGCATCCTCGAAGAGCGGGGGATGTCGATGGACCTCTCCACGGATATGGCGATCATCGGCACCGACAAACTCTTCACCGGCATCTACGGCGGTGAGGGCGAGTACGATCAGGTCAACGTCGTCGTGGACGACTTAAACGATATCGACACGATCAAGACGGAGATCGAAGACACGCTCAACAAGAAAGAGGACGAAGTCACCGTCCAGGACAGCAGCCGGATTATGGAGACCATCACCTCGACACTCTCCACGATGACGACGTTCGTGATGGCGATTGCCGGGATCTCGCTCCTCGTTGCCGCGGTCTCGATCTTCAACGTGATGATGATGTCGGTGAACGAACGGGTGCGGGAGATAGGGATCCTGCGAAGCATCGGGACGCAGCGGCCCGAGATCCTGCGGATGTTCATCTACGAGGCAACGATCATCGGGATCGTCGGAGCAGTCATCGGCGCCATCGCGAGCCTCATCATCGGCTACGTCGTCGTGCTCGGCATGGTCGGCACCACCGAGTACTTCTTCGCGGCCGGGAGTCTCATCTACGTTCCAATGGCCATGGCCGTCGGCGCCGCGATCTGCATCGTCACCGGAGTCTACCCGGCGTGGCAGGCGTCGAACCTCGACCCGATCGAGGCGTTGCGGGCAGAGTAAGAGCAGGAAGAAGGATGGCCCTCATCCTTCTCCCCAACCCGCCAGCCGCCGATCACGGTCTCTGAACCGCCGCCCTCTCCGCCCGCCCGACCAGTTCCCGGAGCACCGCCCGGGCGAGCCCGACATTGCCGTAGTCCCGCTCGCGGGCGACGTCCCGGATACAGGCCGGCACCTCGATGAACCGCTCGGCCTCCCGGATCTCGGACGCGAGCGCCGCGAGATCCCTCCTCTCCCACATCCGATCCCGGTGCCAGGCCGCAGACCCCCGGTCCGGGTCGATTGCGAGGATTGCCTCGTAGCAGTCCGCCGCCTCGTCGTAGCGGCACATGGTCCCGAGCACCCAGCCCCTGCTCTGCCAGGCGAGGATATGCTCCGGGTCCAGCATGAGCGCCCGGTCACAGCAGGCGACGGCGTTTTCGTGCTCCCCGAGGTGCACGAGAACGTAGCCCTTTCTCTGCCAGGCTGTCGCATCGTCGGGGTCTATGGCGAGCGCTCTATCAAAGCAGGCGGCCGCCTCCTCGTAGCGGCCGGCTTTGATGAGAGCAAACCCCTTCCGCCTCCAGAGTACCGGGTCGCCGGGGGAGAGTTCAAGGGCCTTATCGTAACAGGCGATTGCTTTGTCGTAGTCCCTGGTGCTGCAGAGAGCCTGGCCTCTGTGGTACCATACTTCGGCACTCTCTTCTCCTGTCGCCATCGAACCTGAAAGGGAGACCAACCCATAAGAACCTAACCCGGTAACGTTTAAGACCGGCCGAGCGAGAGGTACCTGTATTATGGCAGACAGGATTCTTGTTGCCTATGCCACCCGCTACGGCTCGACCGCAGAGGTGGCGGAGGCGATCGGCGACGAACTCCGCAAATCCGACGTTGAGGTCGATGTCAGGCCGGTGAACGAAGTCCGGGATCTCTCTTTGTACCGGGCGGCCGTCATCGGGAGCCCGATCTACATGGGGAAATGGCTCCCGGAGCCGCAGGTATTCATCGAGAAAAACCAGCAATACCTGCGCAGCATCCCGGTCGCCTACTTTGCCGTGGGGCTCACGGTCGCAGACGGAGGGGGCGAGATCCTCAGGAAAGCAGAAGCGTCGATGGATCAGGTCAGGATGCTCGTAAACCCCGTAGATGTCGGCGTCTTTCCGGGCAAACTGGTGAGCGGCAACCTATCCTTCACCGACCGCACCATAATCAAGCTTATCAGGGCAAAAACCGGAGACTTCCGCGACTGGGAAGCCGTACGCTCCTGGGCGAAGGCGGTGTACCCGAAGATCGCGGCGGCGTGACCCCCGCCGCCATCCCGTTTTTTCCAGAACGAGGGGGGGCGGGCATACCTTCCCACAAAAAGAGGGGCGTTGCGGTAACCCCGGGGGGCAGACGAGGATGACGACAACAGAGTAAGAATAAAAACGATATGAAACCAGGTGTCGCCATGGAGAAACCTATAAGTAACACCATTCCATATGACTGCACACCATGACCCGGAGAGGGGCTGATTCAAGCCCTATATTCAAAAATAGTCATTTAAGGCGCTCAAAACCGCCGGGGCGCCGGGAAATCCAGACGATCCTGGCATGCCTCATCACACTCTGCCTCATCACCGGAACGGGACAGGCGTACAACCAGAACAACACTACCGGTACGTCACAGGACGGGATACAGATCGGGACAAAACTCTATCTTTACACCGGAGACGGGACTGGAACAAGTTCCTCGGGCGGATCCAATGGAGGGGGGGCGCATACCGCCGTCCTGCTCTGGACCTACACGTTTCCGGCCGCCGTAACGGCGATAGATATGCCGACCGACGGATCCGCCGTGGTGGTCGGCACCGCCGGCGGGAATGTCACCCTCTTAAACAGTAGCGGCACGGCGCTCTGGACCTGGCGATCCGGTGCTCCGGTCACCGGGGTTGGAATCTCCGCCGGGGGGGACGCCGTTGCAGCCGGAAGCGGCGAGCGGCTCGCGATGCTTGATGCGGGCGGCCGGGCCCTCTGGACGCTGGAAGCAGGGAGCAGGGTGCTCGGGGCGGACATCTCTCCGGACGGAAACTACTGCATTGCAGGAACCACCGCAGGGGACGTCCTCCTGACCGGAAACCGGGGAGGACTCCTCCGGAAGATGGCGCTTGAAAGCGCCGTTACTGCCGTCGCAGTCGGTTCGAACGGTACGTTCGCGGCGGCCGGAACAGATAACGGCACGATCAGGCTCCTGAATGACACCGGAACCGTGCTCTGGACGTACGATGCAGGCAACGCTGTGCAGAGCGTCTCGATGACCGACGGAGGGAACGCCGTCGCCGCCGGAACCGCGGGGTCTACAGTCCTCCTGCTGGACGGCGGGGGAAGAGGGGAGCCGGTATGGACGGGTGACGGGCAGGTCAACGCGGTTCATCTCGACCGCCACGGTAGCATGATCGGCGCCGGGACGGGTGACGGGCATGCATACCTGCTGACCGACGCCGGGATCCGGACCTGGGACTACGGCAGGGTCAGGAGCCCGGAGGGGGAGGACTGCGCCGTCACCGGGATTGCGTTCTCATCACCGGCAGATTACCTGGCCGTCGGCTCCGATAACGGGAACGTCTACTATTTCGCCTTCACCTCGCAAGCCCCCCCGACCGTGACCCTGGAACAGGAGACGGCAACCTCCAAACCCGATCATTCGGCAGCGCTTTTCGCCGGGATGCAGGCTGCCCCTGATTCGGGATCCGGAACGAACCCCACAGGCGATCCGGCTCCGCAGGGGGCCCCGGGGTTCTGCGCCGCCGCCGGTCTCGGTGCCGTGGCGGTTGCTGCCGCTTTGCGGCGCAAAGGCCGGTAAAGGCGTTCAAGGATCCCGAAACCCTTTTTCTCGCCTGAGTCCCTCGAACCGCAGGAAAAGGTGCTTATAGGACGGCCGCTCACCTATAAAAACCACAAGGTGAACCGGGTGAATAAATATTCTTTTGTCGCCAGAATGCCCGACAAACCGGGCGCGCTGCACCACGCGGCCGAGATCGTCAAGTCGTATTCGGGCAACATCATCCGCATCCAGTACGACCGCAGGATCGATCCAGCCACGGTCTTTTTTGAGGTGACCGCCACACCGGAGAGCTACTCCCGGATGAAGAAAGACCTCCACGCAATCGGCTACCTCCAGGAAACGCTGCCCACGCTCGGGTTCCTCAAATTCTCCGTATACCTCCCTCATGAACCCGGATCTCTCTTCGAACTCCTCACCTACATCACCGGAGCGGGGGCGAACATCGCCTACATCGACTTCGACGACCAAAGGTGCGAGTCGGGCAGAGTCACCATCAGCTTAAACGTCGAAGAGACCGCGATCGTCGAGAGCCTGCTCGACCGGTTGAAGTCACGCTTCCGCCTCGAGATCCTGGAATACGACACGACCGGCGAGAAGCTCGACGACACCGTATTCTACGTCAGATTCGCCCAGGCGGTGCGGGGACTGATCGGGACGGCCGAGGACGAGTTCCTGCTCTCTCTCCTGCAGGACGTCAATCACATCGTCCAGGAACTCAACAGCCTCGGCCAGGACCCGAAGGAGGTCTTCGAGTGCATCCTGCTCACGGGCAGAACGCTCCACAACACCACTGGCGACCGGTTTTACGCGGACGTCCAGCGTCTCCGCTTGAGCGCCGATGTCGAGGTCTTCTGCTTCCAGATGCCGGGCGGCGGGAACATCTTCCTGCTCCGCGCTCCGGACGAGACCGTCATGATCGACACCGGATACGGGATTTATCACGAGGACGCCGCCCGGATGTTCCGGCACTACGGCCTCGGGGATCCCGGGAAGATCCGGAGGATCTACATCACTCACGCCGACGCGGACCACTGCGGAGCGGGCGGGTTCTTCAACGCGAAGGCGTATACGCACGCCGGGTCGCTCGAGATCATCCGCAGGGCGAACCGGGCCTACGGCTCGCGCAGCGAGTCCTCGATCCTCGAAGAGGTCTACACGACCGTCATCAACCTCTTCTCGCATTTCACTCCGCCCGGGGACCCCGGGACCTTCCCGGCGGAGAAGATCGGCACACGATCGATATTTCCCGTCATCGCACGCTTTGCGGTCCACAACCTCGAGTTCGAGGTTCTCGAGTCCCTGGGCGGGCACATGCACGGCCAGGTCTATTTCTTCTGTCCGGGGCACGGGATCATCTTCACCGCCGATACCCTGATCAACTTCGGGAGCCTCGACGAGGACCGGAAACGCTACAACTCGCTGGCCGACTTCCTGGTGACGTCGGTCAACGTCGACAGCGACTGCGCCCGCAGGGAGAGGAAAGCGCTGCTTGACCTGATCCGGAACCTGGACGAGGAACTCGCACCGTCCGGCCGCCGGTGTCTGGTCGCATGCGGTCACGGCGCCGTCTCGGTGCTGAACAACGGGAAGCTGGAAGTGGCCGGCATGATAGAACATTACACGGCCAGAGAAAAAAGAACACCCTAACCCGGCCGCAGAAAAAAGGAGAAATGGATTAGATCGCCATCCCGGCAGGTTCGGTCATCTGCTGACCGCCTGCATCCGTTCCGGTTTGGTTCAGGGGCACGAACCCCTCGTCCAGGACGACCTGCTGCCCGGCGTCACTGAGGATGAAGTTGATGTACTCTGCTGCCAGCCCTGAAGGCTCTCCCCTGGTGAACATGTAGAGGTCACGAGCGAGCGGATACTCACCCGAGGTCACCGTTTCCCGATTCGGTGCCACACCGGTGCCGTTCACGGTGAGATTGAGTGCTTTGACCGTCTCGTCGACGTAGCCGAGTCCGACGTAGCCGATCGCACCGGGCGTCTGGGCGACCGTCTGCTGCATCGCACCGTTCGAATTCACTTCGAGCTGGGTCGGGACAAAGTCCTCGCCTTCCATTATGGCTTCGGAGAAGAACTCCCGGGTTCCCGAAGCGCTGTCACGGCCGACGACGACGATCTCCTGGTCCGACCCGCCGACCTGGTTCCAGCGGGTGTAGGTGCCGTTGTAGATGCCCCGCGCATCACTTAAGGTGAGGTTCTCGACCGTGTTCGCCGGGTTTATGATGACCGCAATACCGTCGCTCGCTATAGTGGTTTCGACGAGATCGGGATACTGCTGCTCCTCTTCTGGCTTGAGCTCGCGGGAGACCATGCCGATATCGGCAGTACCTTCACCGACGGCCTGGACACCGACGCTGGAACCGCCGCCGCTGACGAGAACCTCAACGTCGGGGTTCGTGTTCTGAAACTCTTCGGCAGCACGCTGTGCAATGGGAAGCACCGTCGTCGAGCCGGAAACGCCGATGCTGTTCTGATCCTGCTCTCCCGCCACGGGCCGTGCCCAGGCGGTGCCGCAACAGAGTGCGGCAAGGACGACAAGTCCGGTGAGGACTGCCAGTTCGCCTCGTACAGTAGTCTTTCCACGGTTCATGGCCGGTTCCTGACGGATCATCCAC
The DNA here is from genome assembly GCA_030156625.1 of Methanoculleus sp. GTDB lineage: Archaea > Halobacteriota > Methanomicrobia > Methanomicrobiales > Methanoculleaceae > Methanoculleus. The sequence continues at coordinate 19,157 of JASGMC010000019.1, forward strand.
CATAGTCTTTCCCGAAGTACACTATATGCACGGGGGATTGTATAGTGAGTTATATAGATACTAGCATAAAAATCTTCCACGCTCTAAAGAGAGTTTCAGTCCCAACAACGACGCATAGAGAACAAGATCCAGCATATCTCCACTCAGCAGGACGGATACATCTCATAATACCAGAAGCAGGGAAACGTTTGCAGGGACACGCACAGGATGCCGGGCGGCAGAAAGCGGCATTGATGTTGCCGGATCTCCCGCTGCTGAAACTCCGGGCTTTGCCGAATGTCGCTCAGGCTCATGTCAGGGTGCGCCCGGATGTAGATCGTACACTGCCCGGCGACGTCCATGGCCTTCTGCTCGATCATCCTGACGCCCAGTTCTTCGAGCGCCTCCGTATGGTCCTCAAGAGTATGTTCCCCATTCACTTTGCATCGTCGGCAGCCGAGAGCCCGAGTGCTCCGGCATCGCTGCTCGCACAGTAGCCGAGGGTTATCATCGGCACAACAGAGATGGCAAGCATTATGACAAGCCTGTATTCTCGAAGAGATGGAGACCAGGATATTCCTCTCAGGCACGATTGGCGCCCATACGGAGGAGAAGACGGCCATAAGAGAAGAATGGAAACCCGGTTCAAGACGGGTGCAGAAAGACAGGAGCGGATCCTCTCAGAAGATCACACCGCAATGAAAAAAGGAGAGGAGAGAGGCACTATTGCCTTTCAGTCTACCCGGACGAATCCCTCTTCCTCGACGATCGCCTGGCCGTCGGGGCCGAGGATGAAGTCGATGTAGGCCTTCGCGAGACCGGTTGCTTCGCCCTTCGTGAACATGAACACTTCGCGCGAGATCGGATAGGTTCCGGCTTTCACGGTCTCGATCGTGGGCGCGACGGCATTCCCGTTCACATCCACGGAGAGGCCTTTCACGGTCTCGTCGAGGTAACCGAGCCCGACGTACCCGACGGCACCCGGAGTCTGGGCGATGGTCTGTGCCACGGCACCGTTCGAGTTCTTTTCAAGCTGGGTACCGACGAAGTCCTCTCCCTGCATCACAGATTCCTGGAAGTACTCCCGGGTTCCCGAAGCGCTGTCACGGCCGACGACGACGATCTGCTGGTCCGACCCGCCGACCTGGTTCCAGTTGGTGTAGGTGCCGTTGTAGATGCCCCGGATCTGCTCCAGCGTCAACCGCTCAACGGTGTTTTGCGGGTTGACGATAACCGCGATGCCGTCGATGGCAACGGTGTGCTTGACAAGGTCGAGGTACTTCTCCTTCTCGGCATCCTTCAGGTCGCGGGAAGCCATACCGATACCTGCGGTGCCCTCGCCGACGGCCTGAACGCCGACGCTGGACCCGCCCCCGCTGACCTGAATATCGGCGCCGGAGTTTTCGGCCATGAACGCCTCGGCGGCCAGCTGGGCAATCGGGAGGACGGTCGTCGAGCCGGTGACCGAGAGGGTCCCGGAGACCCCGTCCCCCTGAGTGGGTGTTCCGTTCTCCGTACCTGCCGTGCATCCGGCAACGAGCGTGACGGCGACGGCAAGGAGCGCAAGAACCACGAGAAGCGCTCCGCCACGCCTGACAGAAGATTGACCTGTCATGGTACTGGTGAGGGTGCGGAGGAGTATAGGGTTTGTCGATATTGATCCCGGTGGAATATAGTAAATCCATAAACTATTGGGTCCCTGACAATCTTCCACCGTCACGCGGTCCCCCGACCAGTGCAATCCCCGCACCGAGAACGACCAGGAGCCCGCCGACCAGCAGTACCAGGGGGTCCAGCTGGACGAGGAGGAAGAGACTTGAGATGATGCCGACGACCGGGATGACCGGCATGGACCCGATACTCCCCGGTATCCGGAAGGGCCGGGCCACATCCGGCGCACGGTACCGGAGCAGGACCACGGACGCGTTGATGACGACGAATGTTACAAAGAGCGTGAAGTTCGTGACGTTCGCAACGAAATCGATCTCGCCGGCAAAGAGGAAGACCGTGGAGGCGAGTGCAACGGCGACGATGGCCGTCCAGGGCGTCCGTGTCCGGGGGTGCACCCGGGCGAGGAACGCCGGGAGCGAGAAGGAGGAGGCCATGCCGTAGATGATCCGGGACGACGCCATCATCATCAGGAGCGCGGTGTTTGCCGTGGCGAAGAGGGCGATGACGGAGATGAGGGTGAACGCCGCGGGGCCGAGAGCGACGGACGCGACGTCGGCGAAGGGTGCCCGCGAGGCGGCGAGCTGCTCGGAGCCGACGACCGAGACGGCGGCAAGCGATACCAGGATATAGAGGAGGACGGAGATGGCAAGCGCGATGATCAGGGCGATGGGTATGGTCCGCTCCGGGTTTCTGGTCTCTTCGGAGAGTTTCACCATCTCCTCAAACCCCATGTAGGCAAAGAAGACGAGTGCGGACGCCTGCAGGAGACCCGGGATCCCGAGGGGCATCTCAAGGTAGTCCACCCGCCCGAGATGCGGGAGGCCGATCAGGATGACCATGACGATGCCCCCGACCTCGATGAGGGTCAGGACGATGGCGACCCGGGCGGTCTCCTTGATGCCGGCAAACAGGATTCCGGCGAGGAAGAGGATGATCAGGATCGCGGAGGGGATGACCGGAAAGCCGACGAGGTCCGAGAAGTAGCCGGCGAACCCGAGCGAGACGGTTGCGGCGCCGAGGATGCCGGAGAAGATGATCAGCCACCCGACGACGAACGCAAGCTTCCTGCCGAAGGCGTTCGAGACGTACTCGAACTCGGCGCTCGCACGTGGATACATCGACGAGAGCTCGGCATAGGCGAGGGCGCTGAACGCGGCGATGGTGGCGGCGATGGCGAACGTCAGCCAGACGGCGTTGCCGGCCATGCCGGCCGCTTCCCCGAGCAGGGCGTAAATACCGGCCCCGAGGATGATCCCCACGCCCGAGAGGGTGACCGCAGGCAGCCCGAGTTCGCGCCGGAGTTTCGTGCCGGGATCCGGGGCGTCCGATTCCTCTTTTAGCATACGTACGATCCTATGTTTCTGCACCATTTATGGGTATCCGGGGACGACTGCCGGGTCCGCACCGGGAACGGAACGGCCTTTTGGGAGGGGCGTGCAGAAAGCGGATGGTGCACCGGCGACCGGTCCGGGGGGTAACGTGGAAGGCCCACCTGCGACCACCCGGGTGATTCCCGTGGTTTCCCGGGCGGATGCAGGGATAAAGGGGCTACGGTCAGGATTCCGAATCCGGGCGCAACCCATTATATATCGGACCCCCCCATGCGGCCCTCCCTGCAGAGGAGGAGGAAGTGATCGGGTGGCACAGAACGTTATCGATATCCTGAAACAGGAGCACGAGATGGTGCTCTCGCAGCTCTCGGAACTCTCGAACAAGGGCACGAGCAACCGGGAGCAGAAGTACAACTCGTTGAAAGAAAACCACATGCCGCACATGATCGGGGAGGAGCAGGCCGTATACCCGAAACTCATGGAGTCAGGGATGCAGGAGATGGCCCTTGAGTCGATCGAGGAGCACAACGCGGTCAAGACGCTGCTTTCCCAGCTCGACAGCGCGTCCATGTCGGAGGAGGACGTCTGGGTGGCGAAACTGACGGTGATCCAGGAGAATGTGAAACACCACATCAGCGAGGAGGAGGAGCATATCTTCCCCGAGATGCAACAGAAGATGGGCAGCGACGAACTCTCGAACCTCGGCAACCGGTACGAGGAAGCAAAGAGAAGCGCGATGCCGGTTGCGGCACGCTGAACGATCGGGCGCTATCGATGCGGGCGGGTGTGCAAGCATCGAAGCCCCTATTTTTTGGCCGGTTAGAATCCGGCGAAATCGTTAAGTACCGCATCCTCTATTCTTCATTCGGATGGAGGACACGTATGCCGCAGATTCTTGAATTAATCAGGGACGACCACGACTTTATCAGGGGTCTCTTCGATGAGCTCGCGGGCAATCCCGAGACCAGGGATGTCCGGTGCATTACGCTCCGCCGCGAGCTGCCGGGGCACGTATACGCGGAAGAGGCCACACTCTATGCGCGGCTCCGGGACATGGTGCCGGAGGAGATCCGGCAGTCGATTGAGGAGCATACCGACATTCGCGAAACGCTCGCCCGGTTCGAGGTGATCCCCCCCAGGGACGACGCATGGATGCCGGCGCTCGTCGATCTCCGGGAACGGGTCGAGGCGCACTTCGCCTCGGAGGAAGGGGATGTTTTCACCCGGGCAGAGCACCATCTCAGCCCGGCTGAACTCTTCGGGTTGGGGGAGATGTTCGAAGAGGAAAAACAGAAAGCGGCACAGTTCGCTGTAGTTTAACTGCCGGGAAGAGCGAGCGCCGGGTAAAGGCAGGGTTTCCCTTCCCGAAATCCGGTGAAGGACCGAACCGGCAAAGCCCCTCTCATTCCCGCAACAGACCGCTCCGGAGGCAGCCACCCCCGGTAAACAAAAAATGTTGTATATTCCATGATTGTAAAACACTTTTTCGTAAAAGATATTAGCACTGGAGGCAGATTGCCCTTCAATGAGAGTTCTCATCACGAGCGGAAGGACGATCGCGCAGGGTAAAAAACTCTACTATAAAGACACATCCGGATATTCCCATGAAACAAGGCGTTGTTTTGTCCACCCATTCGATCTCCTGGAACTCGGTGCCGCTGCAGGAGACTCCCTGCTCCTCTCGACCGAGACGGGAGAAGAGGTCTTCACCGCCACCCCATCCGAAGATCTCGTTCCCGGAACTGTATTCATCCCCTGCGGACCGCATGCAAATGCAATCCTGCACGCGAATACACGGGGAACCGGTGCCCCGGACTACAAATGGCTGGAAGGGTCGCTAACACGGACAGAGTTGCCCCCCAGATCGGGATGGGATATCCTCATCGAGGAAGGCGGCACCGTATGCCCTCCGGTGCCGGGACCCTGCACCGAGAGGAACGGCGGCAGTTCCGCGACCATCCGCGACGTGGCCTGCCCTCTCTGCGGGTGCCTCTGCGACGACCTCGTCGTGAGAGTCGAGAACGGGACCGTCACGTCCGTCGACAACGCGTGCTCGCTGGGCTCGGAGAAATTCCTGTCGCGGAGTCGCCTTACGTCGCCAATCGCAAGGGACAAAGAGTCCTGGAGACCGATCGGATTTGAGGAGGCTATCCGATATACCGCGAAACTGCTCGGCAACGCCGAAAGGCCGCTCCTCTTTGGGTGGAGCGGCACTTCCGCAGAAGCACAGTGCATCGGCATCCACATCGCCGAAGAGATCGGGGGCGTAATCGACAACTGTTCGTCGATCTGCCACGGCCCGTCGATCATGGGCATCCAGGAGGCCGGGCACCCTGGGTGCACGCTCGGTACGGTGAAGAACCGGGCCGATGTCGTGATCTACTGGGGCTCGAACCCTATAGAGTCGCACCCTCGCCATCTCTCACGGTACACGACGTTCGTCAACGGGAAGTACCGGGATAACGGATACCAGGATCGGACTCTCGTCGTCGTAGATATCAGGGAGACCGATACAGCAAAGCTCGCCGATGAATTCATCAGGATCAAGCCGGGTGGGGATTATGCCGTGTTTTCAGCCCTGCGGGCAATTCTCAGGGGTCATGCCGACACCCTTCCCCCCAGCGTCGGGGGCGTCCCGCGGGAGAGGTTGATTGGTCTCGCCGAACTCTGCAGGAACGCCCGGTTCGGGGTGCTGTTCACGGGGATAGGCCTGACGCAGTCTCCCGGCAGGTGTAAAAACGTCAGGAACGCCATCCAGCTCGTCGACGAACTCAACCAGCATACGAAGTTCACCCTGACGCCCATGCGAGGGCACTGGAACGTCAACGGCACCAACCAGACGTTCTCCTTCCTCACCGGTTACCCGTACGGCGTCGACTTTTCACGCGGCATACCGTACTACAACCCCGGTGAGACCACGGCGGTCGACCTGCTCGGCCACCGAGAGGTCGATGCATGCCTCATCATCGGCGCCGATCCCGGGGCACACCTGCCGAGGAGGTGCAACGAGCACCTCGCGACGATCCCTACCGTCGTCATCGATCCGTTCGTCTCGCTCAGCACCGCCTTTGCAGATCTCCATATCCCGGTTGCATGTGTGGGGATCGACTGCGAGGGAACGGGCTACCGGATGGACTCCGTCCCGATCCGGATGCGGAAGGTTCTCGACGCCGATCTGCCGACCGACGAGGAGGTGCTGTCGCGGATACTGCACCTCATACAGGAAGAACGACAGTCCCACGGTGCAAACATCCTGGAGACACAATCTCCGGAGGCATCGCCGGTATCATAGTGCGCCAGATCTCCCGGGGCAGGTAAATGTAATTAATTCGACAAAGGCAAAAAGTTAAATAAAAAATAACATCAACAGATAGGATAGTGCCACCGCAGTGGCGGCACATCTTGAGATCAATCATGGTTTGAAACCCTCTCTTCCATAGATGTAAACCCCGGAACACCGAGGCTCCGAGGACGGGGAGGAGTCACCGGGCATCGTGCCGGATGTCCCGGAAGGTGCTGTAAGAGAGTTTCAGCGGGGATGGGGAGGCCGCTCCCCCTCATCCCCAACGCGATTTTGCTGTTTTGAGAAACGCCGTTCCTCCGGTGCTCATGCTCGCCTACCGCTCACGTCGAGAAACACGCGTGCGCGAAGTGAGAGGCAATTTCAACGAGGCGGAACGACGACGGAATCTGACGACGGGGCCCTATCATTGTAGAAACGTACGTCATGCAAAAGGGACAATCGAGAACGAATTACTGACGTTCGCATAGTGATACACTAGAAGAGCAGTTTTCAGAGTAAAGGAAGGTAATAGCAGCGAGCTGGGCTTCCCGAGGGCTCGCGCACCTCAGTACCACACAGCACGTGAGAGGGCTTAACTTCTGGGTTCGGAATGGGTCCAGGTGTTTCCCCTCTGCTATGGCCGCTATTACCAGTTACATCCGGGTATGAAGTGTCAATCGAGTCGAAAACCCCTGCGGGGTTTTCTCCCCCATCGGCCGCTACGCGCCCGAATGGAAGCCAAGGCCCGGACTTGAACCGGGGTGTAGTTGATCTGCAGTCAACCGCGTGGCCGCTCCGCCACCTTGGCAAGCTGTGTTACCTCATTCTATTGTCGCCCAATCTATTTAAGGGTTACACCCTCACCAGATTCGGCCACGAGGCGTTTTTCGGTGCGTACTCCGGATTTCGTCTGAGTTCAGCGGAAGGCATCGGACGTTAGTACCTGCGGACTGAACATGTCGTTGCCTTCATGCTTACATCCCAGGCCTATCAAGCGGGTCTTTTACCCGTGTCCTCAACGGAG
>JASGMC010000123.1 GCA_030156625.1 Methanoculleus sp.
GAGCCGTTTGGTCTCCCTGTCCGGTGTTGCAGAGGGTTCGGGGCCGGGGGTGAAGAAGGGAGCGGTTGTTCGGCGGTCCGAAGAGGAGACCCCGGGAACAACTTATATGTGCGGGGGCATGTAGGCTGCACGACACCCGGAGGAGTTGAAAGCATGGAAGAGAACGAATCAGCGTGCCCGCATCAGAGGGCGTTCGGCCCGGGGATGTGCGGGATGCACCGGCGGTTCCACGAGATGGTGGCGGCGCCCGTGCAGTGGATGATGCCCGTGATCCGGGGTGCAGGTATTCCGGTCGACGTCCGGGACCTCGAGGACGAGGTCGCGGTCGTCGCCGACCTCCCGGGGGTGGAGAGCGGCGATGTCGCGGTACGGCTCACCGGCCCAATGGCGCTGCGGATCACCGTCCGGCGCATGGAGGAGGAACGGGGAGGCTACGCCGTCAGGGAGAGGCCGTCCGGGGAGATGACCCGGGTTGTGAACCTTCCCGCGGAGGTCACGGACGAGGGTGCGGCGGCCGCCCTCCGAAACGGCGTGCTGGCGGTGCGGCTGAGGAAGGTTCCCGGGCAGGGGGTCGAGATCCCGGTTCGTGAAGAATAGGGCGGTGAGTTCAGGGAGTGGCGGCCGGGCCGGGATCTCGGGTGAGGACCGGAGAGCAAACCGGGCGAATTGCGCAGGCACTGTCTGCACAATTGATTGCCCGACGGGAACGGTTGCGTCGGATTGACCGGAGAGAGTTCGGATTCGTTCAGCGAGGAAGATGCCACCCGTGACGTGGTCGAGGACCGGGCGGACGATCCCCCCACACAGTGGTGAACCGGGGGCCAGCCCCTCGTTCTATTGTTCCGGCGCCGGAGGAGGTTACGCTCGATTGACGGCTACGTAGATGGCTGATGACCGCGAGCGGGGAACCGGGAACCCGTCCTCCTGGAGGCCCTCGATGTGGAGTTCGATCGCCTCGTGCATTCGCTCTTCCGCTTCCTCACGGGTCGTTCCGGTGGCCACACACCCCGGAAGGTCCGGGGAGTATGCCGAGTAATTGCCGTCGGTCTGTTCGACGATGACAAGAAATCGATACATTATTCATCCCTCATTTTAAGTCCTGCCTGCTTGAGTACGCTGTTCAGCGTTCCCGGTGCAAGAACATCTGCCGGATGCCCGGCGATGGTGATCCTGCCCACCTTGGACGGATGCTTATACTGCCGGTGACTGCCCCGGGTCGCCACCAGGTACCACCCGTCCGCTTCGATCATCTTTATGCAGTCTCTTTCATTCTTTCCCCGCCCATACCCGTTGATCCGGAACCCCGGACGCACCGTGCTGTTACCCTGTATACATCACGGTCGGGGATTGTGATATCCCTTGTGCTCCTGGTTTCCCGATCCATTCCCTCAGTACACCTCTTCGCCGGGATCGCACCCCGGCCCGGGGGTCCGCCACGTCCCCGGTGTAAATGTCGGGTGAGACCCGACCGGCATCGAGCTCCCGCACCGGCACGAGTAGCCAGCGGTAGGTCTTCTGGATCGTCCTTGCAACCGTCCTACGGACCGTATCAAGGTTATTCTCCGGGAGATCGCTTCCGTTGATGGTTGCCCCTCTTCTCGCGTGCACTTTCGGGCCGCAGGCCGCAGGTATATAAAGAGCCGTCCCGATATTGCTGTAAAGGGGATGGATCGTCACCCCGGAACGTTCAGGAGGATGAAATATGAAAAGAACGTTTTTCCGATCCGATGGAATGGAACTTGAGATCCTCTATCCCCCATATTGTCAGGTATGCGGTAATCCCATCCCTGACTGTTTTGCAGATACTTTCCCCTACTGTGCGGCATGCAGAAACAGGCCGGATAGAGACGACCCTCCCGTCCGTGTCCGGGCGTTCGGAAAATACCTCTTTGAGGAAGAATTTCCTGATGACGTTCTCAGCAGCGAGATCCGGAGGCTGAAGACGGACGAAACACTTGTCCCGCAGCTCCTGGAATGTCTCTTCTATGCGATCGATCACCAGTACCCGGACTTCCGGGAGTTTGATATTGTCGTTCCGGTTATGCGGGGTACAGGCTCCGGAGGCTACAGTCCCCCGGCGCTCCTGGCAGAAGGCGTCGCATCCCGCTATGGGATGCGATATCTGGACGCCCTGTATAAGAGTAAAGTATATCGCCCAATGCATAGTATCTCTGATCACCTCGAAAAGGAGAAGGAGATCGCAGGGAATGTTGGATGTCGGTACCGGTTCAATGGCGAGTCGGTTCTCCTGATCGACGATACCTGCATCACCGGGGCGACAAAGCGGGAGTGCGCCGCGGTGTTGCGGGCGCATGGTGCAGGTGAGGTCTGGTCGCTTGTCCTCGGGAGGATGGTCAACCGAAAACACCTGGAAATTCTCGGGAGTTACAATGGATAATCTTTCTATCAGGGAGATTGCCTTTCTTGCCGCCCTCAACGACAATCAGGCCCTGAAGCGGCAGGGGTACGCCGAATACTTCCGTGACCCGGCGGTTCTCCGCGACCTCTACGCTGATACCTTCGAGCCGGGTGCGAAGCCCCGTCGGGCCTATCCCGGCCCGCTCATCGCACGGGCGGAGGAGATCCGGGAGAAAGGTCTTCTTGCGTTCTATATCGATACGCTTACGGGCTACAGGCAGAAAGGCGTCCGGATTCTGCCGGTCTTTGATGCCGGATACCCGGGGAGGCTTCTGGGGATTCGGGATCCCCCTTTTCTCCTCTACCAGGTGGGCCGCGAGGAGACCCTCGCAAAGCCGGCGGTTGCCGTCGTCGGCACGAGAACGATCTCCCGGGCGGGTATCGAGAGAGCCCGGGAGACGGTGGATCTTCTGGTTCGCCTCGGTTACGTGGTCGTGAGCGGGCTTGCTCTCGGGACGGATGCCTGCGCTCATACGGCCGCGATCGACTGCGGAGGCGAGACGGTGGCGGTCCTGCCGGGCGACGTCACGGTTGTTGTTCCGGGGGAAAACCGGACCCTTGCCGCGAGCATCGCCGGTTCGGGTTCGCTGCTCGGTGAAATCACACACCTTGCGGGGATGCACAAAGGCAGGTTCCTTGAGAGGAACCGCATCACGAGCGGCCTCTCCGACGGTGTGGTCGTCATCGAGACCGGCAAATCCGGGGGTTCCGTCCGGCAGGCGGAGACGGCGTTCCGGCAGGGACGACCGGTCTACGTCCTGGAGCCTGACTGTTCGGACGCAAAGGCCGTAGCCGGGTATCAGCACCTTGTCTCGTGCGGGGCGATCCCGGTCGAATCCCCCGGCGGCCTCTCCCCGCACTTTGCGAGGATGCAGCACCCGCCCTCACGAGTGACGACGCTCGCGGATTTCTGGTGATGGGTTCTACAATCTTTTTCTTCTTTCAATACACCCTCTTCTCCGGGACTGCCCCCCTGATCCCGCCCCGGGGGTCCGCCACGTCCCCGGCATACCGCGGGATGACGTGGACATGCAGGTGCATCACCGTCTGGCCGGCGGCCGCCCGCACGTTCACGCCGATGTTATAGCCGTCGGGACGGAACCGCTCGTCGAGGAGGGTTTTCGCCTCCCGGAGGAGGGTGATTTCCGGAGAAGATGCCGGGGATGTGCCGGTAGCGGGTGAGGAGAGGTGGTCGGGCCCGGATGCACGAAGCCAGCCCTTCGACGCCCGGCAGAAGAAGCAGTCCGGAATGGTCGTGGAAGCACCTCCGATTTCCATGTTTCCGGAGAAAATTCGATAGTCCTTCGACGGCACCGGGCGGAGTGCAGGAGTGATGCCGACCTGGAATACTTCCAGACGGGCGTTCCCCGCATACGAGGGCCACACCATACGTTTTTATGGATCGGAGTCCTGTATCGCATCGTATCATCGCGAGGGGGACCATGAAGAGCATCGACTTCGATCGTGCCTACTACATCAAGCTGGGAGAGAAAGGGAAGTGGGAGCAGTCAAGCATCGAAGAGGGAAAGATGCGGATCGGCTGGACCAACGTCGACCTCGATGATATCCGCCGGGGGAACTGGGAGATCATCGAGAGGGCGATCCGGCATAAGGTGAAGAATCCCGGATCTGCCACCCACGACTTCAACTCCCTCCGGACGATCCACGCCTCGAACCACGGCGACGTCTGGATCACCTTCTATGACTCGAAGCTCTGGTGGTGCCGGCTCAAGGATGGCCCGATCCTCGAGGACGGGATATCCAAATACCGCCTGACCGACGGCGGCTGGCACGATAGGAGCATTCAGGGCAGGGTGCTCCTGACGAACACGCTGCCCGGCAACATTGCCCAGCTGCAGGCCTTCCGGGCCACCTCCTGCACGGTCGGACCGCTCGACACCCTCAGGCGCCTGATCAACGGCGAGCATACGCCCGGGCATACCGCGGTCGTCGACGCACGGGAGGAACTTGTTTACCGGACCGAAGCCCTGATCCGGCACCTGCACTGGAAGGACTTCGAGGTTCTCGTTGATCTCGTCTTTTCCGGCGCAGGCTGGAGGCGGAGGAGCGTCGTCGGCAAGACGATGAAGTTTGCGGACATCGAGTTCGAGGACCCGATCAACGCCGAGTCCTACCAGGTCCAGGTGAAATCGAGATCGACCCTTCCCGAGTTCCGCGAGTATAGCGACCGGTTCAACCGGAACGAGTTCAGGAAGCTCTTCTACGTCGTCCACTCCCCCGACGATGCCCTGGCGGCACACGAAGTGCCCGCGGACTCGGGGGTGGTGCTGGTCCCTCCCCGGCGGCTCTCCGCGATGGTCGTGGATGCGGGACTGGTCGGGTGGGTGCTGGAGAAGACGATATGAGCGGCGAGAGGGGATTACCTCCTCTCCCCCTCGAGCTCGTGAGGGGGTGTTCCGGGTTTTACCTCGCTGTCCGCAGGAAGCCCGGATCCACGGTGGTCAGTTCCCGGACAGTGGAGTGGTTATTCCTCTGCCGTGGTATCGAGTTCCGCGAGAATGGCCCGCACTCCCTGCTCCAGGGCAGGGACCTCGGTCTTGAGGATGTTCCAGACGATCCTCCAGTCGACCTCGAAGTAAGCATGGATGAGTTTGTCCCGGGAACCGGCAATCAACCGCCAGGGGATCTCCGGGTGTTGTTCTTTCAGGGGCCCGGAGATGTTCTTGGTTGCCTCTCCGATGATCTCGATTGAGCGGACGACGGCACGCTGCCGCACCGGATCTGCGAGCAGCCCGTCATATGTCAATTCTTTGCTGACTTCGCGGAGAAATACGGTCTCATCGTGGATATGCCGGAGGTAGAGATCGTCACGCTTCACACCAGACGACCTCCTGTTCGACATACGGCCGGAGGTGCCGGCTGAGCCCCTGTTCGGTGACGAGGTCCACGCGGCGGCAAAAGAGGTCCTCGAGGTAGAACGCGAGTTCCATGAAGTTCCGGAACGTCGCCTGCCCCGGTGCAAACTCGACCAGCACATCGACGTCGCTCTCCGGCCGGTCTTCGCCCCGGGCGGTCGATCCGAAG
>JASGMC010000124.1 GCA_030156625.1 Methanoculleus sp.
AGACCTTCGGTCTTCTCGAGTTCCGTTTGCACCTTTGGCGCTCATGCTCCACCTCTTCGGCCCGTCGCAGGTCGCACCTCTGGTGCTCCTGCTCCTGCCGTTCCGGCAGTCGCATCCTGCATGCAACAGGTGGTGGTGCTCCGGCAGCATAGGGTTTCCGGGGGAAGAAGGTGAAAGATTTAATAAGGGCGTTCAGCAATGATCCATCCATGCCGACTGATGAGAACGCTCGGAATGCGTACGCCGGGGAGTCCCAGGCGAACAGGAAGTACTCGGTCTTTGCGGAGAAGGCAGCCGCCGAAGGTTATCCGGCGGTGGCAAAACTCTTCCGGGCGGCGAGCGAAGCGGAAGCCGTCCACGCAAAACGTCTCCTCTTCATCATGAACGCCGTCGGGAGCACCGCGGAGAACCTCAAAGGTGCAATGGAGGGGGAGAACTACGAGTTCATGGAGATGTATCCGGCGTTCGTCGCCGAGGCGAAGGAGGAGCGCAAAAACGAGGCTTCGATCGTCTTTACCCACGCGATGAAGGCGGAAGAGGTGCACGCGAACCTCTACCTCCAGGCACTCGAGGCCGTCCGGGATGGAAAAGACCTCGACGCGGAGAAGGTCTTCCTCTGTCCGGTCTGCGGCAACGTCGAACTCGGGGAGCCGCCGGAGAAGTGCCCGATCTGCGGGGTTCCGGCCCGTATGTTCCGTGAAGTTCAGTAATATTCCTTTTTTCGGCCCGGTCCGGGCACGTCGGCGCCTGCTCCGCTTCGTCCCCAGATGTTAAATAGGGGCCCCGAGATATCCCCCTTCATGGCAGGTGTGAAGGTCTACACGACGGAGAACTGCCCCTACTGCCGGATGGTCCGGGCGTTCCTCAGGAAACACGGCGTCGAATTCGAGGCCGTCGACGTCGGCAGGGACCGCGAGGCGGCCCGGGAGATGATCCGGCTCTCGGGGCAGCGGGGGGTGCCGGTCACGGTCTCTGGCGACGAGGTGATCGTCGGGTTCGATGCAAAGAGGCTCCGGGAACTCTTCGGGGCGCCGGCAGCGGGCGGGGTCTACGACGTGGTCATCGTGGGCGCCGGCCCGGCCGGGCTGACGGCCGGGGTTTATTGTGCCCGGAAACTGATGAAGACCGCTATAATTACTGAGAATGTCGGCGGCCAGGCGTCATGGAGCCGGACGATCGAGAACTACATGGGGTTTACGATGATCAGGGGGGAAGACCTTATCCATAAGTTCGAGGAGCAGGTCCGGGGGTTCCACGTCCACCTCGAGCTCGATAGCGTCGAGGGTGTCCATAGAGAGGACGATGCCTTCGCTGTCCGGACCGCCTCGGGGCATACGTTCCGTTGCCGGGCGGTCGTCCTTGCTCCCGGGAAAGAGCCCCGGACCCTGGGGCTCCCGGGCGAGGACCGGCTGATAGGAAAGGGTCTCTCCATCTGCGCGACCTGTGACGCTCCGCTCTTCCATGACAGGCCGGTAGCCGTCGTCGGCGGCGGGAACGTGGCGATCCAGACCGCGATCGAGATGACGAAGATCGCGAGTTCCGTGGCGATGATCGTCCGAAGCGATCTCCGGTGCGACGAGGTCTACATCGCCCGGGCAAAGGACCTCGGCGTGCGGATCTACCTTCGCCACGAGGTGGCGGCCCTCCACGGCGAAGATGCCCTGACCGGGATCACGATCCGCGACCGGGACACGGGGGAGGAGACGGTCCTCGATGTCGCTGGGCTCTTCCTTGCGATCGGGCTCGTGCCGAATACGGGGTTCCTCGGGGACCTGGTGGCGCTGAACGAGCAGGGCGAGATCCTCATCGACGAGAACTGCCACACGAGCGTTCCCGGAATCTTTGCGGCCGGGGACGCGACCTGTGTTCGGGCCAAGCAGATCATCGTCGCCGCCGGCGAGGGGGCGAAGGCGGCGATCGAGGCGCACGACTACCTCCTGAGCGAGGAGGCGAAAGAGCGGGTTTTCACCGCGTGAGGCCGGCCCATACCCGGATCCCTTCGGCCAGCGCCTGGAGGATGAACGGGTTGCCGCCCCGGGTCAGGCCGGCGAACTCCTCGTTGGTGTAGCAGAGCGGTTCGACCGGGAGATCGGTGAGATCGAGGATGGCTGCAGCCCGCTTGTGGTGCCGTTCGGGGAAGTCTCCGACGACGATAAGGTCTACGTCGCTCCCCTCGTGGAAGTCCCCACGGGCAAACGAGCCGTAGAGGATGACGGCACTCACGCGCCGGCGCGACCGGATCTCGCGGGCGAGGTCCCGGACCTGCCTGTTCACCCGGAGAGCGACTGCCTCGCGGCACTGCAGATCGAATCCGCATGCTTGATGCATTCTTCGGCATCCTCCCTGTCATAGTATTCCGACGGTGTCAGATTCCCCACGATGCTGTCCGGCGAGCGTGGTCATGATGTACGCGCTGTCAAGGGCCTTTGCTTCGCTCTTCAACGCCGGAAACGAGGGTTCGGAGATACCGACCTCCCGGATCAGTTCGTAGACCGAATGTGTCAGGATCTTTCGGAATCCCCGGGCATACAGCAGGGCTTTCAGGGATTTTTCCGCGCTCTGATGTGCCTGGAAGCAGGCCCACTCGAAATCGCCCGACCGGCAGCTGTTCCTTGCACTGACGAGGTCCCGCTCCCCCTGCCGCAGCCACCGCTCCGCTTCCCGTATGTTCGCATCCATGATATCTGCCCGATGGTTACCAGCAGTTGGCGCTTCCGGGATATAAGTGCGCCGCGGCTCTCCCTCAGGCTGGAGAAGATGCGGACGCATCCTATCCGTGTAACCTGCCCCGGCACCTCCAGGTTGGGGATGTTCCGACGTTCCGTGATGGGCAGGCGCGGTACGACCCTTTTTGAATTACGCTGAGTGCACCTCTCTGAAAGCATATGATTTTTCAGAATATTCAGAATATTCGGAACGTTGATATGCTTCCGCCGACAACCCTGATCCGGTGAGCCGTATGGAAGATGCCCCGAGAGACGGGCGGAGCCCCTCCTGTTCCGGCGCCTGCACGATCGAGGCGGTCGTGAGCGTCGACGCACGGGGGCAGGTGGTGCTCCCGAAAGATATCCGCGAACGCGCGGGGATCGCTCCCGGCGACCGGCTTGCGGTCGTCTTCTGGGGGAAGGAAGGAGACGTCTGCTGCATCACGCTGATCAAGGCGAGCTGTTTCAACGGCATGGTGACAGCGCTGCTCTCTCCCATGGCGGAGGAGCTCGCGGGCAGAGGAGAACAAAACTGACCAGGAGTTATCGCGATGAAGAAAGAAGATATTCACAAGCAGGTACGGAATGCATACGGACAGGTGGCCGCCCGGCAGGGCGGATGCGGGTGCGGCACCGGGTGCTGCGGCACCGGGAGGACCGTCGAATCGGTGAGCCTCGGCATCGGCTATTCGGAAGAAGACCTTGAACAGGCGCCGGAGGGCGCGAACCTGGGGCTCGGGTGCGGCAACCCGGTGGCTCTTTCCTCCCTCCGGGAAGGCGAGGTCGTCCTCGACCTGGGGTCGGGTGCGGGGTTCGATTCGTTCCTTGCGGCGGAACGGGTCGGCCCGGCGGGCCGCGTCATCGGCGTCGACATGACGCCCGGGATGCTCGATAAGGCGCGGGAGAACGCAAAGAAGAGCGGGCGGACGAACGTGGAGTTCCGTCTCGGCGAGATCGAGCACCTGCCGGTGGCGGACGGTTCGGTCGACGTGATCCTCTCAAACTGCGTCATCAACCTCTCCACCGATAAACCGCAGGTCTTCCGCGAGGCCTTCCGGGTCCTCCGCCCCGGCGGCAGGCTCATGGTCTCCGATATCGTGCTGACGGCGCCCCTCCCGGCCCCGCTCGCTGAGTCGGCGCTCCTCTACAGCAGCTGCGTCGCGGGAGCGCTGGTGAAGGAGGAATACCTCGGCAGCATCGCCGGTGCGGGATTTACGGAGATCGCGGTCCAGGGGGAGACGGTCTTCCCGCTCGATCTCATCGTGAGCGAGCCGGAGCTTGCCGGGCTCCTCGGCGAGGACGAGAGAGCGTCGATCGAAAAGAGCATCGTGAGCATCAAGGTCGGCGCCAGGAAACCAGCGGGCTGCGGCTGCGGCTGCGGCGGGACGTGCTAGGCTCTTCCCTATTTTTGCGGTTCGAGGAGTTACGCCGCCCCCCTTCCGCGGGTCTGCACGGCCCGCTGCATCCTCCACTCCGGTGTCCCGGGACGGGATCCATACCTGTGCCGACACGTTCCGTATTATGCAGGAACAGGGATCTCTCGATGAACGTTGCGGAGAGTGCCTGCAAAACCGTTTGCCTCTCCCTGCGGCACAAGGTCTTTATCCGCCGGCGCCGATCTCTCTCCGATGAGACCCCGGAACCTCTCCCCGGAAGAGAAACAGCGTCTTCGTAATCTTCTCGCTCTCCGGCTGGAGGAGAAGGAGGAGATCCTCTTCGCGTACGTATACGGCTCCTTTGTGCAGGGTCCCTTCCGCGACATCGATATCGCCGTCTTCCTCGCGGACGGCAGCATCGGGTCATCCGACCCGCTCCGGTACGAACTGGCGCTTGAACAGGAACTGGAGGAGGTTACCGGGGTGCCTATCGATGTACGGGTGCTCACCGCGGCGCCGCTTTCGTTCGCGTTCACGGTCCTCCGTACCGGGGAGATCCTGGTATCCCGCGATGAGGAGACGCGCTGCGAGTTTGTCTGCAGGATTCTCGCCGAGTATCACGATTTCTCCTATTACCGGGAGCGCTACAGGAGGGAAGCCCTTGGTCTCCTACGATGAGGAGAAGGTTACTGCGCTGTCATCGGAGTTGATGCAGGCCTGTGAGAGGCTCCGTTCTTCGACAAAGACCTTGGAGAACGCCTGCAGATGATGGCCCGGTTCAGCAAGGGTCAGAGTCTGCCGTAGCGTTTATGCGCCTGCTCGATGGTCATCAGGTGGGTGATCTCGACCCAGTTCCTGTCGGTATCGGTATGGATGATATAGAGCGCGGTAAACGTTCGCCCTATATGGAGGCGAAATACCTCCATGCCATCCGTATTCAGGCGTTCTTTATCTCCCCCGCTGCCGGGATACGGATCCGTCTGCAGAATGGCAATCTTTGCCGTGACGATGCGCTGCGACTTCTCCGGAAGAGTATTCAGGAACTCCGCTGCCGACCGCCTGAACAGAACGGCAAACGTCACAGTGGGATCTCCACGAGTTCTTCCGTCTCCTGGATCCGCTTGATATCCTCTATAAGCCGCCGCTTCTTTTCGTGCTCGATCATCTCCTCTATCAGTTCGGAGAAGGTCATCCCCGGCTTGCGCATACTGGAGAGGGCAGCCCAGACCTCTTCC
>JASGMC010000020.1 GCA_030156625.1 Methanoculleus sp.
CTGCTGCATATCGCGGTTGGTGATCTGCTCCCCCGGGGAGAGGCGGACGTATCCCGCGGGGTTTCCCGACGACCCGGCGGCTGCAAAGGCATCGATCTTCTTGAACCGGTAGCGTTTCATGAGTTCATCCCTTAATGTGCCGGCGATTCCAGCTATCGAGCGATTGTCCTCCTCCGGAAGGGAAAGAGTTTGCCATCTGCTCAGGGCAATACCCGGCCACAGCATGCAGCGACCCCCGGGACGGCGATCGTCCGGGCGAGGTTCACGAAAAATAGTGAGGGTTTAGTCCTGTTTTCTCCCCGCAACCAGCAGCAGCCCCGCGATCATCAGGGCACCGCCGGCCAGGGCCGGAGAGAGGGGTGCCTGCTGCGTGGGAACCGGCACGGGGTTCAGCGTAACGTAGAGGTCGACCGTCTCCCCCTTGCCGGGATAGCGGTCGATAGAGCCCGTGTAGGGCTGATACCCG
Organism: Methanoculleus sp.; assembly: GCA_030156625.1. Classification (GTDB taxonomy): domain Archaea; phylum Halobacteriota; class Methanomicrobia; order Methanomicrobiales; family Methanoculleaceae; genus Methanoculleus. The sequence continues at coordinate 467 of JASGMC010000020.1, forward strand.
TCCTTGGTTACGGTGTAGGTCTGGTAGGGTGTTCCGGTCGTATAGACCTGCACGGTGAGGACACCCTGGCTGGTGACGCCCTTGACCTCGTTGTCGAACTGGACAGTTGCGCCGTCAACGTTGCAGTGGACGGTGTACCAGCCGACATCTCCCCCGATCACCGGCTCCTGCGTGGGCTGGACCGGGTTGATGGTCGCGTAGAGGTCGAACACCTCTCCCTTCCCGGGGACGGAGGTTACGTCCCCGTAGTAAGTGGTGTATCCGTCTTTCTCGACACGGAACGACTGGTAGGGCGTTCCGGTAGTGTAGACCGGGACGTACAGCACGCCGGATTCGATCGTTCCCTTATACTCGTCGTCGAAGTATACCTGCGCTCCGTCCACGTTGCAGTTGACCGCATACCATCCGTTGTCCCCGCCTACGGGCGGTTGGGCACTCGAAGGAAGGACGATAAGACAGCAGGCAACAAGGGAAAATACCAGAAGATTACGTACAATGCTCTGCATAAAAGTCTCCGCTTTAATTAATAAATTATCTTCTGACGTATATACCTTCCTCTATTATAACGGCGGAAATACGATATCGAACGCAATTTCCACGAGATATCCTGAATCTCCCGGTTCACTCATGCAGTTTTGCGCTGCTCACGGGAGGTCCCGGCAGGAACGCGCCCGTGCACGATCTCCCGGCATCCCGTTATCCTCATGATGGAGCCCAAAGGCAACGAGCGGGTATCCGAAAACCGAAAATCATCCCGGGAAACAGCACCCCGGGATACATTCGGTGACTTTTATTGCAGGGCAGATATAAAAATCGAATCTACACGGGAGGAGTCCTGCTATGGCACCGCTACCCGAGACCATCCGTATATTCATCATCGGCATCCTGATCGGGATATCGGTCGTCATGACTTACTACTTTCATGTAGTCCTCTCGATGGGGGCCGTCTTCTCCCATTTCTTCTACATACCCATCATCCTCGCCGCGCTCTGGTGGGGGAGAAAGGGCATCAGCGTGGCGTTTTTCCTCGGCGGGCTGGTCCTGCTCAGCCACTTCTTCCTCAGGACCGACGTCGGGACCTTCAACGACTACGGGCGTGCGGTGATGTTCGTCGTGGTCGCGATCGTCATCGCCTCGCTCTCCGAACGGCTGAAGAGGCAGCAGAAGGACACCGAGAGGGAGCGTGACCGGGCCCAGGGCTACCTGGACGTGGCTGCCGTCCTGCTGGTCGTCATCAACGCGGACCAGACCATCGGCCTCATCAACCGGCGCGGGTGCGAGCTGCTCGGCTACCGCGAGGACGAACTGCTCGGGAAGAACTGGTTCGACGTGGCGGTCCCGGAGCGCAGCCGGGAGGCTGCCCGGTGGGCATTCACCCGCATGGCAGCATCAGGAACCCCCCCGATACCCGAGACGGATGAGAACGTCATCGTGACGAAGGACGGCGACGAGCGCACGCTCATCTGGAAAGAGGCCGTCCTGAGAGACGCCGGCGGTCGTATCGCCGGAGTTCTCGGGTCGGGGAAGGACATCACCGACCGGATACGGGCACAGGAGGCGCTCCAGAACAGCGAGACCCAGCTCCGCACGATCGTCGAGAACCTGAACGAAGGGCTCGGCGTCTTCGACCTCGCTGGCAACCCGCTCCAGTGGAACCGTGCCGCCAGAGAGATCTTCGGAATGCTCGGCCTTGAGAACGTCCCCGGGAACGTGAACGAGCTCGGCGATATCTTCGAACTTGCAACGTTTGACGGCACCGTCCTCCCGATGGAAGAGCGGCCGCTCTCCCGTGTTCTGCGCGGGGAGCAGATCCGGGATATGGAGGTGCGCACCCGGCGTATCGGAACCGACCGGCAGCGTGTATTCAACTACGGCGGCACCCTTGTTCGCGACGCGGGCGGCAACCCGTTCATGGCGGTGGTCACGTTCACGGACATCACCGAGCGCAAAGAGGCGGAAGAGACCATCCTCGCGGCGAACGAGGAGGCGAACCTGTATCTCGACATCATGGTCCATGACATCAACAACGCCAACGCAATAGCGCTCGGCTACAGCGATATCCTCGCTGAAGACCTGGAAGGGACGAACCGGGAGATGGTGCAGAAGATCCGGTCGGCCGTCAGCCGGAGCATCGAGATCATCCAGAACGTCTCGACGATCCGGCGTCTCCGCCCGCCGACACCTCCCCTGAAACCCGTCGACCTCGATAAGGTGATTCAGGCCGAGATCCGGCAGCACCCACAGATCGATATCAGGTACGACGGGAGACCGGTCACGGTCCTCGCCGACGACCTCCTCCCCGAGGTCTTCACGAACCTCGTCGGCAACAGCATCAAGTTCGGGGAGCCCGACGTCGCGATCGCGATCCGGGTCGAGGAGCGGGACGGCGAGGTGCTGGTCTCGGTCGAAGACACGGGCCCGGGCATACCCGACGCGACGAAGGCCGTTATCTTCTCCCGGTTCAGGAAGGGGAAGAGTTCGAAGAGCGGCAAGGGTCTCGGCCTTTACATCGTACGGGTGCTTGTTACGCGTTACGGGGGGAGCATCCGGGTGGAAGACCGGGTGCCCGGCCGGCCGGAGGAGGGGACGGCGTTCCGGTTCACGCTCAAAAAGGCACGGCAGGAGGAACCGGAGGCGTCGACCACGGTCGATGCCCCGGTACGGGTGTAGAGGGGCTGGCCGGCCCTGCCGGCCTCCGCGGTTACCGGCATTCCCGGGCACCACCCTGTAAACAATGAGAAATCGCCTGTACTCAACGGAAAAAATTCCGTTGAAACAAAAAGGTTTTTCACTGTTTCGCATGTTCTCTCTACTATGAGATATCGTGCGATCACCGCTTTCCTGGTTGTATCCGTCCTCCTCCTTGTCTTTGCGGCCGGGTGCACCGCCGCAACGGAGGAGAAGGCCGCTCCCGCCCCCTCGCCGGCCGACGAGGCCTATGCCCGGGGCCTCGCCGAGTACGCGAACGCCAACTACCGGGTCGCCGAAGAACGCTTCGCGGAGGCCTACGCCCTCTATGCCGATGCCGGCGATCCGGATAAGGCAGGGGCCGCAAGGAATGCGATGTTCCGGGCGAACAGGACATACATGGAGTATCCGCTCGACGCCGCGGCCGCAGAGGCGGCGTTGCGGGAGAAGGTCCCCGGCATCACCGATGTTGCGATAAGCGACTGGCTGGAGAACCGCGCCCAGACGATCGTCTCGGAGAACGAGACGCTGTACTTCTGCGACGTCGCCGGCGACTACCTCTACGCACACTTCGACGAGATGCGAAAGGCGACCGCGACGACTCTCGACTTCGATTACATCGCCCGGTACGCCTGGTCCGGGAACCATTCGGAGACCGGCCCGTACGTGAACCCGGTGCGCTATGCGGGCGTCGAGCGGCTTGAGATCCCGCACGAGGTGCTTCCGTCGACGGGAGTCTTGAAGATCTGGTTCCCGCTCCCGGTCGAGACGGAGTCGCAGACGAACGTCACCGTCACGAACCTCTCGTGCCCCGACTTCATCGTCGCCGGTCCGGTCACCACGGGCGCTATCGGCTACGTCTATTACGAGATCCCGGCCGGGGCGGTCAACGGGAACCTCGTCCTCTCGGCGGATGTCGCGTTCACCTCGTACGAACAGGTCTTTGAGGATATCGATGCTGCGAAGGTCGGGGAGTACAATACGAGCGACCCCGAGTACCTGCTCTACACGGCATCGGAGCGAAACATCGAAGTGACTGATGCGATCCGCGAAAAAGCGCTCGAGATCGTCGGGAACGAGACGAACCCGCACCTTCAGGCACAGATGATCTACCGCCACATCATCGAGACCTACCCCTACAGCCACGTCCCGCACGGTTCGCTCGATGCCCGGGAGCCTAAGGTCGCCGAGTCCACCTACATGTTCGAGACCGGTCACGGCGACTGCGGCACCCAGAGCATGCTCTTTGCCGCGTTCTGCCGCTCGCTCGGGATCCCCGCCCGGGCCATCGGGGGCTACCAGATGCTTCTCTCCGAGACGCCCGGAACCCATTTCTGGTCGGAGTACTACCTGCCCGGCTACGGCTGGGTCCCGAACGACGTGACGGTCGCCGAGATAGCCGACCGGGTCACCATCCCCGAGGAGAAGCGGGAGGCATTCAAGGACTATTACGCCGCAAACCTTGACCCGACACGCCTCGTGATCCAGAAGAACGTCGACGCCTCGATGGACCCGGCCGTCCCTGACGATGCCGCCGTCTTCAGGATGGTCCGGCAGTACCCGGCGGTCGTCTCCGACACGGCAGAGGACGACCTGGATCTCTTCACCTCGGAGTTCTTCAGCATCAGCCTTGCGGCCGTCGACTGATACCCACCACTCGTTTTTAGCCGGGTGACACGGTAACCCGGGATTATACTATAGAACTGAACCTAAAATCGAAAAGCGCCCCGGCCGGGATTTGAACCCGGGTCAAAAGCTCCGCAGGCTTCTAGGATATCCACTACCCTACCGGGACACGAGAATAAGTGCCTTACCCCTAATTACTACGTTGTTCTGGTTAAAAAAGGATTGCTCCCGGGTGATCGGGGCGCCGGACAGGGAGCTGCGGGGTCCGGGACTCGCCCGGAATAAAACCCGGTCTCCGGTGCATTTCAGCGGTGCGCGCGGGCCTATATGCCCCCCGCACGCATCAGCACATGCACCGTTACCTCGTTTCCTGAGAGCTCGATCAGGAAGTCCCCCATCCGGCCCACGAAGACCCTTTTGTGGGTGTCCGTACCGAGGAGTTTCCCGAAACCGTCCTCGGCCACGATCTCGCCGGACTCCCGGTCCCTGACGGTCACCTTGAACCACGAGTCCTCGCTCGGGTAGGTCTGCGTGACGACTATCTCCTTTTTGCTGCCGTAATCGCTTGTGGTATACTTCTCCCGCGTGACCATCTTCGGCTCCACGTCGAACTCGATGATGAGCGGCGGCGCGATCAGGTTAAAGGAGTAGGCATCCGTCGAGTGCGTGAGATTGAACTCCGTCGTCCTGTTGTAGAGCGTCACGTAGGGGTCCTGCGTCGGCGCAGTCTCCGGCGGCCTGCTGAGCGTGGGGCCGGCAATACCCTTCGTCGCGGTGGGATACGGGGTCGCCGGCGTCAGGTATCCCGGATCGTCGTCCGCTCCCCCCGGCGTCTCCTCCTGCTCCGACGCCAGAAGGCCGGACCACCCGGACTCGCCGCCGGGGGGCAGCTCCGCGCACCCGGCGGATGCGAGGATAAGGATCATCAGTGCAGCTACAAAGAACGATTTATACACCCTGGTCACCGTAGAGGGATTATGCAGAGGGATATTTATTTTTTTACTCTTGAATATTCAAAGAAACATTTTATTCAATAGTTATTAACCGGCAGAAAATATCGTTGGAAGCCGGCCTGTTTTCGCGGCATGATTTTGGAGAGTGTGCGGGCTGAAAAGGAGAACCGCCACGAGATACGCTGCGATCCGTCGACTGCACGCTCGCGGGAGGGGGAACCTTTTTATCGGACATTCGTATCTCTATCGCTCGACCGATGACAGTATCCAGGAGACAGAAGACACAACACAGAGACACCAATACGCTTATTCCGGACGGCGCGAGCGGCCCTCGCGAGAGCGCAGAACCCCCGCATGGCGTTCCGGCATCCCGGATCCTCGCAGGCCTGACCGCCATCGGTGCCCTGCTGCGGCTCTACAACCTCGGCGGGAACTCGCTCTGGCTCGACGAGGCCTCGACCCTCACGTTTGCCCGGCAGTCGCTCATCGGCATCTGGGAAACCACCGCGGGTGGGGAGTTCAACCCGCCGCTCTTCTACTGGCTGGAGCACGGGATGCTCGTCTTCGGGGAGAGCGAGTTCGTGCTCCGGCTTCTCCCCGCGCTCCTCGGCATCCTGACGATCCCGGCCGTGTACCTCGTCGGGAAGGAGTTCCGGGACAGAAACGTCGGGCTCATCGCCGCCGCCCTCCTCGCGTTCTCGCCCTTTCATATATTCTACTCCCAGGAAGCCCGGGCCTACGCCCCGATGCTCTTCTTCTTCTCCCTCGCGCTGCTCTTTTACGTAAGAGCAGGGAAAGCGAACGAAACCCGTTCCTGGGTCCTCTTCGGGCTCTTCTCCGCGGCCGCCTTCTGGATGCATTTCTACGCCGTCGTGCCGGTCGCCGTCCTCATCCTCCACGCTCTCGCCACCCGGGCCGGGAGCATCCGGGAAGCAAGGAACCCGGTCCTCGCGCTCGCCGCCTTTACCGCCGCGACCCTCCCCCTGCTCATCGTGACCGTGAACCTCTTTCTCGCGAGGACGTCGTCCGCCCCGACGTTCGGCGTGCAGGGGCTCGACGTCGTCTATTGGACCCTTCTCGAGATATCGGGGCACAGCATCGGTGTCCTGGTGCCGTTCCTCCTCCTCTTCCTGGCGGGTGTCGCATGCACCTGGCGCGAGGATAGAGACGGGGCGCTCCTCCTCGTCTTCATGATGCTCCTCCCGCTGGCGGCAAGCCTCCTCCTCTCCTCAAGGATGCCGATGATCCCGCGCTACCTCATCTACCTCCTCCCGGTCTACTTCATCGGGATCGCGTCGGCGTATCCCGCGCTCCGTGCCCTCGTCCGGGAGAGATGGGCGGTCGCTATCTTCATCGCGGCGGCCGTCCTCGTCGCCGTCCCGTTTCTATCGACCTACTACACGATACCCCAGAAGAACGACTGGCGGGGGTTCTCCGCGGAACTCGGCGGGATGACCGGGGAAGGGGATCTCGTCGTCGTGCTGCCGTCCTACATGACGCAGCCGCTCGACTACTACTACAGCAATGCGACCGACGGGACCCTCGAGATCGGGGCAACGACAGAAGAAGACCTCGCGGCGATCCGCGCCCGCTACCCCGGCCGGCGTGCGTTCTACGTGGCGACCGCGGACATCTTTGCCGCGGACCCCTCGGGGAATGCGGCGGACTGGCTCGAAGAGAATACACGCGCTGTCGGGCAGCATATGGGGATCTACCTCTTTGCATCTACCTGACGTGAGAGCACAATGACTGAAACCTACGATCTGGCGGTGATCGTCCCGACCTTCAACGAGGAGGAAAACATCGCCGCGATGATCGGGGCGGTCGATGCAGTCTTCAGAGAGAACGGCATCCGCGGCGAGGTCCTGGTGGTGGACGACGACTCGAAGGACCGCACGATCCCGATCGTCCGGGAGATCGCCGCCCGGCAGGAGAACGTGCGGCTGATCGTGCGAAAAGAGGATCACGGCCTCTCACAGTCGGTCGTCGAGGGGTTCGGGGCGGCGCGCTCGGATATCCTGCTCGTCATCGACGCCGACTTCTCGCACCCGCCAGAACTCATCCCCCGGTTTTACGAAGCGATACGGGGCGGTGCGGATATCGCCATCGGGAGCAGGTACATGAAGGGCGGGGATATCGAGAAGTGGCCGCTTGCACGGAGGATCGTATCACTCGGAGCCACCGCGTTCGGGCGGCTCCTCTTTCCCGAGGTCACCGATCCCGTGAGCGGGTTCTTTGCCGTGCGGCGCGGGGTCGTGGACGGCGCTCCGCTTGCCCCCCGGGGCTACAAGATCCTGATGGAGGTGCTCGGCAGGGGCCGGTGGGAGTCGTTTACCGAGATCCCGTTCGTCTTCAGGGACCGCGAGGAGGGGGAGAGCAAGCTCCGGGCCGGCACCGTGATCGACTACCTCCGGCAGTGCGCCGGCATCGTCCGGTTCTCCGTCACGCGCCGGGCCGGGCCGGTCTCCGACGAGTGGACGAAGATCCTCCGGTTCGGGCTCGTCGGGCTCTCCGGCATCTTCGTCAACATGGGCCTCCTCTACGCCCTGACCGAGGTTTTCGGCCTCTACTACCTCGTCTCGGCCGCAATCGCGATAGAACTCTCGATCGTGAACAACTTCGCCTTAAACGACGTCTGGACGTTTCGGTCCGCGAGAGACCTGAAGTTCGAGCGGAACCTCCGGCGCTTCTGGTCGTTCCAGGCGGTCTCGATGGGAGGGCTCGCCGTCAACATGGGCGTCCTCTACCTCCTCGCGGACGTCGCCGGGGTCTACTACCTCGCCGCGAACCTTGCAGGAATATTCATCGCGTTTGCCTGGAACTATACGGCGAACAGGCACTACACGTGGAGAGGGGCGTAAAAATGGTTTGCAGGGCTCACCCGGAGTAGGCCCGGATGACGCCCCGGTAGACGTCCACCGCCTTCTCAAGCTGCTCAACTGAAACCCGCTCGTCCACTGCGTGCAGCGTCGGGATCTCCCCCGGCCCGTACTCCAGAACATCGAACCCCCTGTCGCGAAGGTACTTCGCGTCGCTCGCCGCCCACTGGAGGAAGGGGGCTGCCTTCCCGTAGACACGCTCCACCTCGCGACAGACCGTCCGGACAATCCGGGCGTCCGGGGGCGTCAGGGTCGGTTCGGCCACGTCCGTCTCGCGCATCACGGCGTCCGGGGCGTGTTCGGCGATGCCTTTCCTGAGGCTCTCGAGGGAGCAGCCCCACGGCACCCGGATGTCGAGCTCCATCCGGCACTGCTCCGCCACGATGTTCGCCTTCTCGCCGCCCTCGATGCGTCCGGGATTGAACATCACCCTCGTGAGGATCTCGTCCCCTCTCTCGATGCCGAAGATCTCGGAGAAGACCCGGGCACCCTCCTCGATAAGCGGCTGCAGGTCTTCATCGACGGGGAACGGGCGGGCGTGGACCTCCCGCAGGTAGCCGATGAGATCGAACGCCGCCATGACGGCGCTCTTCCCGACCAGGGGGTAGAGGGAACTGTGCCCCGGTCTGCCGCGGAAGGATAGGTCGACCCGGTAGAGGCCTTTCTGGCCGATCGCCGGGCTGGTCTCCGGCGTCGGTTCGGCGATCAGGCATTCGCGGGGTTCGAGCAGGTCCTGTGCGAGCAGCGACCGGATGCCGTGCTCCCCGCCGGTCTCCTCGTCGCAGACGAAGGCGAACTGGACCTTCGGCTCCACACCGCTCTCGATGACGTCCCGGTTGGCGGCGAGGAGGGCGGCGCACCCCCCTTTCATATCGGTGGCGCCTCTTCCCCAGACGTAGCCGCCGGCAACCTCCCCGCTATAGGGGTCGTGCGTCCAGTCGTCGGGGATGGCGGGGACCACGTCGACGTGGCCGCAGAGGAGGAGCCGGGAACCGGGCCCGGTCGTGACGAGGTTGTCCCGCCCGCCCGGGTGGGAGACGATGCGGCTCTTCACACCGAGGGAGTCGAGGAACTCCGCAATGAACGCGACGACATCGGCCGTGCTCCCCGGCGGGTTCTCGCTCCTGATCCGGATGAGCGATGACGTGAGTCGGGCGACATCCATGCAAGGTCTCCTTATGCTGACCTGCTCTGGACGTACTCGTCGAAGAGCCGGGCAAGCGATGAGGTCTTATAGAGCTGTTTGACGAATTTCGGATCGAAGAACTCGTCGATGAACGTCGAGAGGTAATCGGCCGGGATCGCCTTTTTGTCGTCGGGGTTGAGCACGATGCGGAAACTCCGGTACTGGGCGGGGTCGTCGCGGTCGTAGACGCCGGCCCAGAGCATCGGGAGTTCCCCGTACTTCTCCGGGTGCTCCTCTTTGAGCCAGTTGACGAACCCGGGGAAGTGCACCCGGTCGCCGACCTTCTCCTCGTCCAGGCGCCACCGCATGTATTCCATGCTCATGATGTTCCTGGGCGACATGTAGTTGTAGGCGAGAATGCCGAGGGTGAAGTCGATGTGGGCGAGGGCGTCGGTGAAGTAGAAGTCCAGGACCGGGTGGAACTCCGTGGGGCTTTCCAGGATCAGCGATTTGCCGTACAGCTTCTGCATGACACGGCCGTACTCGTTCATTTCCAGCATACTTTCTCCTATTGGGGAGGGAGGTTCAAAAAGTATTGCTTGTAGACAGCAATGGCGGTGATCCGGGACGCTGGTGGGCTCTGGTTCTGCTGAATTGGAGTGTGAGAAGGGCGAAGATCGCCTTCGCACCACCGGTGCTCACGCTCCGGCCCTTCGGCCCGTCGCTGCTCGAAAACCCTCCGGGTTTTCTCGAACTCCGCCTGCCCCCTTGGGGCACGCGTCGTTTACACAAAGAACGGCTTTCTCCTGCTGACGGCTTCGCGGAACGCGTCTTCGAGTTCCCTGCCGTGCTTGCCCCGGATATCGACCAGGTTGTCGCTCCGGAGAAGGCAGGGCTTGAGTTTCCCGTCCGAGGTCACGCGCAGGCGGTTGCAGAATGCGCAGAACTCCGTGTTGTGGAGGGGGCGGACCACCTCGATCTCGGCGCCGTCGAGGCAGTACTTCTTGCGGTGGTGCATCCTGCGGGTGAGGACCCGTTTCGCCCGGTCGTTTAAGTCCTGCTCGACGCCGTCCACGTCCCCGTGGAACTTGCACTCGTTGAACTCCATCAGTTCGATGATCTGGAGGATGAGGTCCTGCTTCCCCCTGACGAACGCCATGAAGTCGTCCAGCTCGTCCTCGTTGATGCCGTCGAGGAGCACCATGTTGAGCTTGACCGGGGTCAGCCCCACTTCGATCGCCGCGTCGATCCCCGCGAGAACGTCCGCGAGGCAGTCTTTGCCCGTGATCTCGCGGTAGCGGTCCGGACGGAGGGTATCGAGGCTGACGTTCACCCGGGCAAGCCCGGCCTCTTTGAGTTCCGCGGCCTTCGCCGCAAGCAGGGTCCCGTTCGTCGTAAGGGAGGACTCGACGCCCGGCGGCACCGAGCGGATGATCTGGACGAGATCGCGGCGGAGCAGGGGCTCGCCGCCGGTGAACTTGATACTTTTAACGCCGAACTGCACGCCCACCCGTATCAGTTCGGCGATATCCTCGGCACTCATCTGCTCCTTCGGGCTTACCTCACCCTCTGCGTGGCAGTAGATGCACCGCAGGTTGCACCGGGAGGTCAGGCTTATCCGGAGGTTGGTCACGGTCCGGTTATAGGGGTCCTTCAGCACCATCGCACGTTCCCTTGAAGTTTTTTGCAATAATGTAGGTCTCGGCACTTCCTTTCCGCGACGCCTTCGTCCTGTACCCCCGGACGGAATAGAAATGCTTCCTTGCCTCGGCCATCAATTCCCCGAAGAGTTCGCCCTGGAACGATTTTATCACCAGGTTGCCGCCGGGTTTTAAGATCGTGCAGGCAAACGCCAGGGCATCCTCGCCGAGCCCTATCGCACGGGCCTGGTCGTAACTCTTCTGGCCGGAGAGTTTCGGCGAGGCATCGGAGACCACGATGTTGACGACGCCGCCGGCCTCCTCGCGGATGCGCTCCTGGACGAGAGGGTCGGTGAAGTCCCCGACAACGGTGGTGACGCCTTCCATGGGCGCGATGGGATTGAGATCCACGCCGATGACCTTGCCGTCGGTCAGATCGCGGAGCACCTGCAGCCAGCTGCCCGGCGCCGCCCCGAGGTCGACGACGTTATCGCCGGGTCTGATGATCCCGTTCCTCTGCTGGATCTCCAGCAGTTTGTAGGCGGCCCGTGCCCGGTATCCCGCCTTCATCGCCTTTCGATAGACGCTGTCTTTTGTCCATTGAGAGCCCATTGCGAGGTTACCCTCCACTTGAACCCGACGGACGGCTGCCTGCACCGCCGGCACGATCAAGAAGATTATGTATAGTATTTGGTGCGGTCAATCATGAATGATACGGTTCCGGAGTATGGGGCGATCGGTATCTGCCGTGACCGCTTCCCCGCTCGAGCGCCATGGGCTCCGGGCCGGTTTTGATCGTAAAGCACTATAATGAATAGGGTGATTATATACTTTCAACGAGAGTTTAATAAGGGGTCACAATGTTAAAGGCAACGATTGACGCAGAAATATTTCGGGAATCCATCGATGCGCTCGCTGCACTGGTGACGGAATGCCGTCTCCACACGGCCGAGGACCAGATCCGGACGCGCTCTGTCGATACCGCAAACGTAGCCATGGTCTCCCTGGAACTCCAGAGCACGGCGTTCAACTCTTTCTCGGCGACGACCGGGGAACAGGGCCTGGATATCGCAAAGATGAAGAATATCATCGGGATGATGGGGAAAGGCGACGCGCTGACGCTCAATCTGCTCGATGAAGAGCGTAAACTGGAACTGAGCTTCGGCGGCTACCGCTACTCGATCACGCTCCTCGACGTCAACACCATCCGGAAAGACCCGAACCCCCCGGGGATCGACCTCCCCGGCAAGGCGGTCGTCCCGGGAGACACGCTGAATAATGCCATCAAAGCGGCTGCCGTCATCTCCGACAAGATCGCGCTCGGGATCGATCCCGATGCCATGACGTTCTACATGGAGGCGGAGGGAGACACCGATCACATCAAACTCGCGCTCGGCGAGGACGAACTCGTCGCCTTAAGCCCGGTGCGGGCCCGCTCCCTCTTCTCGATCGATTACTTGAAGGACATGGGCCGGGTCATGGCACGCGCGGATGAGGTGGAGGTCTACCTCGGCATCGATCACCCGGTACGGTTTGCCTTTGAGATTGCGAACGGCAACGGCCGCGTGGAGTACCTCCTTGCTCCCCGGATCGAGGCCGATTGATGGGTATCGTACTCGACCGTAAAGAACTCATCAAATATCCCTTTTTGAAAGAATCGCAGGAGCTGGCCCGCCGGCACGTCGAGTCGCTCGAAGAATTTCTCATAAGCAGCCCTGGCGCCGTGGCGCTCGAGCGGGCAAAGGAGCGGGTCGTCGCCGCGCTTACGTTCAAAAAAGAGTTTGGGGACGAGAATGCGCAGCCCCTCAAACCCGAGCTCGAGATCGCGAGTTATGCGCTTGCCCGGATGCTGGTCTCCTGCATCAATGACCGGTCCCTCATCGACCGCCTTGCGCGCTACGAGGCGGAACGCGCATCCTTCTTCCTCGCGGCCGACGACCCGGAGATACGGCGGTTCGTTGCCTCAAGATTGCAGATCGATCCCGATGCCGTCACCATGCCCGTCACCGATTACGTCGAACTGGTGCCCCACCTGCGCGACAGGCGCTGGCGGCTCGTCAACAGGAACGTGCAGCGGGGAGGCGTGAGCCTTGAAGCGGGCGAGATCGACGAACTCATCCGGGAACGGATCCGGGCCATCCTGGTCGATCAACTCCCGCTCCGGATCCCGACCGGGATCTGCGAACGCCTTCTTCCGGTTACAAAAGAGATCTCCGCGCTGCTGCAGCAGCAGGTTCTCGAGCAGTTCGGCGAGGTCAAGGAGGAGGCGTTCCCGCCCTGCATCTGCGCGCTCATCCAGGCGATCACCGCGGGAACGAACCTGACGCATATGGGCCGGTTCGCCATCACGTCGTTCCTCCATACCATCGGTATGAACGTCGCACAGATCGCGGACATATTCGCGCGGGCCCCCGACTTCGACCCGGACATGACGATGTACCAGGTGGAGCACATCTCCGGCCGGGGCGGCACCGAGTATACCCCGCCGTCCTGCGCCACCATGCGCACCTTCGGGCTCTGCACCGGCCACGATAAGGACTGCGAGCGGGTCAGCCACCCCCTGAGTTACTACCGGCTCAGGAAAAATATAAAGAAAAAGCGGAGTTAAGCAGCCATTTTGTCGATCGTATAGCCCGCGGTACCGAGCACCGCGATAAAGACGACCAGCGCGATGACGTATGCAAGCCCCTCCATCCCCGCCATCAGTGCGGGCAGCGTCACCAGCAGCGCGATGAACAGTGCGAGGCACCCGACTGCGATCAGCACCTCAAGAACCCGTAGATTCATGTACAGGAGTGGGACCGGTGCAGGTATATCTCTATCCCCGGGACGGGGGACCCACATGCTTATCAGGGGCGGTTCACAACCCCTCCCGCATGGAGAGAGACGAGGCACTGGCCCTGCTCCGGCGCTACGTGGCGTCGCCGTCCCATATCGTGCAAGTCGCACCTGCGGTGCTCCAGCTCCGGCCCTTCGGCCCGACGCACAGCCACGCCACGGCGGCCATCATGAAGAAGGTTGCAGAGCACCTCGGCGAGGATGCAGCGACGTGGGAGGTCATCGGCCTTCTGCACGACATCGACTACGACCTTGTCGGAGGAGATATGGAGCGGCACGGCATCGAGGGCTACCGGATCCTGATCGATAACGGGGTCTCAGAGGAGATCGCGGATATCGTCAGGCGCCACAACCACCTGCTCACGTCCGGCTACGAGCGCCCGGTCGAGGTTGCGCTCCAGGCGGCCGACAGCGCCTCGGGCCTGATCATCGCCTGCGCTCTGGTGAAAGGCGGAGCGATCGACGAGGTCACGCCGCGGACGGTGAAGAAGAAGTTCAAGGAGAAGTCGTTTGCCGCCGGCTGCGAGCGCGAGAGGATCCGTATGATAGAATCCCTCATGGATCTCGAGACGTTCTATCGTCTCGCGATCGAGGGGCTCGCGAAAGTCCGCGGCGACGTCGGCCTGACCTGAGCGCAATCCATATATGGCACCCGGAATGAGGAATACTGCATGACACAAGAGCGCGGGAGAGTTATCGATCGCGTGGGAGAGGCCGTACAACTCCTCGTCGAGCGGATGGACGCCCGGCTCATCCCGGAGGTCGGGATGAACATCGTCTACGCCCTGCCCGACGCGCGGAGCAAGGACGACGTGGCCGGGGTCCTCGGCCGGATCGTCAGGCTCGGCGAGGCGGTCCACCCTGTCGGGGAGATCGCGTTCGGGGCAAGCGATCACGTTGCCCGGATCGTCATCACGGCCATGCGTTTTGACCCGCGTGTCCGGAGCGCGGCGAACATACGCTTTGCGGAGTCGATCCTTCCGGAGCTCGAGAACCTCCTCTTCGAGGTCTGCTCGTTCGACCGGGAGAAAGAACCGGTGGGCGTGCAGACGATGGACTGGGGGGTCGCCTCCTGCTGCAGGGAGGGCGTGCCCGATGTCATCTACGACCGGGGGGCCGTGGGAAAAGAGCCGATGATCCGGGTTCTTGGAGAGGATCCGGTCATGGTCGCACAAAATATTCTTAAACTGTCGAATCGCATTACGTATGCACAATTATAAGGGAAGGTCCACATGGGAATAAAACCATCATATATCAAGAACCTCGGCGAAGAACTCCTTGTCAAGCATCGCGACAGATTCAGCGGAGACTTTGATGAAAACAAGCATGCCGTCAGCGAAGTTGCCGTGATCGACAGCAAGGGTGTCCGGAACAGGGTTGCCGGGTACATCTCAAGAAAGATAAATACAAGGAAGCGGTAAACCTCACTATATGTTTGAGGGAATCCTTCCGGCAATCATCACCCCTTTTCACCGGGACTCCGGGGCGAGTCCGGATATTGAAGGATTACGGTCCAACATCGAATCGCTGCTTCAACGGGGAATCCACGGTATCGTGCCCTGCGGGTCGACCGGGGAGTCCGCGACGCTCACGTTCGAGGAGCACGAGCAGGTGATCGGCGAGACCGTCGATGTCGTCAACGGGCAGGTGCCGGTGCTCGCAGGGACGGGGTCGAACAACACAGAGGAGGCCGTTCGCCTGACCCGGTCGGCACAGGATGCGGGTGCGGACGGTGCGCTCATCATCAGCCCGTACTACAACAAGCCGAACCGCGCCGGGCTCATCAAGCATTTCACGAAGCTTGCCGACCTCGACCTCCCGATCATCCTCTACAACGTCCCCGGCCGGACTGGGCAGAACCTCCAGCCCGATCTGGTGATCGAGCTCGCGCGGCACCCCAACATCGCCGGGATCAAGGAGGCAAGCGGCGACATCACCCAGATCTCCCGTATCATCGAGGGGACGCGGGACGAGGACTTCGTCGTGCTCTCCGGGGACGATGCAATGACGCTTCCCGTCCTCGCCATAGGGGGCGCGGGCGTGATATCGGTGGCGGCAAACGTCGACCCCGGGCGGATGGTGCGGATGTACGAGGCCTTCCGTGCGGGCGACCTTGCCCGGGCACGGGACCTGCACTACGAACTCGGCCCGCTCATGCGGGCGATGTTCATCGACACGAACCCCATCCCCGTGAAGAAAGCGGTGGAGCTCCTCGGGATGGCCGCGGGACCGGTCCGGCTGCCGCTCGACGAGCTCGACGAAGCAAAGACGGAACTGTTGAGAGAGGTGCTGGTGAACCATGGTTAAGATAGCCGTATCCGGGGCCCTGGGACGCATGGGCACCACCATCGGCCGGATCGTCAGCGAAGCCCCCGATCTCGAACTGGTCGGAGGCGTCGACGTGAAGGAGGGGACGCTCTTCGGGACGGAGGTCGTTTCTGCAGCAGGGATCGACGCGTTCCTCAAGACGAAGAGGCCCGACGTCCTGATCGACTTCACCGTTGCGGCCGCTGCGGTCGAGAACATCCGGGCGGCAGCCGCCAACGGCGTGGCCCTCGTCGTCGGGACGACCGGGTTCTCCCCCGAGCAGCGGGAAACGATCGCGGGCGCCGTCGAGGGGAACGTCCCCGCGGTGATATCGAGCAACTTCTCGGTCGGCGTCAACATCTTCTGGAAACTCGTGCGGGAAGCGGCACGCGAGCTCGGCGACTACGACGTCGAGGTCACCGAAGCCCACCACCGCTACAAGAAGGATGCCCCGAGCGGCACGGCAAAGACCATCCTCGAGATCCTGGACCAGGAACTCGGGGACCGCGAGAAGGTCTACGGCCGCGTCGGCGAGGCGGAGCGGAAAGGCGAGATCGGCGTCCACGTCGTTCGCGGCGGAGATATCGTCGGCGATCACTCCGTCCTCTTTGCCGGGAACTTCGAGTGCATCGAGGTCTCCCACCGGGCCTACGACCGGGCGGTATTCGCGCAGGGCGCCGTCCGGGCCGCACGCTGGGTCAAGGGCAGGGAACCGCGCATCTACTCCATGCAGGAAGTCCTCGGACTGTGAATAGAGAAGCGAAATTTATTTTTGATGCACTCGTAAATTATGTACGTTCGGAGGAACAAAATTGCCAGCAGTTGTTGATATTGAGAAGTGTACCGCCTGTGAGACCTGTGTGGACGTCTGTCCGGCTGCCGCCATAAGCATGGAAGACGGGAAGGCAAAAGTCGACGTCGATCTCTGCGTTGATTGCGAGACCTGCGTCGATGAATGCCCGTCCGAAGCAATCACAATGGAATAAAGAAACCAACTCTTTTAATACCACCTACACTACAGATATTTTTGTCTATGATAAATGTAGGAGTGCTTGGTGCCACAGGAGCGGTGGGACAGCGCTTCGTTCAGCTTTTAGCGGATCATCCCTGGTTTCATCTCGAGGCTCTCACCGCTTCTGAACGGAGTGCAGGAAAACCGTATGGCAAGGTGGTCAACTGGCGCCTCGATGCGCCGTACCCGGACAACGTCAGCGATGTCGTCGTCACTCCCACAACCGTCGAGAGCCTGAAGGACTGCGATCTGGTCTTTTCGGCGCTTCCTCCCGAGGTGGCGGCGTCCCTTGAGACGGAGATCGCCAGCGCGGGCATCGCCGTCTGCAGCAACGCCCGGTCGCACCGCATGGACCCCGACGTCCCGCTGGTGATCCCGGAGGTCAACCCGGATCACCTGGGCCTGATCGACGTCCAGCGGGACCGCGGAAGCGGGGGGTTCATCGTGACGAACCCGAACTGCTCGACGATCGTCCTTGCGCTGGCTCTTGCACCCCTCCGGTCGTTCGAGTTCCATGACGTGCGTGCGGCGACCATGCAGGCTATCTCGGGGGGCGGGTTTGCCGGCGTCTCCGCCATGGACATCTACGACAACGTCATCCCCTACATCGGCTCCGAAGAGGAGAAGATGGAGTCCGAGACCTTAAAGATCATGGGGACGTTCAACGGCTCCGAGGTGATCCCGGCTCCGTTCAGCGTGAGTACAAGCTGTCATCGGGTTCCCGTCATCGACGGGCACACCATTGCGGTCTGGATCGACGTGAAAGAATCGGTTGCCGAGGTGAAAAAAGCTTACGCAAACTTTAAGTCACCTTTCAGCAATCTACCTTTACAGCCAGCAAAGGCAGTTGAGCTCTTCGAACAGTCCGACCGTCCGCAGCCAAGGCTCGACCGTAACCGGGGACGGGGCATGACGGTGTCTGTCGGGAGAATCCGTGAAGGATTACGGTTTGTCGCGCTCGGCCACAACACCATCCGTGGCGCTGCAGGCGCATCCGTCCTCAACGCAGAACTGATATACTCGAGGAAGTACCTTTAGACGAGGTGGGGTAATGATAAAAGACAACACAGTATTCGTGGGAAACAAACCGGTCATGAACTACGTGCTCGCGGTGGTCACCCAGTTCAATAACGGAGCTGAGGAAGTTGCGATTAAGGCCCGGGGGAAGGCCATCTCGCGCGCAGTCGATACGGCGGAGATCGCGCTCAACCGGTTCCTGGCGAACGTGGACAAGAAAGAGATCTTCACGTCAACCGAGATGATCGACACCGATACAGGGAAGACGAACGTATCAAGCATCGAGATTGTCCTCACTCAGGCGAAGTAAATTTCGAAGCCCTTTTTTTGATACTCTTTAACGAAACACAACCGGGGGGAGTAAAACGCCCTCCTTTCGTTCAGGAGGGCTCCTGTTGTGCCGGTACCCGCGCACGTTGCGTTGCAGGTTTTCGAAGCATTAAAAAGTTCAATCCTGCGGAAGCGATCTGTCAGACGGTCCGGTATATGGTCGTTCTACCCCCTTATCGACCATAAAGGCTATATGATCACCACTATCATTATTGTACAATGAAGTGGGTGACGGTCGGCCTGGTGCTGCTGCTTGTATCTGCTCTCGCTCTTCCCGCACTGGCGGCGGGTGAGGAGCGGTACGGCTACATCACGGTCAAAGACGTCACCGTAAAGCTCGAGAAAGCGGACGCCGTCGTCACCATGAACTATACGATAGACGACGGCATCGGGTTCCTCGTTCTCCTCCTTGGAAAATCCGACCTGAAGCAGAAGTCTCTCGATATCCTGAACTTCAACGATACCAGCGTTCAGCACCTCGACCTCGATCGCATCGAGGTGCGCGTGAAGGGCGCGGCGGACGATTACGGGCAGGGGTCGTACTGGTTCCCCGCGCACCGGTTCGGCGTGGTCGTGCCCTCGCTCACCGTCATCACCCCGCAGGACGTCAAACGTTACGAGAATGTCAGTGAATTTCCTGACGGACTCGGCTATTTTGCGTAACGGCCGGATAGTTCGCCGCTACCTGCAGGTGTCTTGAGTATCGTTGCCGACCGCTCGTGCCTGCGCCAGCAGCCCGAGTTCTGCCAGGGCCTGGTTGGTGTGGCGGGCGAAGGTATCGTCTTCCGGCGATCCTGCAACCTCACGGCAGAGGCGGTCCAGGTCGGCAGCCGTGTCGACGTCGTGCCAGGGCTCGAGCAGGAAGACCGGGAGGTTCAGGCGTCCGGCGGCTTCGACCGTCCGTTGCGTCACACGGGCCGAGCTCCAGGGGATGCCGGCAAAGAGGCGGGGGGTATGCCTCCGCATCCCGATCAGGTAGTAGCCGCCGTCGTCGCACGGGCCGATGACGACGTCGGCCTCTTCGAGTCTCCGGAATGCCTCCCCGATATACCGGCCGGGAAGGGTCGGGCTGTCGCTGTCGCAGAGCACGACCGCCGTTGCCCCCCGGGAAAAGAGCGCTCCTGAAACGGCTGCCAGGCGTTCGCCCAGGTCTCCGCCGGCCTGGGGGAGGATGGAGAACCCCGGGGGAACGATTCCGGAAAAGAAGCTGTCCGCGGCAGGAGGGGTGTAGGCCACGAACGGGCGGATACCGCTGATGCGGGCGAGCCGGTCGATCGCATCCTGCAGGAACCCGGCGTACAACCGTGCCGCCTCCGGAGGCGTGAGCGGCGGGACGAGCCGCGTCTTTACCTCTCCCGGAACCGGCATCCGGGCCATAACGGCAGCCGCCCGCATCATTGTTTCCGGCCCACAAGCCGGCCCCTTCCGACCTTCCCTTCGTCGGCGGCTTCCACCCAGAGGCCGATGCCGCGCTCCATATCCCGGAAAACGTCCGTCCCGAAGAGTTCGACGATCCGGCCCTTCAGGTCGCCGGCAATGGAGTCCCGGTAGCGGCGCATGTGCGACGCGAAATCCTCGCTGAGGTCCTCGCACGCCCTCACGGCAAATCCGTGTCGCCGGAGCAGGTTTTCGTACCCCGGGAGGGTCTCCATATACGGGAAGAGCATGAAGGTGTTGAGGCCGTGCAGCTCTTCATCGCTCATGGACCCGGTCTGTATCCAGTCGGTGAAGGCGATCGTGCCGCCGGGCACCGCCACGCGGCGGCATTCGCGGATCAGCCGGTCCTTGTCGGTGACATAGCACCAGGAGTCCTGCCCCCAGACGACATCGAAGGTCCCTGACTTAAAGGGCATATCGAGGGCGTTCCCGAGCCGGAAGGCGACGCGATCGCCGAGACCGACGTTTGCCGTGCGTAAAACAGCCTCGTCCACCATTCGCCCCGTCGCGTCGAGGCCCATCACCGTCGCGCCGCAGGTGCGTGCCAGGTGGCGGGCAGGCCCTCCGAGGCCACAGAGAACGTCCAGCACCTGCGTGCCGGCATTCACGCCCGCGACCCTCGCGAGAATATCGGTCTCCTCTTCGCCGCCGACATGGATCTGCTCGCCCATCAGCATCTCCCAGACGACGCCGACGGCCCCCTCGTAGGCGGCCGTGACGTCGCCGATGTCGATATCCGGCATCTCTCTCTCTCACCTTCCCGGCGCCGCCCGCCAGCATCTGGGGTCGGGCCCACAGATTTCTCCGGTCTCGTAGTACGCCATCGCCCGGCATCCCCAGCAGACGGCGCTCTGCTCGCACCGGGTGCAGGGGGAAGAGTCCGGGGCCGGCTCCCGCATCCCAAAGAAGAGCAGCTCGCTGTGGTGATCTTCAACGATCTTATACAGCGGCTGATCCCTGATGTTCCCGAACCCTTCCCTGATGACCGAACAGGGCGTAACGTCGCCGTCCACCGTCACGCAGATCACGGTGCCGCAGTAGAATTTGTTGACGTCCATCGTCCCGAACGAGCAGGAACCCGGATAGCAGATCGCGTCCCGTGCCTGGCAGGCATCCCGGACCTCCCCGGGCGTCGGCACCCATTCCGGGTGGCGGCATGCCCTGCCGACCGTGCACATCTGCGTCAGGCAGATCGTCATCCCGACCTCCTCGCAGAAATACCGCATCGTCCTCGCGAGGTCCTCCCCGGCGAGCGGCCGCGTGAACGTGATGCAGTTGACGAGTTCGCTCGCGGGTTTGCCGCAGGCGAGAATATTCTCGATGCCATGATGAATGGCCCGGATCTTTTCCCTCGCATCCCCGTCGTGAAGCCGGGCATAGACGACCGGGTCGAGGCTGTCCAGGTGCACGGAGATGAAGCCCCCTTCTGTTGCGGCGACGGCCTGCTCCGCGACTTTTTGGTCGGCAAGCGGGATGCCGCTCGACCAGATGTTGTTGACAAAACCGAGGTCCCGGGCGTGCAGTGCGAGATCGTACCAGCCCTCGCGGACCAGCGGGTCGCCCCCCAGCCAGTCGACGGCTTTCACGTCCATCGCCGCCGCCGAGGCGAGGACGGCGGCGATATCGCCGGTGGAGAGCTCCCCGGCCCGGGAGGCATCGGCTGGAGCGTAACAGTAGCGGCATCCCTGCGGGCAGGCCAGGGTCGACTCGATCTGCAGGGAGTATACCCGCCCTTCCTCGAAATATCGCATCGCCTCTCCCGTGGCGGGATGAAGGCAGCCGCGGACGATGGCCGTATCGGCCGTATCGACATTCTGTCCTCCCGCATCCGTGGCAACGCTATTGCAGAACACACCCAACCATGAGCATCATCATATAAGTGGGTGACGGACATACGGCCTTCACGGGAGGAGGGCTTCTTGCGTATGCTCTCGATCATCACGCCGGTGCTCAACGAAGAAGAGAACATTCCCGGGTTTCTCGCCCACATCGACGATCTCAAGGGGCCGGTCGAGGTGATCGTCGTCGACGGCGGGAGCACGGACGGTACGTGCAGAGCACTCGAAGCGGCAGCAGAGTCGTTCTCCCGTAGAATCGTCGTGCTCTCCTCTCCGCGAGGACGGGCCGTCCAGATGAACGCCGGTGCCCGGCACGCCACGGGCACCGTTCTGCTCTTCCTCCACGCCGACTGCAGGATACCTCCGGACGCCCCGGAAGGGATCCGCCGGGCACTGGAGCGGGAGGGAGTGATCGGCGGGGGATTTCGCCACACGTTCGCGAGCCGCGATCCCCTGCTCTCCCTGACAAGCTGGTTTGGGAACCTGCTGGCGGCGAGGACGCAGACCTTCTTCGGGGACTTCGGGATCTTCGTAGACAAAGAGGCGTTCTTCGGGGTCGGCGGCTACGAATCGCTTCCCTACCTGGAGGACGTGGAGTTCTCCCGGGCGGCACGCCGGCACGGGAGGCTCGTCCAGGTTGACCGCCCCATCATCGTATCGCCGCGGCGGTATCGCGAGATGGGGAAGTATCGCCTGAGCGCCGTCTACATCCTGGTGATGCTCCTCAACGTGGTCGGCATCAGGCCGAAGCGCTTCATCCGCTACGTCGTCGAGAAGTAGGATGAGGAGGGTCCGGCGGCTTACGCCTCTCGATTCATCGCGACCGGCTCGCGTTCGTCCACCCACCGCCCGAGGAACGACTGGAGGTAGACGCCGAAGAAGGCACAGAAGAGGCCCCCGATGGTGGCGAAGATGATGTACATCACCCCGACATCGGTCGTTATGGGGAACCCGGAGATGTCGCTGATCGTCGAGAGGATGTAGGTGCTTGCCCCGTAGGCGATGGCCCCGATCGCCAGCACGAAGAACGGCAGGGCGACCACCCGCTGGATCGTCTCCCGCTCGTTTAAGAAGACGTCGATGATCTTTCCTACCGATGCAACCAGGCCGGCGGCAGTGAACCAGGCGATAGCACCGTATATAAACGCCAGAATCTGGAAGAAAAGCCCAAAAGAGGTATAATACTCGAGAAGACTCGTCAGCCCGAGAATTACCCCGACGATACCCAGCAGTATTGCGGCGATGTAAGAGACGAACGTGAACCTGCCGCCATGGAGCGACGCCTTCAGCGAGGTGATCAGGTAGCCGAAGACCTCATCGATCCCCATGCCCTTGAAGAGCAGGTAGGTTCCGACGACACCGACGACGACGATGGTTGCGCCTTCGGGGTATCCCAGCAGGTAGCCCACCGCATAGAGGAGCATGGCGAGGCCGAGTGGAACGAGCACGAGTTTCGAGACCTTCGGGTCGTCGAGAAGGCGTCTTAAGATATAATACGTCCCCTCGAGGTTCGGCATCTGGTTGACCACGACCCTCCGCACGCTGCTGACCGGAACCCGGGACTGGATGATCGGCAGGACGTACTCGTCCTCGGCGCCGTCCGTCACCACGATGCAGGATGTAGAGCCCGTCGCGGAGAGGGTCGCATCGAGACCGGACGCCACCCGCCGATCGCCCTCGAGCAGGTTCATGTGGTTGCCGCAGATGACGGCGACGGCAACCTCTTCCCCCCGCCCGGTGAGTTCATCGTAAAGTTTGATCGTCTCGAAGATCGCGTTGACGTCGGAGTCCTCGGGGTCGATCAGGGCGAGAGATGTTGCAGCATGGAGGCATGCCTCTCTGCCCACGATGGGACCATCGATCCGGGCTTTGAACCCGAGATCATCGTCGCGATCGACACAGAGGACGAGCGTCCGCTCTTTTGCCATTCAATAGAACATCGCCCCGGATCTATTAAATAATTTGCAGCGGAGGGTAAAAAAGTATTAAATGAGTTTTGCGCGCTGAAGCAGGAGCAGGTCGTCGGTCGTGATCTTCTCACCGTCACGGAACTGCTGGAAGACGCGTTCCGCCTCTTTCCGGACGGCTTTCTGCTCTTTGGTGACTTTGGTCTTCTTGGTCTTCTTCCGGAGGCCCGAGATCACCTTGTCGTAGTCACGGAGCTCCTTCTGGCAGGCGATGAACTGCTTGTGTTCCTCGTCCGCAGCCTCCTGGGCTTCGACAAACTGCTGGTGGGCCAGATCGGCCTCTTCGCGGGACTTGTCGGCCTTCCGGTAGGACTCCACCATCAGGTCGTGGTGCTGCTGTGCAGCCTCGGCCTTCTCGGTGACTTCCTTGTGGATCTCGGAGGCCAGCCTGCGAAACTCACGCGCATCGGTGAGTTTCGTCCGCATCTCCTTGTTCTGCTCGAGTTCGGCTTCCTGGTCCTTCGCCGCCGCCTTCAGGTGCTTGATCTTCTCGATCAGCTCGCGCTCTTTATCGGTGCTGTAGACCTCGGTCTGCTGCTTGAACTCCAGGTGCTCGATCTGCTTCTGCAGCTCCTTGATGCCCCGGTTCTGGAGGTTGCCGTGCTCCTTCTTGAAGGACTCGATCTCTTCGAAAAGCGCGTTTGCCTTGTCGTTGTACTCGTTCCTCTGGTCTTTCAGCGCCTGGACTTCCTCGTTGATCTTATCCCGCTGCTCCTTGTGCCGCTGCGCCTCCTCGACGAATTCGCGGGTCTGCGTGTTCAGCGCGTTGCGCTCGCGGGCGTTTTTGCTGGCAAGCGCGTTCAACTCGTTGCGCCGGTCTTTGTGCTGTTCAGACTCCGCAAGGACTTTTTTTCTCTTCTCTATCAAATCGTTCAGCATTCTCTACCAATCCTCGACATTCGGTACCTGTCTCATATCCCCGCCAGCAGAAGACCGCTCCCATGTGCCGCAGGGGGATGCCGGAGGCTTATGTAGCGGCTACACCACAAGAAAAGACGTTTCCCGGACTCGTGATCGAGACCGTCGTTCATCTGTCTGCTCATGTGTTCAACCCCGGTACTTGGCACCGCAGACCCACAGGATCTGCGCCCTGCACAATACACCCCGTGCTGGAGGGATTATACAAGAACGTCTATAATTCAAACGTCATCTGTACTATTAAGTATTTCGTAGGGGGGCCGGAAGGCACGCCGCCGTTAATCGATTCCGGCCAAAAAGGTATGGAAAGAGGGTTATGGAGTTTTAGAGGAAATCGATCAGATGCCCGCTCGGGGCGTCCCCAACCATGCGCCTGCCGGAATGTGCGCCGGACCGCTGCGTTGCCGGTTCGTAGGCACGGTGGCTTCCGAGGATCTGTGCACTCTTCACGCCGGTCATGACCGCCATGACGCGAACTCTTCCTTCGTAATCGCTGTTCACCCGCGCTCCCCAGATGACGTCCGCATGAGGGTCGAGTTCGTAGGTCAGGGAACTCGCGATCTCCTCGGCGTCCTGAAGGGTCAGGTCGTTCCCGCCCGTGATGTGGATGAGGCTTCCCGTTGCTCCACGGTAGTCGATGTCCAGCAGGGGGTGGTTCAAGCACTCGTGGACGACGCTCTCGGCCTTGTTCTGCTGCTTGCTCTCTCCGACGAGCATCACGGCGACGCCTCCCTTGCTCATGATGGCACGCACGTCCGCGTAGTCGATGTTGATGAGCGAAGGCTCCGTGATCGTCTCGCTGATACCTTTGACGGTCTCCGCGATGAGCTGGTCCATGACCGAGAATGCCTGGCCGAGCGGGAGGTTCGGCACGTACTTGATGAGACGGTTGTTGTCGAGCACGATCACCGAGTCGGCAGAGGCTGAGAGTTGTTCAAGCCCCTCTTCCGCACGGAGAAGCCGGGCCTTCTCGACCTGGAAGGGATAACTGACCATGCCGACGACGATGGCTCCCTGTTCCTTTGCTATCTGCGCGACAACCGGGGCTGTTCCCGTACCGGTACC
>JASGMC010000021.1 GCA_030156625.1 Methanoculleus sp.
TGTGTGGAATAGTGGACCATAACTGCCTTCAGATCGACGGTTGGACGTGTGAAGTCAAGAACATGGAACCCCTTGTGGATAAGTGGAAAGCCTGGGCCCATGATAACATTTAAGGCGCGCGATCATCGTAACTACTTACTTGAGCATGAACCCGGGAGCCGATATCTATACCCTTCTCGTCCAGAAGCGGGACGAGATCCTCTCTCTTGCGCACCGGAGGGGAGCAAAGAACGTCCGGGTGTTTGGCTCTGTGGCACGAAACGAAGCCCGGGCAGACAGCGATATCGACCTCCTGATCGATCTCGATCCCGACCGGAGCCTCCTCGATGTGGGTGGTCTTGCGATGGATCTCTCGCTCCTGCTCGGGCGCCCGGTCGACGTTGTGACCGAAGCGGGACTCCGGAAGCGGATCCGTTCAAAGGTCTTACAGGAAGCGCGGCCCCTATGAGAGACGAACGCGAACGGCTGCTGGATATTATCGAAGCTATCGAACGGATTGAGCGAGTG
Source organism: Methanoculleus sp. (assembly GCA_030156625.1). GTDB lineage: Archaea > Halobacteriota > Methanomicrobia > Methanomicrobiales > Methanoculleaceae > Methanoculleus. The sequence continues at coordinate 508 of JASGMC010000021.1, forward strand.
GCAACTCAGGGCCGCAAGTACTTCTACAATGACGAGATGGCACAAGTATGGGTGATCCACCACCTTCAGATCATCGGAGAAGCCGTACGAGGGATCTCTTCAGAGTTCAGGGCCGAAAACCCGGACATCCCATGGTCGGATATCATCGGGATGAGGAACGTCCTTATCCACCATTATTTCGGGATCGACCGAGATGCAGTCTGGAACGTGGTCGAACGCGATCTCCCGGACCTGAAAAGCCAGATCCTGTCCCGGGTCGGGGGATAGGGAGCGCCTGGAGTGACGGGGGGCGGGGGCCGGACGTTCGGCCTGTCGCTACTCAAAGGCCTTCGGCCTTCTCCCGCTCCGGTCCTTTCGGAACATCGCGAGTCGCACCTGCGGGGCTCACGCTCCGGCCCTTCGGCCCGTCGCGAGTCGAAAACGCTTCGCGTTTTCTCCCGCTCCGGTTCTACGAACCATCGCGTCCTTCCGCCCGTCACGAGTCGAAAACGCTTCGCGTTTTCTCCCGCTCCGGTTCTACGAACCATCGCGTCCTAAAACCTGAACCACTTCATCATAATGAGGGCATCCTCCTCGTTCGCGTAGTAGCAGGCGACCTGGAAGACCTCCTGGTAGCCGAGACGGCGGTAGAACTCCTGTGCCCCGGTGTTGCTGACCCTGACCTCGAGCTGGACGGCACTCGCACCCAAAATAGCATACTCCTGCTCCAGGCGGCGAACGAGGTGCTTCCCGATTCCCCTGCGCCGATAAGCGGGGGCGACCGCGAGGTTCATGATATGCCCGTAAACCTCTTCCCCGGTGTCCTCAATGCCCCCTGCGACGAACCCGGCCAGATCTCCGCCGTTTTTTGCCACGAAGAATGTCTCCGGGTAGTAGGCGAGCGATTCCTGGAGCGCCCTCTCGTCCCAGGGGTCTTCGAAAGCCGACCTCTCGATGGCGACTATCTGTGGAACGTCTGCGGGCTGTGCCCGGCGAATGGTGAGTTGAAGCGGCATCATGGTTACCGGCCTCTCCCTCGTGGAGTGCTTTACCTAATATAGTGTCAGGAGACAAAATAGTAGGCACGTACGAGTGGCGGTATCTATGGTTCAGATCTATCGTTTCGCGGCGGTCCGTCCGGGGTGGCGGTACTCCGAAAAAATTCCCTCCGTGCCCTACGACGTGGTGACGGCGGAAGAGGCCCGGGAGTGCATCGAGAAGAACCCCCTGAGTTTCCTGCGGGTCAGCCGGCCGGACGCCGAACTTCCCGACATCGCCCCGAACGACGACCGGGTTTACCGGCGGTCGCGGGAGGTCTTCGACGGCATGCTTGCGGACGGCCTGATGCAGCGGGACCCCGAGCCCGGAATGTACGTCTACCGGGCGGTCCAGGACGGCGAGGAATTCGTCGGGCTGGTCTGCTGCGTGGGAACAGAGGACTACGAGAACAGGCGAATCCGGCGGCATGAGCTCACCCGGTACGACAAGGAGGAGGACCGGACCCGGCACATCGACGCGGTCGGCGCCAACACCGGCCTTGTATTCCTGCTCTACCGGGACCCGGGCGAGATCTTTTCCTACGTCCGCTCACTCGTCAATGAGACGAAGCCCGACGGGAGCACCACGGCCGCATCGGGCGTGCTCCACGAGGTCTACCGGATCGCCGACGAGGCCGCCCTCGCCCGCCTTGAGGGGCTTTTTGCGGCGGTGCCGGAGACCTACATCGCGGACGGGCACCACCGGGCCAAATCGGCGGTGAACGTGGCGGAGCGGCGGCGAAGCGAGGGCAGGTTCACCGAAGAGGCCGGGAAGTTCATGGCGGTCCTCTTCGCCCACGACCGCGTCCGCATCCACGGCTACAGCAGGCTTGTCACCGACCTCGGCGGCTACACCCTTCCGGGGCTCATCGATGCGCTCTTAACGGCGGGCTGGACCGTCCGCCCCTACAGGAAGGTCGACGCGGCCGGTTACCTGATCCAGCCGCTCGCGGCCCGGGATGCGCCGGTGCACGTGATGCACTTCTACCTGGAGGGGACCTGGTACGAGGTCTCCCGGCCGGTCGCAGACCCGGCCGACCTGATCGGGTCGCTCGACGTCTCGGTCCTCCAGAAAGACGTCCTTGAAGGGATGCTCGGGATCTCCGACCCCCGGGGCGACCCGAGACTCCACTACATGGGCGGGGCAAAACCCCTCTCCGAACTCGAGCGGCTCGTGGACGCCGGCAAATACGCCTTCGCGGTAGCGATGCAGCCTGTGCCGGTCGAGACGGTGCTCGCGATCGCCGATGCGGACGGGGTCATGCCCCCGAAGTCCACCTGGTTCGAGCCGAAACTCCTCTCGGGGCTTGTCATCCACACCATCGACTAAGAATCCAGATCACCACCTTTAATTCTTTTTCTGCCCGATCACCTCTTATGATCACGATTGCTCTCCCCAAGGGGAGCCTTGAAGCGCAGACGCTCCAGCTCTTCAAGGAGGCGGACCTCGAGGTCAGGCGGACAGACCGCGACTACAACCCCCGGATCAACGATCCGAGGGTCGGGAAGGTGAAGATCCTCCGGCCGCAGGAGATCCCGCTCTACGTCCAGATGGGCTACTTCGACCTCGGGATATCGGGGCTCGACTGGGTGCAGGAGAGCGGTGCCGACGTCGTGGAGGTTGCAAACCTCTCTTACAGCAAAACCGGCGACGGGAACGTGAAGATCGTGGTCGCGGTCCACCGCGACGAACCGATCGAGAACGTCACCGCCATCCACCCGGGCAGCCGGGTGACGACCGAGTACCCCCGGATTACGGAGCGGTTCTTTGCGGACCTCGGGGTCCCGGTCAGGCTCTTTCCCTCCTACGGTGCCTCGGAGGCGAAGGTTCCCGACCTCATGGACGTCGTCGTCGACCTCACCGAGACGGGGAGCACGCTCAAGAAGAACGGGCTCAAGATCGTCGGGCAGATCATGGAGTCGCACACCGCCCTCCTCGCGAATCGCGAATCCCTCCACGACCCGGAGAAGCGCCGTGAGATCGATGAGATCGTAACCCTCCTCCTCGGGGTGATCGAGGCGCGTCACCAGGTGCTCCTGACGATGAACGTGCCTTCGAGCGCACTCGACCGCGTCATCGAGGTCCTCCCCGCGATGAAGAAGCCCACAGTCGGCAGGCTGCACGGCATCGACTACTTCAGCATCCAGACGGTGGTGCAGAAAGGGCTTGTAAACGGCCTCATTCCGCCGCTCAAAGCCGCGGGTGCTGAAGATATTCTCGAGATCCCGATAGCGAAAATAGTGCGGTGAGGGGAGGCTGCCCTCAACCGCGCCGGGAGTACTCTTCCGAGCAGGCGTAGCAGACGAACTTCCCGTCCTCGACCCTGACGCGGGATTCGGCGGTCATTTCGCCGCACTTTGCGCACGGAACCGACGAAAAGATCCGGGCCCGCTCCGGGATCTCGATATCGACCTCCCGGATGATGAAGAGCTTCTCGGCGGGCATCTCCAGAATAGTGTCGACGATGCGGTTCGCCCGCTCGTGGAACTCGGCCTGCTCCGCATCGGTTGCCTGTCCCTGCATCACCCGCGCCCGGAGCGGCGCGAGATCGGGGTCGAGCGAGTCGACGTCGAACGACGGGTTTGCCGCCACGCGGACCGCCGCCCCGGTCCGGCGGTTGATGAACGTGAATGCGTGCTTGCCGTGGTCCTTGAAGAGGAGGTTTCCCTTTCCGGCGGTGCAGCCCGTCAGGACCTGGATGGCGTCGACGCCGCAGGCGTCGGTCTCGGCGATGGTGACGAGTTCCTCGTCCTCCGACCGGCCGGAGCAAAGCCGCGAGAGGGCGATCTCTGCCGCCCGGTAACCCGTCGCGAGGCCGGGACAGACATGGCCGTGAAAGGCGGCCGCTTCGGCGAACCGGTCGTGTGCTTCTCCCGGCGTACCGGGGGGCGTGGTGTTACACATGTGTTTACCTTGCATGAGAGATTGTTACGAACAGACGGATATATGTTACGATAGCGGGCCGGAACTCGCGGGCCCGCCCTCCGGCATATAAGGGCGGAACCGCCCTGTCCGGCGAGCCCGGATACCAGATGAAATATTTTTGCCGCATGTGGGCTGCACATTTCCAATATCCAATTATAACGGCAGATCTTTGAAGATACAAGAGAGGTGGTTATTTATATGGCTTCGTGTATAATACCTGCTTTACATGAGAGTTCCCGGGGGCGTCCCGGCCCTGCTTGCCGTAATCTGTATCCTCTGCACGACGTGCGGTTGTCTCGGTGCGTCTTCACCGCCATCGGACGGCGGAACCGCCACGGGCGGCGGCATAACCCCCATCGACCAGCCGGAACCGTCGGAAGCCTGCACCCTCACCGAGGCTCTCGCGGAGCTGGATCTGCTCGGGGCCGAAGGCGGCCTGAACGTCACCGGCACATCGGTGCACCAGGTGCTCGGGGCCGGCGTGGGCTCCGACGGCCGGGCCGCATCCTGGGCGCTCGGTCTTGCGGACGGCGAGGAAGTGCGCTGGCTCACGTTCGGCGCCATGGGCTGGAGAGAGATCTCGCTCCGTGCCCCCCTGCCCGAAGAGGAGGTGAATATGACCGAGATCCTCTCCCCTGAGGAACTCCTCACGATGCAGGAAGGGGTGCTCCGGCCGGTGATGGCGGGGCTCGATGCGGATACGGTCGATATCGCGCTCGCCGAGGGGGTCTACACCGTCACCGTTCGTTCGGATGCGGGAATGGAGAGCCTCGCGTTCCGGGCGGATACCGGGGAGGTGGTCGTATAAGGCCAGTTACCGACGACGCCGCGATGTCGCTTGACTTCCTCGCGGGGTTCACGATCTTCATGCTCGCCCTGATCATGGTGGTGAGCATGGTGCCGGGGCTCCTTGCGGGCCTCGAGAGCAGCGGCATCGACTACGACGCGGTCGCCTACCGGACGGGGGTGATCCTGGTGGAGGACCCCGGGTGGCCGGTCTACCCGCCCTGGGAGATGAACGACGAGGCCCACAAGGACGAGATCGAGCGGATGGGCCTCGCGGTCTCGAAGGAGACCCCGAACATCCTCCTCTCGACGAAGGTCGATGCATTCTTCAACGACTCGTTCTTCACCCCGGACGACTACCGCAGCAAGGCGATTTTCGGCGATATCCCCTATTCTTACAACTTCTCGCTCAACATCTCACAACCGGACGGGAGTTACGAACTCAAGCAGACCGGCGACCCTCTCCCTCTCGGCGGCTACGGTTACATCCGCCGGGTGGTGAAGATCAAGGAGCCGGGGGCGGCGGATATCGGTTACGACAGCAGTTTCAACGAGACCACGCTCGACCCTTCGAAACCACGGATTTTCACCGTCCAGCTTGACTTCAGCCAGCTGCTTGATCCGGACGTCGGCCCGGCCTACCGGATCGACCCGAGGACCGAGCCGGTGAACATCACGATCACCGATTTCGGCGCGTACCTGAACAGGACAGATCCATCTGTCGATAATGCGACGCTTAAGAGCGTAACGTTCTGGAAGATGGATCCGACGAGGCCGATGCCGCGGTTCACCAAGATCCCGTTCTCGTACAGTACGGCGGACTCGAGCCTCTACACCCTCACCATCGGCGGGAATCCGTACAACCTCACGCCCGACACAAAGGTCTTCGACAACGACAACATCTCTTTCGTGCTGAAGCCGGCGGCCACCTCACTCTTCACCCTGGACCAAAACAGCATCCTGGATATCCGGTTCACCTTCGATGACGGCAATCCACAGAGTACCTTTATGAACGGCACTTTCCGGTACGACTACGCTAACGTCACCATCCCCGCTCTCTCGACCGGCGTCCTGGAGGTGGCGGTATGGTGAACGATGCGGGACAGCTCTACACGATGGAGGGCGTCGCGGCCGGGGTCATCATGCTCCTCACCGCGTACATCGTCATCAGCACGACGAGCGTCTACACCCCGGGGGACACCCATATCCCGGACATGCAGCTCGAGCAGCTCGGGAGCGACGTGCTCGCGATGATGGATACGCCGGATAATAGGGAGGAAGAGGAGAGCCGGCTGGTTGTGCTCGTCAAGGGTGGAGTCCCAGGTGGCGATACGCTCCGGACCGAGTTCCTCAATAACTGTAAGATGCGAGCCGGAGGCGATGACGACGACCTCAGGGCCCAGGTCTACCTCACCTACAGGAAGATGAACGGCGACGTGAGCACGATCCAGCTCTCCTCGTCGGACCCCGGGTTCACCGGACGTGAGAACACGGTGCGGGTGACACGTTGGGTACACCTGCCGAGAGGAAGCACCTATGGTCTGGACAACCTGGACTCTTCCCGCCCACATGCCGTCCTCGTGGAGGTGCTGCTATGGCGTGCATGAACGAAGACGGGCAGTGGATCGTGCTGATGGGCCTTCTGACCGCCCTGGCGCTGTTCTTCCTCGCGCTGATCATCAACCAGTCGGCGCTCGTCGGGCAGACGACCGCGGAAGGGGTGCTCGAGTTCCCGAAAAACGACATCCGGGACCTGCGATTGGCAATATTCGACTATTATGACGATTATGGGGAACTCACCCTTCTGCAACAGCAGCATTACGTGGACGATATCGTCAGGATATCGCTCGAACGAAAGAACGCCGTGGTTTACTTCTGGGACGGTCCGCAACAGGACGTCTCCGGGCGCATGCTCCGCCCGGTGACCATCCACTACTACAACGGGGTGACGAAGTACGATGAGACCGTGTATTACTGAACCGGTGAACGAGGAGGGCGTCACCAGGCTGATGGAGTATGTCATCGTCAGCGGCGTGCTGCTCCTGCTGATGGTCGTCATGATGTTCACCGTCAACGCCGTATTCATGGAGGGGCCGGCGGACACGCTCCGCTACCACGCCTTCGTGGATATCGGGAACGGGGTGAGCACCCGGATTGTGGATCTTTACGTGATCGCGCCCGGCAACGGGACGATCGCCACGAAGTTCGATATCCCCGACGACGTGGCCGGAAAGGGCTACTTCGTGGACGTGGGGATGACGGGAGCGAGCCAGGCGATCCTGGTGCAGGGCGGCAGCATCCAGAGCCGGGTCGCCATCGCCGGTATCGGGGCGACGAAGGGTGTTTCCGGCAACACCACCGGCGCGGGATGGAACATGATCCAGTATGACTCAAAAGGGTTTTAGGGGAGGCGAATATCCGTGAAGATAAATGAGAAGGCGGTCTCCGAGGCGGTCGGGTTTGTCCTGATCCTCGGGATCGTCATCAGCGGCATCGGCCTGGTCACGCTCTACGGCTACCCGGTGCTCCTCAAGGAGCAGAGCAACACCGACGTGAAGAACATGGAGCGGGCGATGATCGTCATCCAGAACGACATGAAGAGCCTCTGCTACAAGAACGTGCCCTACAAGGAGACGTCGCTCCAGGTGAGCGGCGGGACGCTCGAGGTGGTCAACTCCACCAGTTATGGGAGTTCGATCAACGTCACGAACGGCACCCCCTCGCTTCAGCAGGACTACCGCCTGGGCGCCCTGATCTACCGCTCCGACCGCAGCACCGAGGTGATCACCCTCGAGAACGGAGCGGTGATGACATGCCAGGAGGGGTCGGCGGGTTCGGCGATGCTTGCCGAGCCCCGGTGGTTCTATGACGGGCCCACGAGGACGTTCGTCATCTACATCATGAACATCACCACCGACGACCTGATGGCGAAGTCCGGGATGGGGGCGGTGAGGATGAGCCTGGAGAACGTCGACACACAGGTTTACACCGGCCCCAACGACGTCACGGTGACGTATACCAGCGATGGCGACAACGACCTTAACGTGGCGTGGGACAACTACCTGACCGGCATCAGCCCGAGCGGCACCCATACCCTGCCGGCGGTAAGCAAACTCGTCATAAAAGAATACGAGATTAAAATCTACGACATCTAATCTTTTTTGAATCCGGCACCCACGCAGAAGAGGATGCCCGCCCGCTCTTCGCCCTGCTTCTGCCGTATGAGAGACGCATTTTAAAAAAGAATATCAGAGATACCGGTTCTTCCGGAGCCACTCCACCTGGGGTCTCGTGTAGCGGTAGACGATATCGCACTTCTCGTCCTGGAAACTCCAGGGGACGACGACCAGAACGTCTCCTTCCCGGATCCAGACCTTTTTCTTGATCTTACCCTTGATCCGCCCGGTGCGCGTCACACCGTCGAAGCAGCGGATTTTGATATGGTTTGCGCCCAGCATCAGTTCGGCGCTTGCGAACATCTCCCGGTTCTTCTTGTTCGGCAGGCGTACGCGGATAATCTCCTCCCCCGCTTCCCCTCCTTTGGACTCGGGTTTGCGCTTTGCAGGATCCGTCAGTTCATCAACCCCATGTTCCAGCGTAGTTGGCCTTTTGTGTGTCCAGTTTATACAACTGCTAGCTTATCAAATATTCTCCCGGAGGCTTGATGGCGACCGGAGCAGGCGGCGGCCCGTCCCGGTGGCCCGTGGTGCCGCCCGGACGGGACCTCCAGAAGATCACCCTGCTCCCGGAGACCGTCACCGGGACGGTTATGTATGTTGCCGGGACTACCTACTCAACGTACTTATGGCATGCCCGGACCCGTCCCGCGGGATCTACCTCACCTACTTCATCCAGGGACTCATCCTCCTGAGCGCAGCCTCCAGCATCACGGCAGGCGAGTTCTTCCTCGGGCTCTCGGCAGGCGTCGCCTTCCTCCTGACGATGGCACCGTCCCTCATGACGAGGAATCTGCGCCTCTGCCTGCCCTGGGAGGTCAACCTTCTTGTTGCCGTCTCCCTCTACCTCCACGTCATGGGCCACGTCGGGGAGTACTACGTTCTCCTCGCGCCTTACTACGACAAACTGACCCACCTCATCTCCTCGATCACCGTTGCAGTCATCGCCTTCTTTCTCGCTATCCTCGCCGAACACCAGGGGGATGTCCGGCTGACGAGGCAGGCGATCGTCGTATTCATCCTGGTTTCGACACTCGCGGCGGGAGCGGTATGGGAGATCTACGAGTTCGTGGTCGACCAGGCCTTCGATATGGGCCTCCAGCACGGGAACACCGACACCATGATGGACCTCATCGTTGACCTCGTCGGGGGGGTTATCGTCGCCGTAATCGCCGCTACCGCCCTCGCGAGGGGCGAGGTGCATCGCTTTATCCGGTTCTTCGCCGACCCGTCCTCCGGAACGGAACCAGCCGAGATCGTGGCCGATCCGGTCGATATGGCTCGCAGCCGCTGACTCGCCGGCACCGATCCTGCGGATCATATTTATATTTTGAAGATCGAATAAAATGCAGTGATCCTGAAGGCACCCAGCACACGGCATATGGCGTTATTCATGCTTCTCCTGCTCCCTTCCATGACCGGCTACATGGCCTGGGAAGGGCGGGCCGTCGAGGTGACCGTCCTTACGATCGACGGGGCGCCCGAAGGCGTCGTCTATATCACCGACCCACACGTCAGGGCATCCAACATCGACCACGTCCGGGAGGTGATCCGCGAGGTCAACCGCTTAAACCCCTCGCTCGTCCTGATAGGCGGCGACTTCGTCACCGGTGAGGAAGAGGACTTCGCCTCCCAGGAGGTGTGGCGATCACTCGACGCGCCGGCCTACGCCGTGCTCGGGAACCATGACTACCGGGTGGGGATCGACGGCCAGACAGGTATCGAGAGGACGCTTGCCGTCTCTGCGTCGGCCAACGTCACCGCCGCCGGATACGACGTCTCCGCCCTGAACGACGGTTCCGGCGACACCGCATTCGCCGACGAACTCACCGCGGCGCTGGAGGAGAACGGTGTCCATGTCCTCAGGAACGACTACGCCCGGGTTCCCGTCGGGGATGAAGAGATCGTCATCGTCGGCGTCGATGACGGGTGGGCCGGGATGGCGGACCCGCCCGACGTGCCGGCGACGGACGCATTCACCGTCTACCTCATCCACGAACCCTCCTGCAGGGCCGACTGGGACGCCGACCTCATCCTCGCGGGCCATACCCACGGCGGCCAGTTCCTCTTCCCGGTCGTTGCGCAGTTGAACGATCTCGGCGTCGTCGAGCTTGCAGGTGTGTTCGAGACGAACGGGACGCCGACCTACATCTCCCGCGGGGTCTGCAGCGCAAGTTTTGCGGGAGTGGACCTCAGGTTCAACTGCCGGCCCGAGATCGTCCTCATCAACCCGACCGAAGAGCAGTTCCAGGCGATCGCCTGATCTCACGCCTCAAGGATGGCACGCGCCCGGTTAGCGATCAGCAGCACCTCCTTGAGGGGGATGGCAGCGTCGTTGGCGATGGCCGCGGCGTCGCCGTAGGCGACCTGCTTTGCCGTGACGACCCCGGCAGCGGCCAGCCGGGCCGAGACCGACGCGCCCACCCCGGTAACGATCGTAACCGGATAGGACTGCGTATTCTCGATCATCGCCCGGAGGTTCTGCTCCTCCGGGTAGTCCCACCCGATATGCCCGATCCCCCGGCAGGTCGCGTAGCGCTTCGCATGTTCCGATAGTTTGGTGTTGCAGACGATCAGGGCTCCGTCGATCGAGACGGTGCACCGCCCGGACCGGAACCCCTCCTGGAGGTCCTCGACGATCGCCCTTGCGATCCGGCCTTCGTCAAGGCCGGTCACCCGGTGGTGGCTCGCGTGGTGTTTCACCTCGACAAAGACGGTGGTGCCGTCTTTCTGGGCGATGGCGTCCACCTCGTGCTCCCCGCACCGCCCGGCGAGGATGCACCCGGTCTCCACCCGGTAGCCGTGTTCCCGGAGGAGGACCCGCACGAACTCCTCGAAGTCCGGTTTGGAGCGCAGAAGGGCGAGCGCTCTACGGAGGTTGGTCCGGTGCGTGACGGCGGGGCGAACGGCGCGGGCACGGGCGCGGATCATCCGGAGGACTGTTCTGGTCTTCACCCCGTCCGGCACCGTCTCCTCGATCTCGTGGGCGATCCGGTCGGCATCGTCCGCACCGACGCCCATATTCCGGAGCGTCCGCCGCACCTTCCCCCGGTCGAACGGCTGCAGGCTGCCGTCGGCCTTCGTGACGTGCTTCATCAGGCAGGTAACTCGGCACCCGGGACGAAAAACGTTCGCCATCGGTTCCCGGGCGCTCCGGGCCCCGGGTTTGCAACGTCCACCGTGATGGCACATCGTTATCACCTTCCAGCCCCAACAGGGGCTACGAGCAGATGGAAGCACTACAACGTCCGGTCATCCTGATCCTCGGCGCAGGGGCGGTCGGCCTCTCGCTCGCCGGAAAGCTGGAGAGCGTCGCGACGGTTTATGCAGCCTGCCGCCCGGTGCATGCCGGCGCAGTCCGGGAGCGGGGCCTCGTGATGGAAGGTGTCTGGGGGAACGGCACCGTCGACGGGATCGGCTGCGTTACAGGACCGGGAGAGGTCCCGCCCGCGGTTGACTTCGTCATCGTCACCGCGAAGGGCACCGATACCCGGGCGATCTGCGAGGAGTACGCCGCGGTGATCCGGGACAGACCGGTGGCAAGCCTCCAGAACGGCATCGGGAACGAGGGGATCATCGCCCGCTACACCGATACCGTCATCGGGGGGACCGTGACGACGAACTTCTCGGTCATGGGCCCGGGACACGTCCGGGTCTTAAGCGAGAGCGCCCCGATGCACCTCGGGGTCTGGTCCGGCAACGGCGGCGCTGCGGCACTCGACCGCCTGATCGGCATCGTCCGGTCCGCCGGCATCCCGGTCGAGGCCGACAACGATATCCGCTCCGGAAAATGGGCGAAAGCCCTCCTGAACATCGCGGTGAACCCGATCTGCGCCCTCCTCCGCTCGCCGGTCGGGGTCGCTGCAGAAAAAGACATCCGGGAGATCGTCGACAGCCTCGTTCGCGAGACCTTCGCCGTCGCCGGTGCCGAAGGGGTGCGGCTCCCCTGGGCGACCGCCGACGACTACCTCGCCCACCTCTTTTCGGTGCAGGTGCCCGACTTCGCCGCGGTCTACCCATCCATGTACTACGACCTCCGGCAGGGCCGCCGGACGGAGATCGACCTTCTCAACGGGCATATCGCGGCCCTCGGGGAACGCCACGGCATCGCAACGCCGCACAACCGGTGCATCGCCGGCCTCGTCCGCTACGCGGAGGCGCACCCGGAGACCCGGTGAGGGGTTCTACTCCCCGCCCATCTTTTCCACGAGCCGCCGGGCCGCCTCTTTCGCCTTCGCCTCGGTCCTCCAGAGCCCGGTCTTTCCGACGGGATTTCCGTCCCGGTCGTAGAGCTGTACGTAGTAGCCGCCGTCCTGGCGGGCGAACCGGACCTCGCCGACGATATCGGGGCCGTACTCCTGCATGCCCTGAGAATATGGGCGCGAAGGATATGAGGGTTCCGCACCCCGCTGTTTCTATATGTGAGGAGGGTGTATGACCGCCCGGAGTGATGGTGATGATCCTTATCGCGTACTACTCCTGGCAGGGGCATACGGAGAAGGTGGCGACGGCGCTCGCGAAACGCATCGGCGGCAGACTTGCAACGATCGAACCGGTATCCGAAGTGGGGATGTTTCGGAAGGGCATGATGGCGATGTTCGGGATGCGGGCGGCGATACGCCCGGTGCAGACGGATCTCTCAGACGTCGACTTCCTGGTCGTCGCAACCCCCGTCTGGATGCAGAAGGTCCCGCCCTACATCAACGAGTACCTCTCGGAGGTCACGAACGCCGCGGGAAAACCCTTCTCGGTGCTCGTGGAGATGGGGGGTTCCGGGGCGGAGAACGTCGTCGGGATCGTGAAAAAGAGCCTCGAAGCAAAAGGGATGCGGTTCGTCTCGTCGGTTGCGACGCTGGAGAGCGAGGTGAATGCCGGGCAGTTCGGCCCGGCGATCGATGAGTTTGCCCGGACGATCGCGGGGGTTGCTGCTCCGGCCGCGTAGGTTCTCCTCAGAGCGTCAGCGGTATTCCGAGGAGGTGGAGCACCACCGTAATGAGGACGCCGAATATCCCGCCGATAGCGCAGATCAGGACGGTGATCAGGTTGATCGGGATATCGGGCCGGCCGAAGATCTGCATCAGGTCGAAGAGGTTGATGAGCCAGAGCAGGATCACGCCCACGACAGCGTTGATGATGAGGCCGGTCACGCTTTTCACGACCTTGTAGAGGACGACCGCGATGATGACCACCAGGATCAGAGCGAGGAGCCCTGTGAGTAAGCTCATACCGTTCGTTTGACGCGGCGGGTATTGAACATTCCTACGCGGGGCCAAACACCGTTCAGATGTATCCCAGAACCTCGAAGATAGGCTGGAAACAGACCCCGTTCCCGGTCTTGACGCATCGGACCCCGGGATCTCCTTCGTAAGCGCCCATCGTCCGGCCGTCACCGAGTTCCACCCAGTCGTGGACGGCAACGCCCTTCCCGAAGACCTCCACGTGGAGGGCATCAGTGCGGAACGTCTCCGCATCCCAGACCATGATGCCGTGGACCGGCCGGGCGGGGATCCCGTTCCGGCGAAGGACTTCCGCACGAAGGAGCGCAAGGTCGGTGCAGTCGCCTACCCCGGAGGCAAGGGTCGCGTTGAGGCCCACCGGAAAAAGGCGGGGGGAACCGTCGACGCAGGCAAACGTCGTCCGGCCCACCCGGTCGAGGAGTGCGTCGGGAGAAGGTTCCCCGGGTGGTGAGGAAAAGAGGGCGATCGCGTCTACCGAAGTCCCCGGGGCGGTGCTGAGCCCGGGATCGGCCCCTCCGCCGTCGTAGATCAGGTGCCCCTGGGGGATGAGAACTGAGAGGAGAAGAATCGCGTTAAAAATGCTCCAAACCACGTTACCGACTCAATATATTTTAATGTATGTGTTGCTATATTAGAGCTTCTATTTTGATGTGAGACATATACGTTTCGAACATATGATTTTTCGGGGTATTATCGAGAAATGGAACCCGGGGGCGCATCCAAAGGGAGATGGAGCTCCACATGTGATCGAGAAGAGGAGCCGGCGCAAAAAGAGGTCCCGGGATTGGCGGGTCACCGGAGTATGTGAAGGCCGGCGATATGCCGGGCAGCGAGGGCTGCGGTGGAGAACGCGGCCTGGAGGTTGTAGCCCCCGGTATCGCCGTCGATATCGAGCACCTCGCCGATGCAGTAGAGGCCTGGAACGATCCTGGACGCCATCGTCTTTCTGTCGATCCCTTCGAGGGCAACGCCGCCCCTCGTCACCATCGCTTCGTCGAACCCACCGAGGCGGGAAACCCTGAACGGGAACTCCGCGAGGGATGCGGCGAGCGCGTTCCGGGCCTTCTTCGGGAGCCGGGCGCAGGTCTCTCCCGGCGGGACCCCGGTGTAATCGAGCAGCCGCCGGACGAACCGTTCCGGAAGGGCGAGATCGCAGAGGACGGTCTTCACCTGCCGGGCCCCGCCCGCCGCGACCGCTTCGGTGAGGCGGTTTCGCACCGCCTCCATGTTCGTCTCCGGCAGGAACGTGACCCGGAGAACGTCCCCGGGGAGGATGGAGCGGGAGAGATCGAGTATGCCCGGACCCGAGAGCCCGGTGTGCGTCAACAGGAGGTCGCCGGTGTGCCGGCCGACCCGCTTCCCGTCCCGGTAGACGGTCAGGGTGAGGTTCTGAAAGGAGATCCCGGCAAGGTCGGCGAACGGGTAGTCCGCGACGTAGACCGGAGTGAGCGCCGGGGCAACCTCTGTTGTCGGCTGCCCGAGGCCCCGGGCGAAGGCGTAGCCGTCCCCGGTCGAGCCGGTGGCGGGGTAGGAGGCCCCGCCGGTGGCGATGACGAGGACACCGGCCCGGACGGCCGCATTCTCGGTCCGGACGAGGAATCCGTCGGCGTCGCGCTCGACTGCCCTGACGGCTTCACTGCACCGGATCTCCACCCCGCGGGCGGCGCACTCCGCGAGGAGGACGGCGAGGACGTCGGCGGACTTCCGTGTCTCCGGGAAAACCTTCCCGCCGGGCTCGGCCTTCATGGCGAGCCCCCGGTCTGCAAAGAAGGCGACGAGATCCCGGTTCGTCAAGTTCATGAGGGCGGGCCGGAGGAACGCCCCATGATCGCCGTAGTGCGAGAAAAAATCGGCGATCTCCCCGTCGTGGGTGATGTTGCACTGCCCCGACCCCGCAACCAGGAGCTTTCGCCCCGGAGCGGGCTTCTTCTCGAAGACGATGATGCTCCGTCCCTCCCCAGCGGCCTGCAGGGCGCAGAAGAGCCCGGCGGGGCCTCCCCCGATGATCGCGATCGTGATGGCGTCGTTCACGGCACTAACCGGTGTACCGTGCTCTCCCACGGAGCATCAGCGTTGGGGTGCGGCGGGCCGCTAGATGGATATAGGGGCGGGTTGCAGGGGAGCGGTATCATGGATAACGCCTGGATCGTTCTCGTCGGAGGGATCGTTGCGCTGCTCCTCGTGGCCGCTGCCGGGGCGGCTGCAGACATCCCGCACGCCGCCATTCCCGTTACGCCCGCGGACGTGACCCCGCGGTACGGGTTGCCCGGTAACGGCGATACCGCCGGGGTCTTCGCCCACCGCCAGGCGGTCTCGGTCGAGAACCCCTCCGGTACCGACAGGCTTGCGGTCTCCTTCAACGCAACCTATCTTCCCGGGATGCGGCCGGACTTCGCCGACATCCGATTTGCGGACGCGAACGGGACTCCCATCCCCTACTGGATCGAGAACATGAGCGCCGGCTCCCATGCCCGCGTCTGGCTCGCCCTCCCGGCGAACGCGACGGCGATCACGATGCTCTACGGCAACCCGGAGGCCCGGGACGCCGGCGACCCCAACGCCGTCTTCCTCTTCTTCGAGGACTACGAGAGAGGCAACCTCTCGCGGTGGTCGTTCTGCGGCTCGAACGCGCACGTTCAGTCCGATGTCGTCCGCGACGGTGCATACGCCGGGGATATCAACGTCTCCGAGCCGGATCTGCGGCACCTCGCCAACAACCGGATCTGCCTCGCGAACATCTCACACGGATCGATCGTCATCGAGGGGGACTTCCGGGTCAGCGAGTTCGGGAAGTGGTGCGGTTCGGGCTACATCCAGGCCTGGAACGGGACCGACCACCTGTATGCCCTCCACCTCCGCAACGGCTCCGTGCAGTACTACGACGGCGATCACCGGAACTTCTCCGCCGACGCCCGGGCGGAGACCGATACCTGGTACCACGTCAGGGTCGTCCTGGATACGCACAACGCCACCGAACACGCGTGGATGGACGGCGAGTACCTGGGGAGTGCGCCTCTGCGGTTCGCCGACGGCTCGCCGGTCCCGGATGAGACGGTCTTTGACGACTTCGCCCTGATCGGGTCGTCAGCGTGGTACTCCGGCGATGCGCACCACTTCTATGCCGACAACGTCGTCGTCAGGAAGTATGTCCCCGTCGAACCGGTGCTCTCCTACGGGAGCGACGCATAGGAGGGAGGGGGGCTGCGATATACCTATATCGCGGTGGGGTATACCGGGCCTGCATGTGGCGCCCCACCGTCATCCTCCTCGTTGCCGTCCTGCTCTGCAGCGCCGGCTGCGTGGTTCCCGCGCTCCAGGAGCCGACCATCACCCTCAGCAGGGTCGAGATAGAGAACGTCGCCCCGGGGAGCACCGACCTCTCGCTGCACCTCATCATCCATAACCCCAACCCCATCGGCGCCACCCTGACCCGGGTCTCGTTCGATGTCTACTTCCTCGACGGCGGAGAATGGGTCCTCCTCGCGCACGGGGAGCGGGGAGGGTTTGCGGTACGGGCCGATGGCGAGACGGCAATCTCGATCCCGGTGACCGTCGATAACCTGCGGCTCGTGCAGGGGCTCCTCCGGGGTCTCGCGGACGGGGCGGTCACGCTCCGGGTGACAGGGTCGGGGGTCCTCGACTTCGGCATTACGACTTTCGAGGTCCCCTTCGACCGGACGGTGGAGGTGGGGTTCGGTCAGGCCTGAGTGGCCGCGAAGATGAAGTAGAGGACAATAAGGCCCTGAAATACGAAATAGCCCTGGATATTCGCCGTGGCGTACCGGAGGGCGGGCGCTCGCCCGGCGCACCGGTGCGAGAATCCCCAGAGAGCTATCCCGAGCGGGATGAAGGAGAACAACGCCACCGGCCAAAAGTCCACGGGAGCGAAAGTCCCGGTGAGGGCAAAGAAGGTGAGCGCCGCGGTCGCAAGGGTCGCCGCGAGGGCGATGAGCGAGAAGCCGAAGATGCGGCCTTTCCGGACGACGAGGGTCCGCTTCCCTCCGGCGATGTCGCCTTCCATATCCGGCATCTCGACGCTCGTGATGAAGACGAGCCCATACAGGCAGAGCGGAACGGCGAAGGCGAAGAAGGCGGCATCAAGTGTTCCTGCCGCAACGAAGTAGCCCGCCCCCGGCATCAGGAGGCCGAAGGTGATCATGTTCGTGACCTCGCCGAGTTTATGATAGGCGAACGCGAGCGGGGGCGCCGTGTAGAACCAGCCGAGGAAGTTCCCCGCTATGCCGAAGACGAGGAAGACGGCCGGGTAGGCGTAGACGGTCACGAAGGCGTAGCCGATCAGGACCGAGACCGCCATCAGGGCGACGGCCGCCCAAAAAGCGGCGGGTTTCAGGTTCGGGTTGGCGGCGAGGACACCGCTCCCCCCGGATATCGGCGTCGTCTCAACGAACCGGTCGGCGTCGGCGTCGAAGTAGTCGTTGCTGTAGTGGACGGAGAGGTGCGCCGCCGCCATGGCCGCGTAGCCGATGACGAACTGCGCCGGGGTGAACCGTGCCCCGAGGAGGAACGCGAGGAGCGCCCCGGCGGTGAACGGGATGAAGCCCGAAAGAAGGAAGTGGAACCGGCCGAGCCTGATGAACTCGCGGAGGGCACGGGTGTCCATGGAAGAGTCTCCCGTCGTGGAATGGGAAGAGCGGGTATGTATACTTTTCCGGGACCGGCCTTCTACCCCTCCCGGCCGCACGCGAGGAGCGGCGCTGCACGCCCGAGCGCTTCGGTGCCCCCCTCGATGTAGATGAGGCCGAGAACCGCCCGGGCAAGGGTCTCCTTCTCCTGCTCGAGTTTCTCGCCGTCCGGAGAGCAGCGGAACCCGGAACCGATCCGGCTCTCGTGAAGACCCCACCGGTCACAGAGGGCGGCGAGGCCTGCCGCCCCGACGTCTTCGCCGGGGAGGACCTTCAGCCGCAGGGTGACGTCGCCGATGAGGGCAAGGGCGTGGGAGTCGTCGGCGAAGTTCCCGAGCATTGCCAGGTCGTCTGCACGGATCGGGAGCGCGTCTTCGGGGAACCCGGCAAGTATCTCCGAAAAGAGCTGCTTTGTAGAAGGGGCCATCAGAACCCGGGCAAGCCCGTCCGGGCCGCGGAAGGCATGCCCGGTCTCCTGCTCGATGTGGGGAAGGGTGCGCTCCGCCACAAGAGCGGCCTGCTTCGCCAGGCGGCCGGTCGCCCTGCACCACCCACGTATCCGCCGGAGCCGCCGCGATCGCCGGGCCGAACGCCGGTGAGCGGGGAGGTACTCCAGACGGTACTCGCGCATGAGCCCCTCCTGCAGCGCCGCGAAGACCTCCTCGAGCGGGCGGGAGAGCGCCCCGTACTCGTACGCCATACGATATGGTGGGATAACGGATTGATTATAACTTTGTCCTCATGTAAACCCTCATCTGTTGATGAGAGGTTACACGAGACCCAGAACGAGCGCGGCGGCGAGCACGAGGTGCAGGCAGAGAAAGACAGGGACGAGCCGGAACTTCGCCTTCTGTGTCTTGTGCCGGAAGGCACGCATCGCGGCAAACGCCCCGAACGGCCCGAACAGGGCGAGGACGAGGAGCGTCTTCTCCGGCGTTCTCTTTGCGCTCCTCTTTGCAAACTTTTTGTCGCGGTAATAGGCAATGAATGAGACGGCGTTCACCAGAGCATAGATTGCCAGAGCAGCGCCCGGTAGTAAGGTATCCATCATTGAGAACTCCCGCCGCCCGCCCCGATTCCCGAACCTCGGGGCTATAGCAGGGTACTCTACGCTCTCAACCTTTTTATGCAGTCCTCTCCGGTTGTGCTTCTGCCTAGCGCCCTGGAGAGTTCAGAGCCCGAGCCTCGCGAGAGGTGATACGAACGGAGAGAACCTGCCTTTCTCCGCGAGGCAGACCGGGCAGTGCCAGTCTTCGGGGAGGGCTTCAAACGAGGTTCCCGGCGGAGCGTCCGTATCGCCGGTCTTTTCATCGTAGATATGCCCGCATATTGAGCAGCGGTAGGCCTGCATGGTCGTGAGGTGAACCGGCTGGGACTTAACCCTGCCGCCGGACCAGCAACGCTTTTTGAACCAGGACGTGGAATCCACTATATACCATCATGAGAAAGACCCTCGCGGCGCTTGCCGACCTGACCCGCATCCACTTCTTCTTCGTCTGGCCCCTGCTCTTCTGCTCGGGACTTTCGCTCGCGTTCGCGAACTACGGCGGGTTCTCGTGGGAACTCGTCGGCCGGGCGGCGCTGATCGGCCTTCTCGGATTCGAGGCCGGGTTCGTCCTGAACGACTACGTCGACCGGGAGTACGACAGGAGGGACGTCAACGGCTCGCTCACCCGCTACTGGCGGCCGTTCGGCGAGCGGCCGATACCGGCGGGGAGGATCTCCCCCAGGGCGGCATTCGCCCTCTTCATCATCCTCGCCGGCCTCGCGGCCGTGTTCGCCGCAACCCTCCCCGCTCCCCACAACCTCTACGTCCTCGGGATCATGGGCTATTCGTACCTGGTCGAGTACTTCTACCAGACGAAAAAACGCAACCAGAAGATCCCGCTCGCCCAGGTGATCGGGCGGACGGACTTCGCCCTCTTCCCCGTCGCCGGCTACCTGGTGTACGGGAATCCGGACGCGACCGCTCTCCTCTTCTTCCTCTTCTTCTACCCCTGGACGCTCGCGCACCTCGGGGCAAACGACATCGCCGATATCGTAAACGACCGCGCCCGGGGGATGGCGACGATCCCCGTTCTTTACGGCATGAAGGGCGCGGCCGCCTGGGTTCTCGGCTTCTCGGCCGTCCACGCGGGTATGGCGCTCGTCTTTGGTCTCATCCTCGGGCCCGTCACGCTCGCGGGCTTTGTCGCGGGGCTCGTGCTCCTCGGGGCTGCAAACTACCTCGTCGTCCGGGGGAAGAGCGCGGACGCGGCGATGCGGGCGCTCCCGCTCATGCACGCATCGCTGCTCGTCTACGCCGCGGCGATCATCGCGGGCGCCGTTCTTTAGATCTCCTTCCCCATCCAGACGGTGTCGAAGAGGACTCCGCGCTTGGTGCCGACGTTCCCAAAGCGCCGCTATCATCATCGGGGATGGGCCCTGTTGAAATGCTTTCCACAACCTCCGATAACGCCCGGTTACCAATAGAGGTCGGTAATGCAGGGATAATCCAGAGGTGATTCGTCCTCTGGGGGAGGGTTACAGCAAAGCCCGGGGATGCGTCCAGGGGGTTGCCCGGCCGCTCCCTTCTCTACTCCACGACGAAGTCGCCGTTCATCGAGGGGTGGACATCGCACCGGAAGAAGTAGGTCCCCGGGGTTTCGGGTGCCGTGAAGGTATAGGTCACCTGGCCTGGGCCGGTGACGATCTCGCCGATGAAGATTGCCGCGGTCGCCGAGGAGTCCGTGTAGACCGCGACGTTGTGCGGGACCCCGGCGTCCCGGTTGTCGAAGTTCACCGTCACCTCCGCACCCCCGGGGACCGTTATCGTCTCCGTGCTGAAGGCAAAGTTCTCGGCCGCGATCGCGACCGTCACCCTCTCCGCGGCGCGGACCACCTCCGGGGTCACGCCCGCACCCCCGCGACGGATGCCATGACTACGGTTATTCGTGCCATGAGCCCACCGGGGGGCCCGGAGGCATAAAGGTTGCCCCGGCCGGTGCCGGAGCCGCGGGCTCCTCTGCACCTCGAACGTTACGTCTGCAACGGCGCGGTGGCATTCGCCGGGACGATCTTCCAGACCCTGCCGGTCGCGGTGGACGGATCCGGTCCGGCGACACCGGTCGTGAGCGCGTAGATCTCCGAATCTTCATCTTCACCGAACCCGAGGAGGAAGGCACCCGTGCTTTCCGCGGGTGTCACGTTGAGCCTCTGCAGCCGCCACATCGCGACGTCTTCGGGCGTGAGGTTCTCCGCGGAGCCGGGAAAGCCCGATGCGTTCCACCCCGGCGGGGGTGCCGCGGCGGCGAAATTGCCGTTCCAGTAACCGAAGACGTAGTGCCCGGAAAGGTCCGGGAGCGCCGTGCCGTTGTAAACCCGGCCGCCGATGATGACGGGGCCCAGGTCACGGCCGCCCTCGATGATGGGCCCGATCAGGGGCTCCCCGCGGCGGCCGACGGCCTCGCAGGTCCCGGGAGGTGTGCGGAAATTCAGGAGGTCGAAGCAGTGGGTTCCCTCCCTGAGGCGCCAGCCGTAGTTGCCGCCGCCTGTGACGAGCGAGACCTCTTCGAAGAGATCCTGCCCGGCATCAGCCACGTACAGGTTGCCTTCGGCGTCGAACGAGATGAACGCCGGGTTCCGGAACCCGTAAGCGTAGATCTCGGGCGGGATGCTCGCGTTTGCAACAAACGGGTTGTCCGCCGGAACTCCGTAGAGGACCCCCGCCCCTGTCGCCCGGGTGGCGTTCTCCGGGACGTTTCCGGCAGAGATGTCGTCCACGTCGATCCGGAGCACACTGCCGTAGATGTTCGCCGGGTCCTGGGCGTTCCCGGTCTCCGGGGTGTGGCCGGTCCCGCTGTCGCCTGCCCCACCCCCGTCGCCGAGCGGCACGTAGAGGTAGCCGTCACGGGGGCCGAACGCGACGCTTCCGCCGTTATGGGTGGACTGCGGTTTGTCGATCTCCAGGAGGACCCGTTCGGAGGCCATGTCCGCCCGGTCCGGGCCTGCAGGATCGAGCCGGAACTCGGATACGCGGTTCGTGCAGTCCCAGCCCTCGGGCCCCTCCGGCCGTAAGGGGGCGCTGTAGAACGCAAAGACCCGCCCGTTCTCCCGGAAGGCGGGGTGGAAAGCTATCGAGAGGAGGCCGCGCTCATCGAACGCGGGGTTGAGATCGACCATGCGATCCCGGACGTCCAGGAACGGCTCCTCAAGGAGGGTGCCGTTCCCGTCGATGACCGAGACCGTCCCGACCTGGTCGACGACGAAGAGCCTGCCCGTGCCGTCGCCGGCGTCCGTGAGCATCAGCGGCGCGACGAAACCCCCGGCCACGGGCTCGAGGCTCACGTTGGGCGTCTCGTTCTCCCCGGCAAGCCTCGTCACGGAGGTGCCGTTCCGGTACTCCGCCGCGTACGCCGACCCGGCGTTCGTCAGGTTTCCGGCGGCCGGCAACTCCTGCGCCCCGGCAAAGCCCGCCAGAGCGAAGATGATGAAAACGGATGCCATGACTGCGACTGCTCGTGTCATGAGCCTCATCCCGTGGGCGGGACAGATAAAGGTTATCAACCCCGCTCGTAGATCCGGACCCCGCCTTCGTCGTAGACGAGACGAAGCCCGCTGTCCGGCAGCCGGACGTCGTAGCGCTCGTGCTCGGGCTCGCCGACGTAGAGAAGGGTCGCGTTGTACTTCTCCATGAGCGCGACGGTGCTCCCGGGATCCTCGTATATCGCCCGGATATCCGCCGGACGCTCGGTGTACCAGGCACCGTTCCCCCGCCAGGTCAGCTCGTGGCCGATCTGCCCGAGGACCGTCGGGATGCCGGAAAACGACGATATCCGTGAGTAGTAGCCGTAGTCCCCGTTCTCCCCCTCCACAATACAGTGGCCACCCGGAAGCGTCCTGAGATAATCGATCGCCGCGGCCTCCCCGGGCCGCGTGGCCTCAAGGTAGGCAAGCCCGTCGAGGGTACGGTAGCCCGCCGGTGGGTAGTCTATCCCGAGAAGGCCCCGGCCGATATCGACGTCGAGGGCGAACGGGGCGGCGATGAGGGCGGCGGCTGCGGCGACGGCAGCACCCTTCCGTGCCGCCGCCGGGAGGACCGGGCGCCGTCCTGCAAGCCACTTCCCGGCGAGGAGGAGGGAGCCCGTGCCGAGAAGGATCCAGGCGTCGAAGTAGAACTTGAAGATGGTGTTGAACCGGCTGTAGTCCCCGCCGAGCATCTCCTGGAAGTAGAAGATCTCGCAGACGGCGAGCACCGAAAGACCGGCGATACAGAGGAGGTCCGGGAACGCGTGACGCCTCCGCAGGAGGAGGTAGGCGAGCGGCACCAGCGCGATCCCGAGGGCGGCGTAGCCGGCGGCGAGGGGCGGAAGGGCGACAGCGGCGAGAACGGGAAACCGCCGGATATCCCGGGCGACGGCGGCGTAGATGACTGCGAGGAACCCTCCCCAGACCGCGACGAACACGAGCGGGTCGGTGGGCGGAAACCCCCACCCGATCCCGCCGATGCCCGCGGGTTCGAGGTGCAGGTAGTAGGGGAGATAGATGAGGAACGCGATCGCAGGGACCGCGATGGCAGCGGCGAGGGTGGAGCGGTCCCGCTCGGAGAGGATGAGCACGAGGAGGAAGGCGGCGACGATGGGGCCGTAGACGAGGGCGTCCCAGGAGGAGAGGAGCGGCATCGAGCCGATGGAGAGGGCGAGGAGGAGGGCGAGGGTCCCACGCGCCCGGAGATCGAGCCCGCCCCACCGGCACCACGCAAACCCGAGGAGAAGGAGGAGGAAGGCCTGGTTGAACACGGCCATCTCGAAGGCGTGGACGTTCCCGAGGAAGAGTGAGAAGGCCGGAAACTCAAACCGGGCGCCGGCGACGATCCAGTTGGTGTCCTGCAACGCGTTATAGAGGTCGGCGCCCGTAGCGAGGAACCAGGGGACCGACGGGGGGACGAGGAGGAGGGCCGCGAGGGGGAGCCACCGCCAGCGTGAAAGAAGGAGATGTCCGAGGGCATAGAGCGCAACAAACGCCGTTCCGTAGACCGTGGCCGGGATGAGGTTGAAGGCCACCTCCGACGGAATGGCGGTGACGATTGCAAGGCAGCCCATCAGCCAGTGGCCGAGGTAGTAGTAGACGGTGAGATGCCCGCCCGCAAACCAGGGGTCGAGCGGCGGCACCACGGGCTCCCGGATGACGCTCGCGAGGAAGGCGTGGTTCATGTACTGCTCGCTGAAGTAGCCGACGGGCGGGTTTACGAACCGGACGGAAAGGGCGAAGAGGAAACCGGCCAGGAAGACCGCGTCCCAGAAAAGGAGGGTCCGGATCTCCTGGAGACGGTAGTCGCCCCGACGGATGCCGTATACGGCCAGACCGGCGAAGAGGAGGAGGGCGAAGGCGACCGGGATGCGGAGGAGGCCGCAGTACCAGGTCGCGAGGGCGAAGAGGAGGAGAGAGGCCGGGTAAGCCGCCGGGTAGGCATGGTCCCCGAGTGCCGGGCGGAGCCGGGGCCAGAGAGCGAGCTGGATGCCTTTGAGGAGCCCGGCCCAGAGGAGGACGTCGAACGCCTGCAGGATGAGGTCCACGGCCTGCTATCGGGGTTGGAGTATATGCGTTTTGTGCTCACCGGGCTGCGGGCGGGAGAGGGCTATCGCGGCTGTGCCTTCATGGCTTCGGGGGGCCCTCCCTCGTGACCGTCCCAGTCCCCGCATTCGGTGATGACCTTCCACGTCTCTCGGATCCCCTCTTCCAGCCGTGCGATCCGGGCGGTCCCGCCGAGGCTCTCCTCGACCTCGAAGAACTCCCGTGCTTTCTGCTCGTTGAACGGGCCGTAGCGCTTGACGCCGTCATCGTCATCGAAAACTTCGACCCTGTATCTCAGCCGCGAACCATTCATCATCATTCACCGGACGAGAGAGTCGCCTGCAACTGCATAAACCTTGGGGGCACCGGCCGGAGAAACGTTAAACAGTCTCTTCACCTATAACCTCTCAAGGAGGCCCGGAGAAATGCCACAGAGACCGGAGGATATCCCCCCGCACTGGACCGTGCGGTCGATCATCGATGCGCTCAAAAAAGCGAAGCCGTACCTTCGAGAACGGTATCGCGTCCACGAGATCGGGGTCTTCGGCTCGTATGTTCGGAACGAACAGGGCACGGAAAGCGACCTCGACATCCTGGTCGAGCTCGACGAGCCGCTCGGCTGGGATGTCGTGGACCTCAAAGACGACCTGGAGAGGCTCCTCGGTCTCCCCGTAGATCTCGCGCTGAAGGGTGGGATTGCCCGGCGGCCGCGGCTCATGCAGGCCGTCGACGCGGAGGCGGTGTATGTCTAGGCGCGACGGGGCTCTGCTGATTGCAGGTCTGGTTTATCATTAAGCGGCAAATTCCCGAACTCCGATCTCTTCTTGCGGCAACGGCTGACGAGATATCCTCCGGAAACTAACCGCGCATACCCGTTCCGGCACCCACACAGCCAGGGACATCCCGTATGATGGGGAAGCAATCCGGCAACTATGCTATTGCACCCTCTCCGGGCCCGGATTGCATCTCATGCGGGCAGGCCGGCAGGTCACCGGGGTAAGATCTCGATCACCCCCCTTCAGGCCGATGAGCTACAATATATACTATCCAATCATAACTCTACAGGCAGTGTTCTATCTGCATGAGCAATCCAATGGATTATAACAGAGGAAACAGAAATTTCGGTGGACCGAGGAACTTCGGCGGCCCCCGTGAAATGACGAAGACCGTTTGTTCAGACTGTGGGAAAGAGTGCGAAGTCCCCTTCAAGCCGACCGAAGGCAGACCCGTGTATTGCCAGGACTGC
>JASGMC010000125.1 GCA_030156625.1 Methanoculleus sp.
CGTTCCCCCAATGGCGATAAACGACGCGTGCACCGGAGGTGCAGGCGGAGTTCGAGCACCACAGGTGCGCAGGCCACCACGGTCCACGGCATGAGGACATGCTTGAGAAAAAAGGTCGAACTCAGGGACAGGCACGGTCCGGCATCAATCTCGTCAGGGAAGAATGACAGCCGGAATAGGGCTTCACCAGAGCCCGATAATGGAAGTCTTCTCCCCAGGTTAGTTTTTGTCATGAACGCGGGTTGGTGCACACCGTAATTCGGTTGGATTCTCTGAGACCACTTATCAGTTACATGCTGGAGCACTACCCCCGTGCCGGCCCTCTCCAGGGAACAGGATGGGGGTATGTTCCCCGGATGCCTATGTTATCGGCATAACAATCAGGGTCAACAGTTCGTTCTCCGGATACTCTGGGCCGTTGGATCTCCTCCTCGTTGAGTTGCACCTTCGGTACACGAACGGCATTCCTTTCATCACTTTACCTCAGGGCACCCGGCTATGGTCAGCGGGGACCGGTCGGGAACCTCATGCATGCCGGTTGAACCGGGAACAGCCCCACCAACTGCGTTAAGGTCGGATCCCCTGCCACCATGCCCCCGGTCCCCATCCGGCAGGCAAGATTCATATCCCGCGCCGCCAACCCACCAACGATCACCATGCCGTACTCGGTCGTGACGGGAGATGTCTTTTCGGCCCACGACCATCGCGGCCACCCCGAGTCGCAGGCACGCCTCGAGGCCGCCCTCGCCGGGGTGCCGGCCGACGCCCGCCGCCTTGCTCCCGAACGGGCAACGCTAAAAGACCTGGCGCGGGTGCACACGGACCGGCACATCGAGGCAATCCGCTCGTTCTGCAGGGAGTGCCCGCCCGGCCGGGCCTGCTACCTCGACCCCGATACCTACGTCACCCGGCAGTCGTTCGATACGGCGCTGTATGCAGCCGGAGCCGCATGGCAGGCGGTGGAGCGGGCGCTCGACGGCGAGCACTGTTTCGCCCTGGTCCGCCCGCCGGGGCACCATGCCGAGCCCGACCGGGCCATGGGGTTCTGCCTCTTCAACAACGTTGCCATTGCGGCGGCCCGGGCGCTTGGCGAGGTCGACCGGGTGGCGATCGTGGACTGGGATCTGCACCACGGAAACGGGACGCAGGCAGCGTTCTACACCTCGGACCGGGTGCTCTACTGCTCGGTCCACCTGGCCGGGATCTTTCCCGGGACCGGCTGGCCGGAGGAGCGGGGAGCCGGCCCGGGCTTCGGGTATACCGTCAACGCCCCGCTTGCCGCAGGCTCGACCGGTGCCGACTATGCCCTGGTCTTTGAGGAGGTCTTCATCCCGGCGCTCCTGCGGTTCAGGCCGGACCTCGTGGTGGTCTCGGCAGGCCAGGATACGTTATTTGACGATCCGCTCGGCTTGATGCACCTTCAGCCCGGCGATTTCGGAGTCCTGACCGGGATGCTGGCGGATGCGAGTCCTGCGGCTCTCGCCCTCGTGCTCGAAGGAGGTTACGGCCGGTCGCATGCAAAAGCCGTCGGAGCGATCGTTGCCGCCCTCGACGGAGCGCGCCCCGTTCCCGGCACCGGCGAGGCGAAGGCGAGCACCCGGCTGCTCGTGGAGGCGTATGCCGGCGGCAGGCGTGCCGTCCCGCTGTGACGGGATCAGGTTCATCATCTCCCGGGTTGATCCGGGGACGGTGAACCATATGCCTGATCAAACCCTGATACTCGCGTGCGTCCTCCTCTTCGCGCTCGTCATCGCTCCGCCCGCTTCCGCCGCCACGGTATACCCGGGGAGCGAGGTGACGCTTGCAGGAACGAGCACGGGGAGCGACACCGTCTATCTCTTCGTGACCGGCCCGAACCTCCCCGCCAGCGGCGGGCGGCTTGAAGACCCGCAGACACCCGTCCGGTCCGGGGACCCGGAGAGTTTCACGACGGCGACGGTCGGTGCCGACGACCGCTGGACCTACCGCTGGAGGACGGGTGAGGCCGGGCTTGATCCCGAGACCTATGCCGTTTACGCCGTGGAAGCACCCGTAGATCGGTCGAACCTCTCCGGTCACGCCTACACGACCATTCCCGTCACCCTCGGGAGACCCCCGGGAACCCCTGCGGCGCCGACCGGTGCTGTACCTACCGCGGCACCGACGGAACCGGAGACCCCGGCGACACCGACGGCCACACCTCCGGTCACGCCGACAGCAGCGGCGCCTGCCGCCGCCGTCCTCACGACGGCCTGTGCGGTGCTTGCTGCGGCGCTCCTGCTCTCGCGGAGGTAACCTTTCCGGGAGCACACTCCCGGAAAATATATATCCACAAATGTACTATTTTATACAACAATGTGCAGCATGTTACCGGGGTCTTCCGCCCCGTCCGCCGCCCCCGGGAAGATCCCGGGAGGTCTCTTCCGGCCACGTTCTCAGCCACGCTGGCGCTCGCACTGATCGCCGCATATATCCTATCCGATCGTTTGTTGAATCCCATACAAACCGAGACCATGAAATCGAGAGATATTGCAATCGTCGGCATACTCCTTGCCATAGGGGCCATCATCAGGTACATGTCCCTCCTGATCCCCGGCCCCATCGTATCGAACCTCGTGATTGCCTTCTATAGCCTCGCCATCATCCTCATCGTGCCCACGTTCCGGGAGGCGCTCGGGATCGGCGTTGTGGCCGGCGTCGTCTGTGCCCTTCTCAGCCACTCGATCTTCCCGCCCGCAAACCTGATCAGTGAACCTATCGGTGCGGTCGTCTGTCTTGCGACCTACCTGGTGCTGAGAGACCGGTTCGTTCTCGCCCCGGCGGTGACGACGCTTCTGGCCACGTTCGCGAGCGGGTTCTCCTTCATCCTCATCGCCATCATCGCCGTGGCCCCGACCGTCCTCGGCAGGTTCGGGACCCTCGAGGCGTTCCTCGCGGTCACCGTGCCGATCGTCCTGATCACGGCGGCGGTCAACGCCGTCGTTGTCCAGGTGCTCGAGGTGCCGGCATCACGGGCACTGATGCAGGGGGCCCGAGAGAAGGCACCGGCACGGGAAGCGAGGCCGGCGGATGAGTCGTAAGATCGGCCGGGAGACCGCCCTCTCTCTCGAGGGCGTCTCCTACACCTACCCCGGGTCCGGGACGCCGGCGCTCGACGGGATCGACCTTGCTCTCGGGAGGGGGGAGATCGTCTTCGTCACCGGCCCTACCGGGGCCGGGAAGACGACCCTCTGCCTTGCGGCGTCAGGCATCCTCCACCACGAGTACGGCGGCACGCTCGAGGGTGCGATCACCATCCTCGGGAAGAACGTCCGGGACTACCGGAGCATGGGCGAGATCGGGAGATACGTTGGGGTGGTCTTCGACGATGCCGATGCCCAGCTCATCTTCACGACCGTCGAGGAGGAGGTTGCCTCCGGGCTTGAGAACCTCGGGATCCCCCGGGAGGAGATGCGGCAGAGGCACCGCCAGGTGATGGAGGCGACCGGGATCGCCGATCTCGCGGACCGCGCCCCGCACACCCTCTCCGGGGGACAGAAGCAGCGGGTCGCCATCGCCGCAACCCTTGCTCTGGGCACGGAGATCCTGATCCTCGACGAACCCACCGCCGAGCTGGATACGGAGGCGACCCACGCGGTATCCACCCTCCTCCGCCGGCTTTCGGACGAAGGTACGGCCGTGATCATCGTTGAGCAGAAACTCGGCGAGCTCGCCGCCATCGCGGACAGGATGGTCGTCGTTGAGAACGGAGCGGTCGTCGCGGAGGGGTCCCCGGCGCAGATGCTGCAGGACGGCCTCCCCGGGCACCCGGCGGGCGGCGGCGCCCACCCGCCCGCACCGGCGGCAGCCCCGCGAAGCGAGGCGCCACCCGTCATATCGGTCCGGGGGCTCGTCCACCGCTACGACGGCGTTGCGGCCGTCGGGGGTCTCGACCTCGAGGTCGCTCCCGGCGAGATCGTGGCCGTGGTCGGGGAGAACGGGTCCGGGAAGACGACGCTCATCAAGCACTTCAACGGACTGCTCCGCCCCACCGAAGGCACCGTCTCTGTCGACGGGCTCGACGCCGCGACCGTCCCGATAGCGGAACTCGCGCGCCACGTGGGTCTCGTCTTCCAGAACCCGGATACCATGCTGTTTGCAGAGACCGTGGAGGACGAAGTGGCATTCGGCCTCAAAAACCTCGGTTCCGGCGACACAGGGCAGCCGGTCGACGCGGCCCTTCGCGAGGTCGGCCTCCTTCACCGGAGGGCGGCCTACCCGCGTTCGCTCTCGCGGGGCGAGCGGCAACGCCTGGCCATCGCCTGCGTCATCGCCATGAAACCGAACGTGATCGTGCTCGACGAGCCTACGACCGGGCTCGACGCCCGGGAGTCCGGGCGGGTCATGGAGATCCTCGGGCGCCTGCGGCAGGACGGCCACACGATCGTCATGGTGACGCACGATATGCTCCTCGGAGAAGAGTATGCGGATCGTATCGTCAGGATGGAGCAGGGAAGAATCGTCTATGACGGAAGAACTTGTGAGGAGGAACCATGTCCGAGATTATGCAGTACGTCACCCGGGAGAGCGCCTTTCACCGCCTCCACCCGCTCACCAAACTGATCTTTGCAGCCGTCGTCGTGGTCCTTGCGGTGCTGACGAGCGATACCGTGATGCTCGCGATCCTTGCAGGCGCGGTCGTAGCCGCGGCGGTAGCAGGGGGGCTCGCCCGCGACCTCCTTCGCCAGGTGCCCCTGCTGATCTCGCTCGCGGTGAGCCTGCTCGCCCTCACCGTCCTCACCATCCACAGCGGGGATATCCTCTGCTACCTGGTTCCGCCGTCGGTCCCGGTCATCGGCGGGGCGTTCCCCGTCACTGCCGGGGCGATCGACCTTGCGCTCGCGATGTCGCTTCGCTTCGCCGCGATGATCTTTGCGTTCCAGCTCCTGGTCATATCCACCCAGCCGCGCGACCTCGTCCATGTCATGGACCGTCTCAGGATGCCTGTAGACTACACGCTCATGTTCTTGATTGCGCTCCGGTTCATCCCGAGCCTGCAGCTTGAGGGGAAGCGGATCCACGAGGCGCAGCTTGCCCGTGCCTATAACCCCGGAAAAGGCCTTGCCGGGAAGATAAGAGGCCTCTTTCCCATCATCATCCCGCTGGTCTCAAACTCTCTCGGGAAAGCCACGGTTCTCGGGCTGACAATCGATCTGAGGGGGTACCGCTCCGGCAGGAGGACGCCGATGCGGGACCTCGCCCCGGGCAGGGCCGACGTCGCCGGGATCTGCTGTATGGCCCTTCTGGTCGCAGGGTATTTGGCCGTGCTGCTCGTATGATCGGGTATGCAGAGCGGTGAGCCTCCGGCGGCGTTTGAGTTCTACATCGGCGGGAGCGCCGGGCCGTCCCTCTACGTCAGGTTCGC
>JASGMC010000022.1 GCA_030156625.1 Methanoculleus sp.
CATCCTCCACTTCCTCATCGGCTATATCCACCCCTTCGAAGACGGCAACGGGAGAACCGCCCGGAGCATCTTCTACTGGTACGTCCTCTCGCGGGGCTACTGGCTCTTTGAGCACATGCCCATCTCGCGTGTCATTCTCCGGTCGAAGAAAAGTTACGCTCTCGCCTACCTCCACACCGAATACGACGAGATGGACCTGACCTACTTCATTCGGTATAACATCCGGTGCATCGAGGTGGCACGGAAAGATCTGATCGCCTACATCGAGAAAAAGCAGAGTGAGCAGAACGCAACAAAAGCGATAATAAGAACTATCAAAAATATAAACCAAAGGCAGGCAGACATCCTCAGGCAGATGATGGAGCACAGCGATGAGTACTTCACCATCAGGGAGATCATGACGACCCACGATGTCGTCTACCAGACCGCAAGGACCGATCTTCTCCGCCTCACCGAATTAGGCTATCTGAAAAAGGAGAAACGCGGTCGGGAGTTCATGTTCATCTTCAACGAGAAGTGCGATCTCTGGAAAGAGGGGGGAGTTAGCAGCTGAAAAACCATGGCACCATACACCTTCACTGAATCGGAAGTCGAAGAAGCCGCCCTTGCGTGGTTCGCCGACCTCGGCTACAGCGTCCTCTCCGGGCCGGAGATCGCCCCGGGCGAGCCGGCGGCAGAGCGCACCGACTACCACCAGCCGTTCCTCCCCCGCAGAGTCCGCGACGCGCTCCGCCGGATCAACCCCGACATCCCGGAGAGCGCCGTCGATGAGGCCGTCCGCAAACTCACCGCCCCCTCATCCGCATCGCTCGTCGAGAACAACCATACCTTCCACCGCTACCTGACCGACGGCATCCCGGTCGAGTATCGCGAGAACGGAGCGATCCGCCACGGCCTCGCGAAGGTCCTCGACCTCGAAGATCCCCAAAAGAACGACCTCGTCGCCGTCAACCAGTACACCATGGTCGAGGGCGACCACACCCGGCGGCCCGACATCGTCGTCTTTGTAAACGGCATCCCCATGGGCGTCATCGAACTCAAGAACCCGGCCGACGAGAACGCCACCATCTGGTCGGCCTACAACCAGCTCCAGACCTACAAGCAGCAGATCCCCTCCCTCTTCTACACGAACGAGGTCATGATCGTCTCCGACGGCGTCCAGGCACGGGTCGGCTCGCTGACCGCCGATGAGGATAGGTTCATGCACTGGCGGACAATCGACGGCGACGAGACCGCGCCGGCCGTCGTCCCGGAACTCGAAGTTCTTCTCAAAGGTCTCTTCCAGAGAGTGCGGTTCCTCGAATACCTTGCCGACTACATCCTCTTTGAGGACGACGGTAAGGCACTCGCCAAGAAGATCGCCGCGTATCACCAGTTTCACGCCGTCAGGGCCGCGGTGGAGAGCACCGTCACGGCCTCCGCACCCGAAGGCGACAGGAAAGGCGGTGTCATCTGGCATACCCAGGGCTCCGGAAAGAGCCTCTCCATGGTCTTTTACGCGAGAAAGATCATCCTTGCGCCCGGGATGGAGAACCCGACCCTCGTCGTTCTCACCGACCAGAACGACCTCGACGGCCAGCTCTTCGATACCTTCGCGCGATGCAGCGAGCACATCCGGCAGACCCCGGTCCAGGCCGAGAGCCGCTCACACCTCCGCGAACTGCTGCAACGGGAGTCCGGCGGCGTGATCTTTTCCACCGTTCAGAAGTTCTTCCCCGAACGAGAGGAGGAGAGTCACCCTGTCCTTTCGGAGCGGGGCAACATCGTCTTCATCGCCGACGAGGCGCACCGCAGCCACTACGGATTCAGGCCCCACGTTGATACGGCGACGGGGTATATCCGCTACGGGTTTGCCGAATACATCCGGCAGGCCCTCCCCAACGCCTCCTCGATCGGGTTTACCGGAACCCCGATCTCGCTCAAAGACCGGGACACCCGGGCGGTCTTCGGGGACTACATCAGCATCTACGATGTCGTCCAGGCGAACGAAGACGGCGTCACTGTTCCCATCTACTACGAGGGCCGCCATGTCAAACTCGACCTTGCCGAGGAAGAAAAACCCCTGCTCGACGAAGGCTTCGAGGAGGTAACCGAGAACGAAGAGGAGAACGTCCGGGAGAGACTGCGGTCGAAGTGGGCGCAACTGGAGGCGGTCATCGGCGCCGAGCATCGCATAGACGTGATCACCAGAGACCTCGTCGGCCACTTCGAGAAACGCCTTGAGACGCTCGAAGGCAAGGCGATGATCGTCTGCATGAGCAGGCGCATCTGCGTCGAGATGTACAACGCCATCACCCGCCTCCGGCCCGAGTGGCACAGCGACGACGACATGTCGGGTGCCGTCAAGGTCGTGATGTCGGGTTCCGCGTCCGAAAAACCGGAATGGCAGATGCACTTCCGGACGAAGGCGCAGCGGAACAAGATCCGGAACCGCTTCGTCGACCCCGACGATCCCCTGAAGATCGTCATCGTCCGGGACATG
Organism: Methanoculleus sp.; assembly: GCA_030156625.1. GTDB lineage: Archaea > Halobacteriota > Methanomicrobia > Methanomicrobiales > Methanoculleaceae > Methanoculleus. The sequence goes on from JASGMC010000022.1 coordinate 2,483, forward strand.
TGGATCACCGGGTTCGACGCTCCCTGCCTGCACACGATGTACGTGGACAAACCCATGCAGGGGCATACGCTCATGCAGACCATCGCACGCGTGAACCGCGTCTTCCGGGACAAGCCGGGGGGCCTCATTGTCGACTACCTGGGAATCGCGCCGAAACTCAAAGAAGCCCTTGCCGAGTTCACCGACGAGAGAAAGAAGCACAAAGGTCTGAGTGTCGAAGAGCAGGAAGAGGCGGTCTATGTCATGCTTGAGAAGTACGAGCTCTGCTGCGATATGCTCCACGGATTCGACTGGTCGGCGTGGAACACAGGCGATCCCGGCAAGCGTCTCTCGCTCATTCCTGCCGCTATGGAGCACGTCCTGTCGCAACAGGACGGGAAGCCGCGGTTCCTCGATGCTGTGACGCAACTTTCGACGGCATTCTCCCTCTGCGTTCCTCACGAAGAGACCGACCGGATACGAACCGATGTGGCGCTCTTCCAGACCATCAAAGCCTCAATCGCAAAGACAACCGCACGGACGGCAAAATCCCAGGCCGAACTCGACCATGCCGTCCAGCAACTCGTCTCGGAAGCCATCACCCCCGAAGGCATCATCGACATCTTCCAGGCGGCCGGGTTGAAGAAACCGGATATCTCCGTTCTCTCCGACGACTTCCTCGCCGAGGTCCGGGACCTCCCGCAGAAGAACGTGGCAGTCGAACTGCTGCGGAAGTTGATCGAGGACGAGATACGAACCAGACTGAGGCGCAACGTGGTCCAATCCCGAAAATTCTCGGAGATGCTCGACGCGTCGGTGAAGAAGTACCAGAACCGTTCGGTTGAGACCGCCATCATCCTTGAGGAACTCATCAGGACGGCCAGAGATGTCCGCGACACCGTGCAGCGGGGGGAAGACCTGGGTCTTTCCGACGCCGAGATCGCTTTCTACGACGCCCTCGCCGAGAACGAGAATGCGCGGGAAGTGATGCAGGACGAACTCCTGCGGCAGATCGCCTCGGAGCTCGTCGCAGCCGTCCGTAAGAACGTGACGATAGACTGGGCCGCGAAAGAGAGCGTCCGGGCAAAGATGCGGGTGATGATCAAGAGGATCCTGAGAAAATACGGCTATCCGCCGGACATGCAGGAGCAGGCAACGAAAACCGTCCTGGAGCAGGCCGAGAGGATCTGCGGCGCAGTTGCAGCCTGATTGCCTGCAACCCCATGGGTGATATTGATGGATTTTATACGCAGATGAACTGTGAAAGGTGCGGGAGGGAAGTCGAGACCGACTGCCTTGGAGTACACGAATGTGCATATTGCGAGAGTATAAAGTTCGATAGGAAGTCGTTTATCCCTCTCGAAGAACAGTTCAATCTCAATTTCCAGAACGTCCTTCAATCTGATCTTAAACCTGTTGTTAAGGCATTGTATATGTTCGGCAGTTATGCCATGGGAAGACCTCAATGCGGTGATATTGATTATCTCATTATTATCGACGAAGAGGGACTAAAGAGACTTGTAGAAGGGGAGATTGATACATTTCACAGTCAATTTGATCTTATTGATAATGTCTTAGAGCAATCGAGATCTCAGACTGTTATTGATGACTGTTTTTGGGATTATCGGACCTGTAGCGAGTATCCCGATTGTTTAGACTGCCATGGAACCAGAAGGTGTAAACTTCCCAAAGATGACTATACTGCGTCACTACATACCTTCTGTCTCGAAAAATGTGAGACAGGAGATCCATATCCTGTATGCCTGGATGCAGACTGTTATTTCCTCAATGAGGAAGTCAAAAATCATATTTTTAAGAGGCTACTTCGGATGTTAACGCAGGGAGATATTGATTACAGAGAATATGCACCGGGCCAAAAGGTGAAAGTGATTGATATTGTTAAGAAGAACTCTGTTAAGGATCTTATTGAGGAATTTCAACGTACAGACCCTGAAAAGGAATTAAAGATTGTCGAATTATGGAAAAAATCGATCTCATCCCATTACACTCCCGATTACAGGTTTATCAGATGAACAGCTCCAGAAATAAGTATTCATACCCCCTCGTGGGAGCGTCTTTTAAGAATCAGAATGCGAGTGGCAGGATTCGAACCTGCGAACTCCTTCGAGAATCGATCTTGAGTCGATCACCTTTGGCCGCTCGGTAACACTCGCGCCTGTACCTTTTGGATCTCTGAAGTAATGAGTTTGATGGCGGCCCGCCCCGCCGGGCAGGTGCCGGGAACGGAAGATCCCCGCCGTCCCGCGAACCCGCTTTCACATAAAATCCGCGAGCCCGAGCTGCTTCTCCGGGGGCTCGCCGAAGGTCGACTCGATCTGCATGAAGAGCACCTCCACCCGCTGCTTCGTGTAGTCCGATATCGCGTAGGTCGCACAGATGTTGCGCGACATCTCCAGGTACTTCTTCACCGAGCCCTCGTGGACGGTGGGGATGACGTGCCCCCCGCAGCGGGTGCACTTCCCCGCAAGCGGCATCCGCCGGTACTTCGCGTTGCACTTCATGCACCGGACTTTTTGTTTGGAAAACGCGTTGAGGTTGCCCTGGAGGTCGCGGATGAAGTGGGTGTTCAGGACCCGCTCGGCAACATCGTCCTCGTCCACCGCCCGGATCTTCTTCGCGAGGTCGAGCTCCGCCTCGAGCTTGTCGAGCATCGACCCGAGTTTCGTGTAGGTGGATTCAAGGGGCCCCGCCGAGATGTTCGAGGTCGGGTGGGTGAAGAGGAACCCCTCGCACTGCGCCGCGGTCCCGAGCCGCCGCTCCACCCGGTCGACATAGTCGTCGAGGTCTTTGGGGTGGGCGTAGGCGAGGCAGCCGTTGTAGACCTCGATCGGGTAGTGGTCGCAGACGTCGACGTTGTGGCTCTCCTTGTCGACCTCTGAGGGGTCGATCCGGGTCGTCAAAACCAGCGGTGCGTCCATCGTCCCGCCCCGGGTCTCGGGGAGGTAGGCCCGGGAGAAGTTGATCAGTCCGTCCAGGAGGAGCATCACGCAGTCCTCGTCGCCGTCGCACTGCCCGCAGAAGATGCCGTTCGCGACCAGCGTGTGGTTGTCGGCGACCGTCAGGCAGTAGACCCGGTCGTCGAGCGCCTGCACCGTCTCGCGGGAAACGACCTCGTCCGCCACGACGAGCCCGCCCTCCTCCACCGGGACCCGGTCGCCGACCGCGACCTCGAGCGCCTTGATCTTTCGGAGGTAATCGGTGTCCCAGACGAGCATCGCATGGTCGGGCGTGACCGTGAGGATTCTTCCCCTCTTCGTCGCGAACCGGACCAGGTGCGCCGGGGCCCGGTGGACGGAGACGGACGTCACCTTCTTCAGGCTGGTCTTTCCCTGCGGATCGATGCTCCGGACGTAGAACGGCTGCTTCGGATCGGAGTAGAACGTCCCGACATGGTCTAAGCCGGGTTTCGAGAGATCGAAGTTCTCCGCCACGAACTGCCGGATCGGCACCGTTATCCACCGCCGACCGTCGGAGACGGCGATCTCCGTATCGCCGGAGAAACAGTTCCGCCGTTTCGCCGCGTGGAAGAACGGGTGACCGTAGCCGACCGCGGCCTTCGAGAACCCGATCAGCCGGGCGAGGACCCCGGCGCTCGTGTGCGGCGCAAGCCCCATCAGGAGGTGGCCCACGAGGTCGAGGGGTTTTTCCGCCCGGTAGAACGGTTCCAGCCCGTAGAACCGCACCAGGAGGTCGTCGACGAACTTCGCCACCCGGACCAGCCACTCGCCGCAGCCCTCCGAGACCAGGATATCCTGGTGGCGGAGTTCCAGCACCTGGTCGTCCGAGACGAGTTCCCGGCCGTAGATGTCGTGGGTATAGCCGAGTTCGCGGAGCCGCTCGATGGGGACGCCGACCTCGTCCGGCCGGAAATGAGTCAGGGGGAGGTCGATCATGTCGTAGCGGACGGTGCCGTCCTTGAAGACATAAAGGTTCTGCAGCGCCCGGAGAATCCCCTTCTCGATCGGCTCCACCGGCCGCTCGCGGGAGATGAGCCCTTTGACGCCCTTGAGGAGCGCGACCGAGGACTCGCGCACCCCGAGGCTCTCCATCGCCGCCAGGTACTCGTTCTTGACGTTGATCGTGACCTTCTGGAGGCAGACCGTCTCCGCGTTGCACCGGGGGCAGACCTCTTTGCCGACGTCCTTGCCGCACCGGGGGCACCGAAAGACCGGGTTCGTGTGCGCACCGCACTCGCAGAGGTTCTTGTAGGTGAAGGCGCCGCAGGCGGGGCACTGCCGCTCCCCGACCTCCGCCTCGATCACCCCGCCGTCGGTGTTCGACCGGGGCTTCGAGGAGCAGGCCGCCTGGAACGACCGGCGGGAACCGCCCTCGTCACCGATGGGGAAGAGCGAGTGGGGCGGCGGGCGCATCTCGCGCGGCTTCGACTTCCCCGGCCGCCCCATCCGGCCGCCGATACGGGTGCCCGCCCTCGAGCGGACCGTAAAGCCCGAGAGGTGCATCACCAGATCGAGCGAGTTCTCCATCGGGGCGTCCTGCCACGCCGGACGCTTCGTAAGCTGCAGCGTCAGGCCGAGGCAGGCGAGGAAGACCAGGTGCTCGCGGATCGCGATGCGGTCGCCGGAAAGGTGGTGGGGCACCAGGAGTTCCTCGAGGATCGCCTTCGTCTCCGGGGTGTTCGGGACCATCAGCACCCCGTCCTCGACCCTGCCGCCGGTGCCGACCGCTTCGGCGAGGAGGGCGATATCGGCCGGGGCGACGTCGTCCCACATGTAGGTGTAGTCGGGATGGAGCGGAGCCCCGTCGATCGCGAACTCGATCGCCTCGAGCTCGCTTTCAGGATGCCGGGGACCGCCCTCGAGCATCCACCACTCCTCGCAGTAACTCGGCGGCATCAGCGGGTGGTTGTTCTCCATGAACTCGCCGAAACTGACCAGCATCTCGCCGACGTCCAGGATCTCGTCCACCTGCCCCGCAAGCCGCCGGGCCTCCGCCGCGTCGTCCACCCGGCGCACCTCCCCGCTCCGGAGTTTGACCGTCGGCCCCTGGATCGAGTCCACCGGAACGACCCCCGCCGCCTTCCCCGGGCGCTCGACCTTCATCTGCGTCCCGACCGCCAGGAAGTCCCCGAGGATGTGCAGCGTCGCAGGGTTGAAACCCGCGGCCGCAAACCCGGTGTTCCGCGCCCGGCCGAGGCGCAGCCGGAACCCCCCTTTGCGCATCGGGTAGGAAAAGACCGGCCGGCCGCCGATCAGGTCCCGGATGTACTTGTCCTTGGGCTTGATCGCGGCGCCCGCATCGTCGTCGTCGCTCTTCGGGCCGCCGCCGATCATCTCCTCGAGCCAGTCCCAGCCCTCCATCTTCATCTTTTTGACGTTTTTCTGGACTTTGGGGGCTTTGAGGGCCAGCCCTTCGGCGACCACCAGCGCCATCCCGCCCCGGACGGTGTTCGTCTCCACCCGCTCCAGGTTCCGGTAGCCGCTCACTTCCTGCTGCTCGGTCGGCTCGCCGTCGATGCAGACCGGGCAGTTTTTGATGATCATCCGGAGCTCCTTCTCGCTCGGGAGATACTGCAGGCTCATGATGTTGTTGTACTGCCGGATCTCCTCGATATAGCGCTCCACCTCCTCCGGCCGGGGGATATAGCGGCCGATCCCGAGCGCCTGGCGCACGTAATCGCCCACCAGCACCGAGAGCGCCTGCGCCGTCCCGCCGGCGCTCCGGATGGGGCCCGCGTAGTAGATCTTTAAGTAGTCCGTCCCGTCGTCGTTCTTCCCGAGGCTGACCTTCGCAATCCCCTCCGTCGGGGCTGCCACCACGCCCTCCGTCAGGAGCGCCATCGCCCCCCGGATGGCGTGGTCGAGGATCTCCTCCGGCGTGGTCTCGCCGAACATTTTAGCTGCAAAATCGTCGCCGATGCGGAGCGCCACCTCTTCCCGGGACATCTCCTGCTCGAGCTCGCGGATCCGGGCCGCGATACCCTTGTAGCCGAGGAGCGCCTCCACGCGGTCGGCGAGGTCGCTTGCCACCGGGATCTCGATCTCCGTCCTCGGATCGAGTCCCCGGGCCCGTGCGGCAGCGGCGAACCGCATCGCGGACTCAAGCCCGGATATCAGTTCGTCGAAGTACCGGGCGGTAGCAGGTGAGACCTCCATGCATTGAGTATGGGTTCTTCACGCATTTAGATGGCGCGGGATCGATGACCGGACCGCCTCAGGGGGTACCTGCGATCCGGATGATCTGCTCCCGGATTCCTTCCGGCGGGAGCATCTGGTCCACCTTTCCGGTCTCGAACGCGGCGCGGGGCATGGCGTGTATGGCGCATGTCCGGAGGGTCTGCGCGAGGGTGACGCCGCCGATGGCCTTGATGTGGCGGATCCCCTGCGCTCCGTCGCTCCCCATCCCAGAGAGGATCACCCCGGCGAACCGGTCGCCGCCGTTCTTCTCGAGCGATGTCATGGCGACGTCGATGGAGGGCCTGACGAACTGCACCTTCTCGTCGTCGAAGAGACGGATGGTCCGGTTTCCGACGAGTTTCAAGTGGACATCGCTTGGGGCCACGTAGATCGTGCCGTGCTCCACGGACTCGCCGTCCTCCGCGATCCTGACATCCATCCGGGTGGTCTTTGCAAGATGCCTGCAGAGCGAACTGTTGATGTAGAGCGGCATGTGCTGGACGATGACGATGGCGGCATCGACGCACGGGAACCGCGAAAATATCGTCTCCAGCGTTCGCGGGCCGCCGGTCGAAGAACCGATGACCACGATCGTCCGGCTGGATGGTGCGGCGTTCTCCATGCATCTCCTCGTCATGCAAGATAATCGAGGTAGCCCTTCACGACGGTCACGATCTCGTCCGCCTCGAACGGCTTCGTGATGTAGTCGATGACGTGCTCCTTGATATATTCCAGTTCTCCGTCCGGGATGTCTTTTGCAGTGAGCATCGCGACGACGTTCCCTTCCATGAGATCCAGGTCGAGCATCTCTTTGATCGTCTCCCAGCCGTCCTTTCCGGGCATCATGATGTCCATCAGGACGACGCCCCGGAACCCTTTCTTCAGCTCCGCGATGCAGGCATCGCCGCTCTCCACGGCGACGACCTCGATTCCCTCCGGTTCGAAGAGCTCCTTCATCACCTCGAGGATGAACACGTCGTCATCGACGACCATAATCCGCTGGCACGGCACGTCCGTCATCTGCTCCCTCCCCGGAACCCACCGGGTCTTTGAGTAATTTCTCTCGCCCCAATCAATATATAACCCTGCGGATTCTTCTCACGGCGCGTCGATCGCTTCCAGGGTGAATATAATGGTCGAGCCCATCCCTTCTCCGGCACTCTCGGCCCATATCCTCCCCCCGTGCCGCTCCACGATCCGCCGACAGATCGTGAGGCCGAGGCCCGGGGAATCGAGATCGTGCCGGGAGGGGTCGGCCTTGTAGAACTCGGCAAACGCCTTGTCGAGCTGTTCGCGGGTCATGCCGATCCCGGTATCCCTGACCGAGATGACCACGACCTCCTGCTCGCGGGCGGCGTCGATGGTGATGGTCCCCGTCCCGTCCTGCATGTATTTGACGGCGTTGGCGATCAGGTTGTTGAAGATCTCGCCGAGGAGGACCCGGTCGGCCCTGACGGTGATCTGCGGCGGGACGTTGTTGTTGAGGGTGATGGTCTTCGTCTTGAGCGTGACCGGGTAGTTCCTTAAGATGTTGTTCAACTCGGCCCGCAGGTCGAGGGGCTCGAGGTCGAGCTCGATGTAGAGCGAGTTCATCCGGGCGAGTTGCAGGGTCTTCTGGACCAGGTCCTTCATGTAGGTGACGTTATGGCCGGCGATCTCGAGGAGGCGCCGGAGTGCGGGGTCCTGCTCCCGCTCAATGATCCCCGGCATGAGCGCGACCAGCGGCGTTAAGGGCGTCTTGAGGTCGTGCCCGAGCTGCGATATGAACTCGTCCTTCTGGGCGAGGAGCTTCTCCACGTCGGCGGTCCGCTCCCTGACCATTTCGTCGAGTTCCTGGTTGACGACATAGAGCTGGCTTCGCAGCACCTCCAGTTCCCGGTTCTTTGCCTGGAGGTTCCCGGCAAACCCTTTGAGCGCCTCTTCCGCCTGCACCCGCTGGGTGATGTCGATCCCGAGCTGCAGCATCAGGGGCGACCCGTCCGCGTCGGTGAACGGGTAGGCGTGGACCTCGTATGTCTTTCCGTTCATGTGGTCCCACTCCCACCGTTGCGGGCTCCTGAGGGTGAAGACCAGCGCGCTGTGGCAGGGGTTGCAGGGCCGGCGGGTGCCGCGCTGCACCTCGTAGCAGGGCCTGTCCCCCGGGTCGCCGAAGGTCTCCCTGAACGCCTTGTTGACGAACCGGAAGGTGTGATCCTCCGCCTGCAGGGTGACGTAGGCGGGAAGCGTATCCAGGATCGAGAAGAGGCGGCGGTGTTCGGCGTTCAGGGTCGCTTCCGCCTCTTTGTACCGCGTGATGTCCGAGACCCGGCAGGAGATGACGGCATCGTCGAAGCAGCGCCCCCAGAGGACGAGCCAGCGTATTTTGCCGTCCCGGTCGACGAACTGCGTCTCAAGGACCACGTTGCCCGCATCCGGTTTTGCCTGGGCGAAGAACCGTGCGCGGTCGTCGGCGAACGGCCAGATCCTCGATATCGGCAGGCCCTGCAGGTCGTCCGTCGTGTAATCCAGGAATTCGGCGAAGTCCCGGTTCGCGTCCGCTATCGTCCCGTCCTCCTGCCTGATAAGAAACGCCCCGCCGGGAGCCCGCTCCATGGCCTCCCGGTGGTGGATCTGTTCCCGTGTCGAGTAGCCGACGGCCGAGGCGAGCGACGCAAGGGCGATCATGGCGACGAAGGGGAGGAGAGCGTCAGGCTCCGGGTACGCGCGCAGCACCGTGACGCCGATGTAGGCAAGCCCGAGCACGGTGGCGACGACGATCCCCCGCTCGCGGTAGAGGTAGCCGGCGATCACGGCGGGAAGGAAAAGGAGGAACCAGAGGATGAAATTGGTGCCGGGGGGCTCCACAAGGAGTGCGGCAATGACCGCGGTACCGGAGGTTCCTGCAACCAGGAGCATCCGGGGTTTCAGGTACCGCCCCATCGGCAGGAGCTGGAGGGGGCTCTTTTTGATACGAGGTGCCATCAGACCCTATTGATCTGAAAGCTCCCGGATCATTTATTATTCGCGGATTGGCTGCCCGCCTCCAGCGCTTCGGTGAGCGGCCCGGCTCCCGGCTCTCCCATCTTCCAGAGGAGGAGCGCGGCGCGCTCCTGCGTCTTCGGGTCAGGGCTCTGCATCAGGCGGAGGAGCGGTTCGACCGCCGGCTCCCCGATCCGGCAGAGGGCCATCGCGGCGAACGGCTGGAGGTCGGGATCGGCGCTCTCGATGACGGCGACGAGGGGTTCGATGGCAGGTTCGCCGATCCCCGTCAGGGCTGCCGTGGCGTATCGCCGGAAGTCCCGGTCTTCGACGGCGCGCATCGCCGCGAGGAGGGGGTCGATCGCCACTTCTCCGATCTGCACGAGCGCACGGGCGGCGTACCACCGGATGTCGTTGTCCCCGGTCTGCATTGCGTCGATGAGCGGGCCGACTGCCGCTTCTCCGCTCGCCCCGAGCTCGGCTGTCGCCGCCCGGCGCGCCGCGAGAGGGGCCTGCCGGAGATCGGCGATCAGTTCCGCGATCCGGGTCCTGTCTGTCATAGCGTCCAGGTACACCTTCGCGGGGGTTATGTCTTCCTGATGCTGCCGAGCGCCTCCCGGGCAGCCTCGCGGACCCCCTCGCTCTCGTCGTCGAGCGCCCGGATCAGGGGGTCGGCCACTCGCCGTTCCCCGATCTCCCCGAGGGCCCGCGCGGCTCCCGCGCGGACGCGCCAGTCGTCACCGGTGCCGAGCGCCTCAATGAGCGCCCCGACGGCGGGTCTTCCGACAAACCCGAGAGCGGCGATCGCCCCCTGCCGGAGCACCTCGTCGTCCGTCCGGAGCGCCTCGATGAGAGAGGGCAGGGCGGGTTCGCCGATATCCCCGAGCGCGCCCACGGCGCGCTGCCGCACGTCCCCGTCGGGGTCGCGGAGCGCACCGATGAGCGCTTTGATGGCGCTCTCCCCGCCGATGCTGCCGAGCGCCAGGGCCGCCCCCCACCTGACGCGCTCGTTCCCGGCAGAGAGGCACGCGATGAGCCCCTCCCGCGCGGCCTCGCCGATAGCCCCGAGCGCGAGAGCCGCCCTGCTCCGGACGTAGGCGTCCTCGTCGTTGAGCGCCCCCATCAGTGCGGGGATCGCCGCGGAATCGCCGATCCCGCCGAGAGCGACCGCGGCCATCCACCGCACATCGACGTCGTCGCTCCGGAGGCTCTCGGTGAGCGGCCCGACGGCCGGAGAGCCCAGTCTTCCGAGGGCCTCCGTCGCCTTCCAGCGGACGCCGACCTCCGGGTCCGCGAGGAGGGCGGCGAGCGGTTCGACCGCGGCGGAAACGCCGGCGTCGCCCAGGCACCCGGCCGCCTGGTAGCGGGTCTCCGGGTCCCGGCTCGAGAGCCGGGCGATCAGCCTCTCCGCATCCCGGTCGCACGCGGGTGCCCCGCCCCCCCCGATACGGAAGTGGAGATCGCCGGCACGCCTGCCCGCGAGCTCGAAGAGGTAGCCGAGGAGGTACGCGGCGGCGACGAAGATCCCCGCGCTTATGAGGATGCCCGGGCCCGGGGGACCGTAGAGAAGGTACTCGACGGCGATGTGGACCGCGGCGAGCAAAATCCCGACGGCGACTGCGCGTCTGCGGTACCAAAACGCGGCGAGGATGAGCACCAGGTAGAAGAAGTGGGTGTACGTGACCGTGTTAAAGATGAGGTCCAGCAGAACGGAGAGCGCCGTGGCGAGAGCAATTATCGCAAGCCTGCCCCATTCCCGTGAGTCCACCGGCAGACCTGCAGGATTCATCGTCAAGAGTGGGTGCGGGCCGCATCCATATAGAGTTTGTGCGGCCCCGCTCCCGCCTTACTGCTCTGCAGCCGCAGCCTTCCTGCCGACGGTCTCCTTCAGTTTCGCAAGCGACGCCTCGACGAATGCCGGGATGTCGTCCGGGTTCCTGCTCGAGACCAGGTTGTCGTCGATCACGACCTCCCGGTCGATGTACTCCGCGCCGGCGTTCTTGATGTCCTGGGCGACGGACTTCCAGCCGGTGATCTTCCGCCCCTCGAGCACCTGCGCGGTGATCAGGAGCTGGGGCGCGTGGCATATGGCGAGGACCGGTTTGCCGCTCTCGACAAAGCGACGCACGAACTCGACGGGCGCATCGTGGGCCCGGAGTTTGTCGGGCGAGTAGCCGCCCGGTATGAAGAGCGCGTCGAAATCGTCCGCCGATACGTCCGATGCTGCCCGGTCGATTTTAACCGGCGTCTGCTCCTTCTTCCCGTGCACGGTCTCCCCCGCGGAAAGGCCGACGTGGACGAGGTCGTGACCCGCCTCCCGGAACGCCTCCGCGGGCTTCGTGTACTCGACGTCCTCGAACATATCCGTGATCAGGACTGCTATTCTGCTCATCGTCATTCCTCCCGGGGCCGGACTCCCGACCCGGCCCTGATCGGTTCGGCCGGAAGATATAATGGTATCGGGACCGGGAACGGCGGGCGGCCGGCGATCCGTCCGGCCGCCCCGACCGCCGCTGCGGCTTTTTCACGGACAGACGGATGCGATCTCTATATCTTTTTATAGCCCGGCGCAGAACCGGGAACATATGCCCGTGCCGACAGGAGAACCCGGCAGAAGTGCCGCCCATGGGAGGAAGGCCTCTGCCTGACTGGTACACCCTCTCCGCGGAGGAGGTCCGCCGGGAACTCGGCACCGGCCCGGCAGGCTTAAGCCCGGGAGAAGCGGAGGAGCGGCTGCAGCGCTACGGGAAGAACGTCCTCCGCGAGGAAGCCCGGGAGACCCGCCTCCAGGTCTTCCTCCGGCAGTTCAAGAGCGTCCTGATCGTCATCCTGGTGATCGCGGCGGCGATATCGTTCCTCGTCGGCGAGCCCGTCGACGCCGCCGCAATCCTCATCATCGTCGTCTTGAACGCCATACTCGGGTTCTCCCAGGAGTGGCAGGCCGGCGAGGCGATCGAGGCGCTGAAGAAGATGCTCGTCCAGCGGGCCGTGGTCGTCCGCGGCGGAGAGCAGCAGGAGATCGATGCTGCGGAACTCGTACCGGGAGACCTCGTCATCCTCGAGATGGGAGAACGGGTGCCCGCCGACCTCTTCATCGTCGAGGCGACGTCGCTCGAGGTGGACGAGGCGCCTCTGACCGGCGAGTCGTCGCCCGTCGATAAGGCGCCGGATTCTCTCCCTGCCGGGACTGCTCTCTCCGAACGGAGCAACATGGCGTTTGCGGGCACGACGGTGGTCAACGGGCGGGGACGGGGTATCGCCGTCGCCACCGGGATGAACACGGAGTTCGGCATGATCGCCGGGCTCTCCCAGCGGGTCGAGGACGAAACGACGCCCCTCTCCCGGCAGATGGACCGCCTCGGCCGCGACCTCGGGCTGATCGCCGTCGGCATAGCCATACTCGTGGTCATCGTCGGCCTCCTGCAGCAGCGCGGGTTCCTGGAGATGTTCCTCATCGGCGTCTCGCTCGCGGTGGCGGTGATCCCGGAAGGTCTCCCGGCGGTCGTGACGCTCACGCTCGCCCTCGGCATCAAGAACATGATGCGGAGAAACTGCCTGATCCGCCACCTCCCGGCGTCGGAGACCCTCGGCGCGGTCTCGGTGATCTGCACCGACAAGACCGGGACGCTCACCCGGAACGAGATGGCGGTCGTCCGGGTGAGGACGCCTGATGCGGAGGTCGCGGTCACCGGAACCGGGTATGCCCCGGAGGGGGAGTTCCTCCGTGAGGGCACTCCCGTCGACCCGCTCACGGACCCGGGGCTCGCCCGGTTCCTGCGCACCGTCCTTCTCTGCAACCACGCGACCCTCAATCTCGAAGAGGGGGGGTGGCGGATCTTCGGCACGCCGACCGAGGGTGCGCTCGTGGTCGCGGCGGCGAAGGCCGGCCTCTCCCGCGAGGATGCCCCGGCGGCGGCGAAGGAGTTCTCGTTCAACTCCACCCGGAAACGGATGACGGTCGTCTACCCCGAAGAGGGAGGTTTTGTCGCCCACGTGAAGGGGGCGCCGGAGGTGCTTCTCGCACGCTCGTCCCGGCTGCTCCGGGGAGACTCGGTCGTGCCGCTCACCGACGACCTCCGTGACGCGCTCCTCGCGGAGATCGGGGATTACGCGTCCGGCGGGCTCCGGGTGCTCGGGGCGGCATACCGCCCGCTCCCCGAGGGTCTCGAGTGGACCGAGGAGACAGTGGAGAAAGACCTGATCTTCCTCGGGTTTGCCGGGATCGTCGATCCCCCGCGGCCCGAGGCTGCGGAGGCGATCCGGCTCTGTCGGAGCGCCGGGATCGACGTCATCATGATCACGGGGGACAACCCGCTGACCGCCTACGCCATCGCCCGGGACCTCGGCCTCTCGAGCGAGGGGGCGCTGACCGGGACCGATCTCGAGGCTATGGGCGACAACGAACTCGAGGAGCGTCTCCGGACCACAAAGGTCCTCTCCCGGGTCACGGCGGAGCACAAACTCCGGGTGATCGATATCCTTGCCCGCGACCGGGAGGTCATCGCCATGACCGGCGACGGCGTCAACGATGCCCCGGCGCTGAAGAAGGCGAGCATCGGGATAGCCATGGGGATCAAGGGGACGGATGTAGCGAAGGAGTCGAGCGACATGGTGCTCGTGGACGACAACTTCGCGAGCATCGTCGCCGGCGTCGAGGAAGGAAGACGGGAGTACGACAACATCTCCCGGTTCACCCGCTACCTCCTCTCCTCCAACGTCGGGGAGATGGTCGCGATCGTCGGCGGGCTCCTCCTCGGCCTGCCGCTGATCCTCATCCCCATCCAGATCCTCTGGATCAACCTGATCACGGACGGGCTCACCGCCATCGCGCTCGGTCTCGAGCCCGCCGAGCAAGACGTCATGCAGAGACGGCCGCGGGACCCCGGGGAATCCATCCTCACCCGAAACGCTTACCTCATCGTCCTCATCCTCGGGGTGTGGCTCGGTCTCCTGACCATCTACGCCTTCCTGGGCCTCTACGAGGCCGATCTCGACCGGGCGCGGACGATGGCCTTCACCGGGCTCATCATCTTCGAGCTCTACAACGTGCTGAACTTCCGGTCGTTCCGGTTCCCGCTCCACCGGATCGGGTTCTTCTCCAACCCCGCCCTGTTCCTCGCGGTTCTCGGGAGCCTCGCACTCCAGGCGCTGGTGGTCTACGTCCCGGTCCTGCAGACCTTCCTCGGGACCGCACCGCTGACCCCCGGCGACTGGGGGCTGCTCGCCCTGCTCGGCCTGCCGGTGCTGATAGCCGGGGAAGCCTACAAGATTCTCCGGCTGAGGTGGGGAAATAGTAACGAGGGTCCGGGAGCCTCCCCCGCGGCGGAGTGAGCCGGAGGCCGCCCGGCCTCCCTCCACCCGGCGGTGCGGACCGTTATGATTATGGGAGAATCGTGCATACCTGAATTCTACGATTCATTCTTTTTGGAGAGTTCCATGACCTATCGTCAATCTCTCATAGCATGCCTCACCGCCTCCAGCCCTTGCCGGGGTGGAGAGGCGTGACCGGCCCGGAACTGATCGCCATCGCAGTCTTCCTCTTCACCTACGCGCTCATCATCGACGAGCGGATCCACCGTGCGGTGGCGGCGATGCTCGGCGCCTCGGTCATCGTCTTCCTCCACATCGTCCCGTGGGAGAAGATCCCGGAGTACATCGACCTCGGCACCATCTTCCTCCTGATGGGGATGATGATCATCGTCAACACCGCCCGCGGCAGCGGCCTCTTCGAGTATGTCGCGATACGAACGGCAAAACTGGCAAAAGGGAGCCCGATGCGGGTGTTGCTGCTCTTCTCGCTCGTGACGGCCGTGACGAGCGCCTTCCTCGACAACGTCACCACGGTCCTCCTCCTCACCCCGATGCTGCTCTACATCGCGAACGTGATGCGGATCACTCCTCTCCCCTTCCTCATCGCCGAGATATTCTCCTCCAACATCGGCGGGGCGGCGACGCTCATCGGCGACCCCCCGAACATCATGATCGGTTCGGCCGCCGGCCTGACGTTCAACGAGTTCCTGATCAACCTCGGCCCCATCATGGTCGTCAACCTGGCCGTCGTCATGGGGATGCTCGCCCTCATCTACAGAAAGGACCTCCACGTCTCGCCCGACGGGCAGGCGGGGATCGAGAAGACGTTTGCGGACTTAAACGAGCAGGAGGCGATCCGCGACCGGTCTCTCTTCAATAAATCGATTGTCGTCATCGCGCTCGTCATCGGGATGTTCTTCGTCCACGCCCAGCTCGATCTCGAGCCCGCCCTCGTCGCCCTGATCGGCGCATCGATCCTCCTCTTCTGGAGCAGGCAGTCGCCGGAGGAGATCTTTGAGAAGATCGAGTGGCCGGCCCTCTTCTTCTTCGGCGGGCTCTTCGTCGTCGTCGGCGCCCTCGTCGAGACCGGGACGATCGCGGCCGTCGCCGGGTTCGTCGTGAACAATGTCCACTCTGAGGGCGAGGCCATGCTGATCATCGCCTGGTTCGCCGCGATCGCATCCGCTATCGTCGACAACATCCCCCTCACCGCCACCCTGATCCCCCTTATCCAGGATATGGGCGCGTCGATGGACACCTACCCGCTCTGGTGGGCGCTCGCCCTCGGCGCATGCCTCGGCGGGAACGGCACGGCTATCGGGGCGTCTGCAAACGTCGTCGTTATCGGGATCGCCGCAAGGAACGGTCTTTCCATATCGTTCGCGGAGTTCCTGAAGGTGGGGATGATCGTGCTCTTCGTCACGGTCGGGATCGGGACGGCGCTCCTCTGGCTCACCTTCGCCGTCCTGTGACCCGGCGTTACCGGGTCGGCGGGGTTTTAGGCTCCCGGGTCGCCTCGACCTCCTGGAGCCGGCCGACCACCCACTTATACGCGGTCGCGGCCGCTTCCCTGACCGAGGTGCTCGGGTCCTCGCGCCGCATCCTCTCAAGCGGCTCCCGCGCCTTCGGGTCGGCGAGCGTTCCGAGAGAGAGGGCCGCCTGCGACCGGACGAACTCGTCCTCATCGTTCAGCGCCCGGATCAGCCCGTCAACGTCCCGGTCGTCGCGCATGGTATCGACCTCATCGATCGTCGTCATAGCAATCTCCTGATCGTTTCGCGTAGACGTCCCGGCGGTATATATGCCTTACCGGGCGGCCCGGAGGCGGCCCCGAACTACGTCCGGCCCCCCGCCGCCTTCCGATCCGCGAGCCTTCCCACCACCCTGGCATGGGCGACGGATGCGGCCCGCCGGACGCCCGTATCAGAGTCCGAGAACTTCAGCCGCTCCAGCGCCTCCAGCGCCCGCTCGTCGCCGACGGTGCCGAGCGCTTCGACCGCGGTCAGCCGCACAATCTCGGCCGGGTCCGAAAGCGCCTCAACCAGTCCGTCGATGTCCCTCTTGCGCCGCATGGTGTCGATATCCTTCCTCTGCGTCATACATCTCCCCGTTTTGGCCGATACGCGCATCTATGCTTCTTTCGTATTAAGAACGTTGTGGGAAGCGACGGGCCGAAGGGCCGGAGCTCGAGAAAACGCGAAGCGTTTTCGAGTAACGACGCGTGCCCCGCCAGGGTGCGATGGACGGGACGTCCGGAGCATGAGCACCGTCAGATGCGAGGGCAGGCGGAGTTGGAGCACCGCAGGTGCGGGTTGCGACGGACGGAACGTCCGGAGCATGAGAAGCCGTCAGGCTTCGAGTGCGACGCTCCGTAGGAGCGGAGCTCAACCCCCGTATAAAAAAGTTCGACAGGGATTGCAGACCGCCGCGCCCCCTCACGACGTCGCGACCTCGACGCACTCCTTCCTCGTTCCGATCCGGGCGAGCGCCCCGCACATCCCCGGGACGTAGGCGAGGGCTTTGCCCGAGTCCACCATGATCGATTTGAACTCGTCCATCCGGGGCGAGACGACCATGCAGGTGTCCGGGATCACCCGGGCGCCGCTCCGCTCGATGACGCCCACGAGGTCGGGGTTGTGCTGCGCGACCCCCTTTGCGGCGAAGATGTAGAAGGGCTTCGTCGTCGCCTTTCCTCTGAGGAGTTCCGCGAGTTCCCTGAGTTCGTCGGTGGAGCAGTGCGGGCACCCGACCGCGACCGCCTCTACCTCGGTCTCTGCGAAGAGGGCTTCGACCTCGTCCTCGCTCACCGTCACCCGGTCGAGGTCGCCGGTATCAAACGAAAAGACCCGGGCCTCCGGGGTGATCTTGTCGACGTGGAAGAGCGCGACGGCGCCGGTCGCCGCCATCGCGGCGCCGAGGGCTTTGAGGTGGTCGCGGCCCGGCCGGATACCGGAAAAGATCGGGATCCGGTTCCCCACCTTCTTTCCGGCGACGTGACCGATGGCGCCCCAGTGGTTGGGGTGCGGGCCCGTGCCGCTCTCGACCTCGACGACGACCTGCGGGCGCCGGTTCTCGACGATGTGGAGGCCGTAGTACGGGGTCTTCCCGACGATCGCCGCCGCAAGGGCGCTCGGCCCGCCCTCCCGGTTCGTCCGGGCGCCGAGGACCGAGTTTGCGTAGGCGACCGCCGATGACTCCGACCATGCCAGGTGCTCCCCGTACTCCGTGATGCGGAGGTAGTAGGGCGTGCAGGTGCACTCGAGCCGGATCCCGAGCCTCCGGTAGGCCTCGACGACCTCCGTCTGGCGGCGGGCGAACTCCTCGCCGATTCCGAACTCCTGCCACCCCTCCTGCGGCATCCCGATGGGGTTCAAGACCGTCGGGACCGCCACCCGGGCGTTGAGACTCTGCAGCCAGGAAAGCCCCCACTTCCCGATGGTCTTGTAGGACGCACCGCTCACCTGGGCGCTCGCGATCGGGACGAGTTTTTCGGCCTCGTAGACCCTCCCGAGCGCGACCAGGATCTCCATCATCTTCTGGCGTGTCTCGCCGAACTCGCCGGCGAGCACCTTCTCGTCATCGTTATCGAGATACATCTACGGCCACTCCGCTCTCCTGAATTCGTCTTCTTTCCCCATGACCATCGTGGCGTCGACCCCGACCTTCACGTTCGTCCCGTCTCCAAGGCGCGTCGGGTCGAGCGACGAGCCCCGCACCCCGGTGACGACCATGATGTCGGTATCGCCCCGCACCCGTGTCGCGATCGCATACTCGACGTCGTGGGGGTCATGGATGTTGATGTCCTCGTCCACCACCACGACGTGCTTCAAGGACGTATGGGCGGCAAACGCCGCCATTATGGCGTTCTTCGCGTCGCCCTGCGTGTTCTTCCTGATCTGCACCACACCGTGGAGGTAGCCGGCGCCGCCCTTCGTGAGGAGGACGTCTTTGACCGTCGTCACCTCGCCGACCGCACGGTAGATCCTGGGCTCATAGGGCGCTCCCATCAGGAGCTTGTGCTCGTCGCCGGCGGGAAGGATGCCGTGGTAGATGGGGTCCTCCTTGCAGTACATCTTCGTGAACTCGATCACCGGCTGCTGCCGCACGGGGTCGTAGGTGCCGGTTATATCGACGAACGGCCCTTCCGCCGCTTTTTCGGCACCGATATAGCCCTCGAGCACGATCTCGGCGTCGGGGACCCGGACGCCGTTTTCGCACTCCCGGACGGCGAGTTCCCCGCCCATCAGCTCCGCGGCGTAGGCGAGTTCCTTTCCTTCCGGGACGCGGGTGCAGGCGGCGAACGTCACGAGCGGATGGGTGCCGACGGTGACCGCGACCGGGAGTTTCTCCCCCCGGGCGAGCGCCGATTTCAGCATGGTATGGGTGTGCCTCCCCTCCACCAGGCGTGCGACCACCCTATGATCGTCGAGGACCATCATCCGGTGGATGGAGGCATTCTCGACGCCGTCGTAGCGCGAGAAGACGATCCCGGACGTGAAGTAACGCCCCGCGTCTCCCGGGAAGTGCTTCATGACCGGCAGGCGGGAGAGATCGGGCTTGACGCCGCCCTCGCAACGGCCCGCATCCACCACGCGGCCGCTGTAGGTCATGCCCGCGAGGTGTCCGACGAGATCCCGCTCGTCCACGCCGAGCGCCGCTGCAAGCGATCCCCGGTCGGAGAGGAGGTTCATCACCCCCCGGTGGCCGTCGAGGTCGTGGAAGAAGAGGATCTTCTCGGTCCGGCTCGCTATACGGGGAGCCTCGTAGACGGTCGAGCAGGGGCTCACGATCTCCTCGACCCTGCCCTGCTCCCGCATCAGTTCGATAAATTCACGCATCGTATCCGCTCCATCGGGCCCCGAGGTCGTGTTTGACCCCCATGTGGTCGAGCACCCGCGCCACCACCATATCGACGAGGTCGTCGATGGTCTGTGGGTGCTGGTAGAAGGGAGGGCTCGCGACCATCACGGTCGCGCCGGCCTCGTCGGCTGCAAGCATGTTCTTCAAATGAATCCGGGAGAGCGGCATCTCCCGGAGAAGGACGAGGAGAGGCCGATTTTCCTTGAGGCAGACGTCCGCCGCCCGGGTGATCAGGTTGTCGGCGAACCCGTTGCTGACCGCCGCAAGCGTCTTCATGCTGCAGGGCACGATCGCCATCCCGTCGTAGCAGAACGAGCCGCTCGCGATATCGGCCGCGAGGTTGCTGTTCTCGGCGTATATGGCGTCGAATCCTTCAAGGTCCACGCGCTCGATCCCGGCGATCTGCCGGGCGGTATCGGAGATGACGATATGCACCGTTGAGTGATCGCAGAGCACCTCGAGCAGCCGGCGGGCATAGACGACCCCGCTTGCCCCGGTGACCCCGACGACGAATTCCTTCTTCATGTGCTCTCCATATGTTATGTCACTACGAGTTTATCCTGTTTTGTCGCCCGCTTCACCCGGAGCACTTCCGTTGCCGCCTGCTCCACTGTGTTCCGGTGCTCCCGCGTGGTATAGATCCCGAGGCGCCACTGCTGCCGCCGGGTGTCGTTCAAGGTGCTGATGAGGGGGGAGACCTCCTCGATATCCACCATCGCGTGGCTGTTCCTGACCCGGACCTCCATCGAGAGGGCGCGGGGGAGCCGGGGGATGTCCACGAGGACGCAGTCCTCCGGGACCCCTGCGGTCTGTGCGATGGCGAGGGCGAGGTCCCGCTCCCGGGCGGCCCCGAGACCCTGCTGGAGGGCGGCGGCGTTCACCCGGTCTTCGCCGATATACAGCGCCCGCTTGTAGAGGTCCCGGGCGTAGACCCGGCGGGCGAGGTCGCGGGTGACCCCGTGGCGCGAGTGCTTCAGCCGCTCCATGCAGGCGGCGTCGTCCATCTGCACGAGTTCGCGGGCGTCCGCGCCCCCGACGTTCTGCACCTCCTCCCGGAGGGCGTGAACGAACATGCTCGTCGCGATCCGGCTCACGTGGTGGAAGTAGACCGCCGGGCGCATCAGGGTCCGGGCGATCAGGAGCGACTCGGCGGCGTTGATCCCGCCTTCGTGCAGCGCGATGCCGGACCCGGTAAGGATCGTCGACCGGATCAGCCGGTGTGCGTCGACCGTCCCGTAGGGCACGCCGGTGTAGTGGGCGTCCCGCATCAGGTAGTCCATCCGGTCGACGTCCAGGCTCCCGTGGATGATGCTCGCGAGGCGGTGCTCTCCTGCGACGACGGCGCAGACCTCGGCGGGATCGAGCCCCTCCGCTTCGAGGATCCCGGCGATTGTCCCCTCGCAGACGAGATGATCGATCTGGTGGTGGCTTCTCCCCGTGAACTCCTCCATCACCGGTTCGGTGACGTGGGAGAAGGGGCCGTGGCCGATGTCGTGGAGGAGGGCGGCCGTGGTGACGAGTTTCGTCTCATCCCCGTCGAGCCCGAGCTCGCCCGACATCAGGCCCGCGAGGTGCATCGTCCCGAGCGAGTGCTCAAACCGGGTATGGTTTGCCCCGGGGTAGACGAGGTTTGCAAACCCGAGCTGGGTGACGTGGCGGAGCCGCTGGACGACCTCCGAGTCCAGCAGCCGGAGCGCGAACGCATCCGCCTCTACGTAGCCGTGCACCGGATCCTTGATTATCTTCATCTGTTCGGTTAAGATTCTTGGGAGATGGAAGATAAAGGTATGGAGGATGATCACCTTCCTCTCCGGCGGAACCGGGACGCCTGCGCTCATCCGGGGCGTTCGCCAGATCCTCTACGACAGCGAGATCGCCGTGGTCGCGAACACCGCCGAGGATCTCTGGATATCGGGGAGCCACTGTGCGCCGGACATCGACACCGCCGTCTTCCTCTTTGCCGGCATCCTCGATACCGGCCGGTGGTGGGGGATCAGGGGCGACACCTACGCCACCCACAACTACCTCCCGAAGGTGGCGGGCGGCGAACCCTTCCCGGTCGGCGACCGGGCCCGGGCTGTCCAGATCGCCCGGGCGGCGCTCCTCCGGGACGGCCTGACCCTGACGGAGGCGGTGCGGGCGCAGTGCCGCTCACTCAACATCGGGGCGACCGTCCTCCCGGTGACGGACGCCGATGCCGCCCACTTCGTCGATACCGGCACCGGACGCATCCCGCTCCTCGAGTACCGGATGGCCGCCGACCCCGGGACGGAAGTCCGGGACCTCGTCCGGGCTGCGGCCGAATCCCCCGAGATCACCGGCGAGGTGCGGGCGGCGATCGAGGCGAGCGACGCCGTGGTGATCGGCCCCGCGAACCCGGCGGCGAGCATCCTCCCTATCCTCGACTGCGCCGGCATGCGGGATCTTCTCCGTGATGCGTTCGTCGTCGCGGTCTCGCCGTTTTCGGGCGGCGTCGCGCCGGACCCAAAGGACGCCGCCCTCATGTACGCCGTCGGCGAACCCCCCACCGCTCCCGCGGTCTCCCGGCTGTACGGGGATATCGTCGACGTATTCGTCCAGGACATCCACGACCCCGACGACGTCCCCGGATCGCTCCGCCTCGAGACGCGTCTGATGCACGAGCGGCAGGCCGAATCGCTCGCCTGGGACATCATGGCGGTCATACGCCACGCGATTTCTTAAAAATGAGGCGTTGATCATCCGGCAGAGTTTGGGAAAATTCATATACGGTTGCACTTGAAACGCTAATTGTTCTATGATAACCTTCTTCTCGGGCGGGACCGGGACCCCGAAACTCCTCCGCGGGATGCGGGAACTGCTGGACGACCGGGATATCGCGGTCGTCGTCAACACGGCCGAGGATACGTGGCTCTCCGGCAACCACCTCTCGCCCGACATCGATACGGTCATGTACCTCTTTGCGGGCATCCTCGATACCGGGAAGTGGTGGGGGATCAAGAGCGACTCCTACATCACCCACGACCTCCTCGCGAGACTCGGCATCGAAGAGTACATCGCCGTCGGCGACCAGGACCGGGCGGTCCACGTTGCACGAGGGGAGATGATCCGGAGCGGCGTGCGGCACACCGAGGCAACAGCGGCGCTCTGCGCGAGACTGGGTATCCGTGCGACCGTCCTCCCGATGACCGACTCCGTCGTGACGACCTATGTCCGGACGCCCCGTGGCGAGATACACTTCCAGGAGTACTGGGTGAAGCACCGGGGAGAGGTGGCGATCGACGGCGTTGTCCGCCGGTCCCGTGAGCCGCCGGCAGCGACCGACGAGGTCATCGGGGCGATCGAGGCGAGCGATGCCGTGGTGATCGGCCCGAGCAACCCGGTCACGAGCATATCGCCGATCCTCGAATGCGCCGGGGTGCGGGAGGCGCTCCGCCGGCAGCGCGTCATCGCGGTCAGCCCCTTCATCGGGGATACGCCGGTCAGCGGCCCGGCATCGGCCCTGATGCGGGCGTTCGGAAAAGAGGCATCGTCCGCCGGGACATACGGTCTCTACGAGGACTTCGTGGACGTCTTCATCCAGGATACCCGGGACCCGGTCGATCTTCAGGGGGCGCTGCGCCTGGACACCCTCATGGTCAACCGGGGCAAGAGCCTCGACCTCGCAAAGAGCATCCTGACCCTGATCTACGGGTGCTAGTCCCCCTCACCCTTTCTTCTGCTTCTCCCGGTAATCCTCTATGGCCGCGTGGAGCGCGTCCGCCGCGAGGTTCGAGCAGTGCATCTTCCGGGGCGGCAGCCCCTCGAGTTCGGTCGCCACGTCGTCGCGGGTGATCTTCATCGCTTCGTCGAGCGTCTTTCCCCTGGCGAGATCGGTCACCATGCTGCTCGTCGCGATCGCCGACCCGCACCCGAACGTCCGGAACCTGATATCCTCGATGACGTCGTCCCTGACCCTGATGAAGATCTCCATGAGGTCGCCGCAGACGGGGTTGCCGACCTTGCCGTAGCCGTCCGGGTTCTCGATCACCCCGACGTTGTGCGGGTTCATGAAGTGCTCCATCACCTTCTGGCTGTATCCGATCTGGTCTGCC
>JASGMC010000126.1 GCA_030156625.1 Methanoculleus sp.
GTTCCTGTTGCCGACCACCACGACGGTGCGGAACTTCACACGGCGACCCGAGTCCGTCATCCGCTGGACCATGTTGATGTCCAGCACCTCGTCCTCCAGATCGGGCAGGAGGAGATCGACGATCTGAGGCTCCTTGATCGGCCTGCCGCTCGCGAGCACCTCATCGATACTGGTGATCTCGCCTGCGGCGACCATGCGCCCGAGACCGGTGAGCGGAATCCATTCTTCCTGTACGTATGCCATGTCACACCAGCTCCTTCTTGATGGCCAGAGCCACAGCCTCTACATTCGCTACCAGGTCGCCCGCCCGCTCGGGAGCATACCCGGCGATGTGGGCACCCTTGAGCCGCTCCTCGTCGGGGAGGATCGACTCGCCATAGGGGATATCAAGACCCGCATCCACTGCCCCTTTAAGGGCGGCAAAGACACGCGCTCCGGGTTTTGCCCGGGCAAGCCCGATATCCAGGATGGCATTCCCATACCCGGCGTTCAACGCCTTGACCGCAAACAGCATGCCGGTCAGGTAGGCGGCCGGTGTGCTCGCAGTCGTTCCCTCGTAGCCGTAGCCGGCAAGTTCGGCCGAGTATGCGGCCACCAGGGTGCGGTCCCCTTCAATCTCGGGAACGACCAGCTGCACGATGATCTGCCGGTTCGTCCTCCGGACGACCATCCTCGGGCTTCCCGACGAGAGGAGCGACATCCGCTTGTAGTAGTCAGTCTTGCCCTCGTGCCGCCTTCGGAAGGGCACGAAGTATCTTGGGCCGGTTGCCATTATTTCATCCTCCCTGCCGTTATCTCAATCTGAGCCGCAAGGTGCGACACACTCCGGAACTGGCCTCCGGAAGCCCGCCGGTACATAACGCGGTAAAGACTCCTCTCGATTGTACCCTCTTCACGCATCTCGCGCAGAGTGCGCCTCTGCGCCCGGATCTTCCTGATCCATGCCCGCTTGCTTGAGCCGCGAGCCCCGGAGGCACCCTTCCTCCGCCCCGGTCCTTTCCGGTGGCCGTAGGAACGCTTTGCCATCCGTACCCGGGCCCGGCCGCGGCTGTTCCCCTTCACGGGGTGCGCCCTGATCGCGCCTTCCGCGACAAGCTCGCGCAGATCGCTTCTGGAGATGGCCGCCTCGATATCGGCCTGCCGCTCGGGATCGAACCAGACACGGTTGATCCCGCACTTGAGAACGGCGGCCGCCATTCGCTTCTGGCTGGCGAGATCACTCATCCTCGTTCACCTCTTCTTCTTCGGTTGCAGCAGGTATCTCGGCCGCACGGGTGAGGTCCTTTGCGTTCAGCACCTTGAGCCCCAGTTCCAGGGCCCGCGTCTGAATCGCTTCACGCTTCCTGTTGCCCACAGATCCGCCGATCCGGACGGCCTGGATCTCCGGGTTCAGTCCCGCAAGTTCTGCAGGTGTAAAGACCCGTACCTCCTCATAGCCGCTCGGGTGCATACCGCGAACAGCGGCGGGGCTCCCGTATCCCGGCCGGGGAAGGGCGCCCTTTGCTCTGAACTGCCGTCTCTGCTTATTGTGCAGACCACGCGGACGCCGCCAGACATCTGCCAGCTTCGCTTTGCGGTGAATCCCCCGCCTCTTGAAGGCGGGCTTGTTGTGCCGGGTGCGGACGCGGATCAGTCTTCTTGTTTCATCCATCGGTTTCACGCCCTCTCGGTGATGTAGATGCCGTCCTGGAACACCCGGGGGTCACGCTTCGTGATCCTGGTCGCGTGCTCGATGTTTGCGGCCGTGTTGCCCACCTTCTCCTTGTCGATGCCGGTGAGAGCCACCTCGTCGTTTCCAAGCTTGATGGTGACGCCCTCGATGATCTTTGCGGTCCGGGACTGTTTTTCGCCAAGGAAGTTGTTGATCTCAAGGCGGTTGCCCTGCAGTTTGAGCTGGATCGGGAAGTGGCTGTAGACCACTTTCATGCGATACTCGTAACCGTCGACGACGCCCCGGATCATGTTCTTTACATGGGCCTCGAGCGTGCCGGTCATGGCAAGGATCCGCTTCTTGTCGGATGCCGTGGAGACGACGACCTCGCCGTCTTCGACCTTGAGGTCGATCTGCGGGAAGCGCATGTCACGAGCCAGTGTGCCCTTCGGTCCTGAGACCGTGAGCACGCTGCCTTCAAGCGTGATGTCCACACCGGGAGGGATCTCGACCTGTCGTGTTATTCCCATACTCTTCTCCCTCCTTTAGTAGACGTATCCCAGCAACTGCCCGCCGATACCCTCGCTCCGGGCCTGTGCGTGGGAGAGAACCCCCTTCGAGGTGGAGACTATCAGGATGCCGAAGTTCTTTGCGGGGAGGTACTGCGACTCCCAGTATTCCATGTCAGCCATCGCCACCGGGAACCGGGGGGTGATGCCGCCACACTTATTGATCGTTCCGGAGAGTTGAACCCGGAACTGGCCGCCGCGGCCGTCGTCAATGAACTCGAAGCCGCCGATAAAGCCGTTTTCCTGCATAACGCGGAGCATTGCACCGAGGAGCTTGCTGGCGGGTTCGACAATAACCTCGCTCTTTCCAGCGTCGCCGGCATTCTTGATCGTGCTCATCGCGTCAGCGATTGGATTCAGTCGTGCCATATTCTCTAACCCCTAGTTCATCTTCTTGAAGCCCATCTTCCCTGCCCACTCGCGGAAGCACTGGCGGCAGAAGTAGATGCCGTACTTACGCACAAGGCCCTGCTTCCGGCCACAGATGCGGCACTCGTTCGCGCCACGGCCGAATTTTCTTACGTTTCCGCCTGAAGCAGGCGCTCCTGACTCTTCTGCCATGCCTTACACCTCCACCTGGTAGCGTTCGCGCATGAATGCGATGGCTTCTTCTTTACTCACTTTCTGGGCCTCCGGCAGTTTCCTGCGCTCGACATTCCTGCGCGCGATCCGCACGCCTTTATGCTCGAGCACCACGTTGATGTCCATGCCGTATATCCCGATTGTCGGGTCGTAAGACATGCCCGGAAAGTCGGTATGCTCTTCGATGCCGAAGGAGACGTTCCCGGTCCGGTCGAACTGCGAGGGTGCGAGCTGCCGCTCGACTATCCCGAGCGCGGTCGTGATGAACTTCTCGGCGTTCTCCCGGCGCAGGGTGACCTTGCACCCGATGGGTGCGCCCTTCCGGATACCGAACGCCGGCTGGGTCCGCTTGGCGATGGTGCGAACGGGTTTCTGGCCGGTGATCTGCTTCACGAGGTCTTCGGCCTTGACCAGCCGCTCGCCGCTCTCGCCGACGCCCATGTGCACGACGACCTTGTCGATGTAGACGTCCTTCATCGCGCTCATGCCGAACCCTCCAGTTGGGGTGCAATCGCGGAGCGACCGACCATGAATATGTACTCGTCGATGGTCTCGAACCGCTCGTCGGCCGAGTCGTCCACGAGAACCACGCGGTTCGGGACGGAACTCCCCGTCTTGACGATCTCGACGATCCTGCCGACCTTGCCGGAGTGCTTTCCGCCGACGACCATGGCCACGTTGCCTTCCGCGAAGGGGAAGTGGTCGACGATCTGGAACCGGCCTTCATCGGTCTTTCCATCGCCGAGGGTCACCACGACGGAGTCTTTTGCCCTGTAGGTGTTGTCGGCGAGGAGGTTTGCGCCGTATGCAAGGTTCAGCTGCACCTTGCCGCCCCGGATCGTCGTCTTGTTCCGGATCTTGCAGAGCCGGGTCTTTGCCGATTCCGCCGGGATCTCGACGGCAACCAGGTTGCCCCGCAGATCGAGCTGGATGCGATAGTGCTTCCCGATCTTCGGGATCGAGACGATATCAAAGACGCCGAGACCCATCTGGGGGTTCCTGCAGGCCCGCCCGTTGACGATGACGTCCCGCTGGTGCAGGATCTTTTTGACCTCGCTTGCGTTCTGTGCAATGCCGATGTGCTCGCGGAGCCAGACACCGACCGGCAGAGCGGCGGCGTTGTGGGGGCCCGGGGCGGTCTTCATGACGAATTTCTGTACTTTCTTCGGAATATGCCAGGATCCTGGCGCTACCAGCCGTTTGAGATGCTTGGACATTATGCTCCGCCTCCGAGTCTCTCCTCACGTAGTTTGTCTTTCAGGTTGAGCTTCGTGATCTGCACGTTCGAGGGATCGACCGGCCGGGGAACCTCGGTTCCATCCGCCTTCGTCACCATCACGCCGTGCACGATCAGCCGGCACGTCTTCATGTCTACCGCATCGACGACGCCTTCGTCACCGGCGAAATCTCCGCGGAGCACTTTCACGGTGTCGCCCTTGACCACACGGGCCCTCCGGGAGTCGTACTTCCCACGGAGCTCGGGGGAGAGTGATGCGGAGAGGAACCGGCCCCGGGTGTGGTTCGGTGCGTTGTAACGCGCCTTGCGCTGTTTCCTCGGCTGTTTGCTAACTATGCGTACCATTTTTCACCACACCTTACACGATTATCGTCGCCATGGAGGCGATCTTCGGGAACCGCTCGGCGATCTCGCGGGGGACGGCGCCCTTGATCTCCGTTCCTTTCGGCTCGCCGCGCTCGTTGATGAGCACCATGGCGTTGTCCTCGAATGAGAGACGGATGCCGTTCGGACGGCGGATCTCCTTCTTCTGCCGGATGACCACCGCTTTCTCGAGCTTCCTCCGCATGTCGGGAGTGCCTTTCTTGACGCTCACGGTCGCGACGTCGCCGACGCCCATGCAGGGCTGCCGGCGCCGGACACCGTGATAACGGTCGACCGAGACGACCTCCACGAGCCGTGCGCCGGTGTTGTCGGAACAGACCATCCGGGAGCCGGTGGCGAGGGCGCGCGGAATGGTCGACTGCATCGCCTTCATCCCTTCATCACCTCGACCACCACGAAGTTCTTGGTCTTTGAGAGCGGCCTGCACTCTGCGATCCGGACCACGTCGCCCACGCCCGCGTTGATGCAGGGTGTGCTATGGGCATGGTACCGGGATCTGCGTTTCTCGTACCGCTTGTATTTCTTGACGTAGTGGAGGAACTCACGCTCCACAACGACGGTACCGTTCATACGGTCGCTCACGACTTTGCCGGTAATCACCTGGCCGCGTACCGGCAAAGTGCCGTGAAACGGACAATTTGCGTCCTCACAT
>JASGMC010000127.1 GCA_030156625.1 Methanoculleus sp.
CCTCTTCCAGGTGGAGGAGGCCTGCGACCTCGTCCTGATCCTGCGCCGGGGGAAGGTGGTGGCGAAAGGCACCATGCCCGAACTCCGGGAGACCTTCGGTTCGCTCACCTACCAGGTCTTCTTCCGGATACCCGACCCGGCGGCCTTCGCGACATCGGTCGGCTACGCCGCTTCCGACGGCCGGTACCTTGCGCAGGCCCACTCCGTCGAGGAGTTGAACCGGACAACCGCGGCCCTTGTGGAGGACGGCGCAGTTATCGAGCGGATTGAGTCGCACTATCCGACGCTTGAGGAGACGCTCTTGAAGATCGGGCGGTGATCGGGGATCCCCGCACCGTCCCGGCGAAATGCGGCGTACCGAAAATTCCCTCTTTTTTACCCTGCCGCCCCATCCGCGGCAGGGGGTGTGGAAAAGGAAGGTTCCGGGATTCTCTATCCTGCATAACGCCGTTGTGGGTTTTCCGTCAGAGCAGATTTTATATAGCAGCGGCATGCATGTGCCTTCGGAACCCCGTTACCATCGCAGCAACCGGCCTCCCGTATGAAACAACGGCGCGGGCGGAGGGTGATGGAGGTTGACCGGACTGCCGGGCGCCCCGCCTGCAATGGAGGAACCACTCCGGAGGGTTGTCGCTGGAGGATCGATACCGGATGCAAACGATGGAAAGAATCGAGAGTTCGACGGGCCTGAAGGGATTTGAACCCCTGGCCTACGGATTAAGAGTCCGTCGCTCTGCCGAACTAAGCTACAGGCCCATGTATCTGACCTAATAGTATAGCATGGGAACTGGTATAAATCTTGTGGAACCCTCCCGAAAATCGCCGAAATGGAATCCCTTAATACCATGAGAAGTTACACCATTGTACGCATGCCTGAGGCGGTCCAGAACGTTTCGAAGGAACGTATCAAATACATCATTCTTGGTTGCGGGAGCACCGGCTATAACGTCGCAGAGGGGCTCGAGCAGGAGAACGAAGATCTCATCATCCTCGATATAGACGAGAAGCGGGTGGAGGATCTCCGGGACCAGAAATACGAGGCGCTCGTTCGCGACATCCGGGACCCTGACCTCATGGAAGGGTTGCCCGTACCGGAGGTCGCGTTCATCCTCGCGAACGACCGGGACGCCAATCTCGCCGCGCTCAAGACCGTCAAGACCCGATACCCGGCGACTTACGTCATCGCACGCGCCACCGACCCGGTCAGCATCGATCTTCTCCAGCAGGAGGGCGCCGATATCGTCCTCTACCCACAGGAGGTGGTTGCGAGAACCGCCATCCACCACATCAGGAAGCTCCACTCGTCAAGGCTCGCCCTGCGGCTCTACGATATGCTTGCCGCCTGGGAGGGGACGCTCTGCATCGTCACCCACTTAAATCCCGATCCCGACTCGATCTCGAGCGCCATGGCGCTTTCGATGATCGCGCGGCACGCGAGTCGCAACAAACTCAACTGCCGCATCCTCTACGAGGGGGATATCGGGCACCAGGAGAACCGGGCGTTCATCAACCTCCTCGAGATCAAGATGGAGCGGCTCACCCCCCAGATCCTCGAGGAGTGCAACTACATCGCCCTGGTCGACTCGTCCGGACCCGGCGTGAACAATGAACTCTCCAGGTCCACCCGGGTCAACATCATCATCGACCATCACAAGAACGGCGAGCACCCCTCCACCGTCGCGGACTTCGTCGACATCCGGCCGGGGGTCGGCGCCACGGCGAGCATCATGACCCAGTACCTGATGGAGCTCGACATCCCGGTGAACAAATCGGTGGCCACCGCACTTCTCTACGGCATCAGGGCCGACACCAGGGATTTTAAGAGGAACGTCACCCCGCAGGACCTCAACTACGCGGCGTTCCTCCTTCCCCTGACCGACTCGGATCTCCTCGACAAGATCACGTCTCCCTCCATATCGCAGGAGACGGTCGAAATCATCGGGAACGCCATCCGGAACCGCCGGATCAAGAGCGGCTACCTCTTCTCCAACGTCGGCTACATCAGGAATCGCGACGCTCTCCCGCAGGCGGCCGATATGCTGATCCATCTCGAGGGCGTGAATACGGCGCTGGTCTACGGTATCAGCGACCGGAACATCGTCATCTCGGCGCGGAACAAGGATATCAGGCTCCATCTCGGCAACGTGATGGCCGAGGCCTTCGGTCCTATCGGCGAGGCCGGCGGGCACGCCACGATGGCGGCGGCCATGATACCGCTCAACTACTTCTCCATGGCGAGGGAGAAGGAGGGTCTGCTCGATCTCATCATCGACCCGATCCTGAAAAGGTTCGCCAGCATCGTCGGCCTGGACGACGAGGACGAACAATGAGGTTTGCGGACTGGGAGCCTCACTACACTGCAATTTTAGAGTATTTCGGGTTCGAGCGCGAGGCGGACGAGGCGGCCGCCCGGCTGCTCGCGGATCTCGCGGACCGGGACGACGTCGGGCTGCTTGAAACTCTCATCCGGGGAAGTGAGGTGACAATCTGTGGTAACGCGCCCTCTCTCCCGGAGGAGCTCGACCGGATCGAGGGGGCGGTGCTCGCCGCCGATGCGGCGGCGGAGGTGCTCGCGGACCACGGGATCCGGCCGGACGCGGTCTTCACCGACCTCGACGGGGCGACGGACGTCTTCATCGACCTCTCGGAGCAGGGGACGGTGATGGTCGTGCACGCCCACGGCGACAACGTCCCGCTCCTCCGCCACTGGGTCCCTCTCCTCCCGGGACCGCTCGTCGCGACCACCCAGGCGGCACCGCTGCCGCACGTCCACAACTTCGGCGGGTTCACCGACGGCGACCGGGCGGTCTTTGCCGCCGACGAACTCGGGGCGGCGAGCGTCCGGATCGTCGGGTTCGATCTTGCCGACACAAACGTCGACCCTCTCAAGCGGGGAAAACTTTACTGGGCGGGGGAACTCCTCCGCCTGATCGGGTATGATCTCTAGCGCCCTCATCATCGACGGCTACGTCGACGAGCCCGCGTGCCTCGGCGTCGCGCCCTACATCTCTCCCTACGTGAGAGAGGTCGCCGGCGTCCTCGCCGGGCACGGCTACGCTCCCCGCTACGTCACCATCGACCAGGTCCGGGCCGATCCCTCCCTCGCCGCTGGCCACGGCCGCGGCGATCTCGTGGTGATGATCGCCGGCCTGACCGTGCCCGGCGCCTACATCGGGGGGAAGCCCGCGACCCTGACGGAGATCCAGCAGCTCGGGATCCTGCTCCGGGAGCCGACCGCCGCGATCGGCGGGCCGATTGCCTTCGGCTACGCTCCCGGGGGCGGGAAGAAAGCGATCCGGCAGGCTATTGCCGGGTTCGACGTCACGCTCTCGGGGTCGCCGGCGGTCGCGCTGGATAACTGGCTCTCGGGCGGGGAGCCCGCCGGTGCGGGCGATTACTCCCTGACCGATCCCTGGTCCACGGCGGGCGCCGGGATCGTGGCGCAGCACCCCGCATTCCCGTACGTGATGTGCGAGCTCGAGACCGCGACCGGGTGCTCCCGGGCGACGGTCGGGGGATGCTCGTTCTGCACCGAGCCCTTCTACGGGCTCCCGCGCTACCGGAGCACCGAGGGGATCGCGGAGGAGGTGGCGGCGCTCCATGCGGCGGGCGCCCGCCATTTCAGGCTCGGCCGGCAGCCGGACCTCCTCGCCTACAAAAGCAGCGGCGGCGGAGAGTTCCCCGTCCCGCGCCCGGAGGCGCTCGGGGAACTCTTCTCGGCTGTCCGGGAGAGCGCCCCCGACCTCAAGACCCTGCACATCGACAACATCAACCCGGGCACCATCGCCCGGCACGAGGATGCGGCACGGGCGGCGCTCGCGGCGATCGTCGCCGGCCACACTCCCGGCGACACCGCGGCCTTCGGTATGGAGACCGCCGATCCGGCGGTTGTCGCGGCAAACAACCTCAAGGCCATGCCGGACGACGTCTTCCGCGCGATCGAGATCGTGAACGATGTCGGCGGAAAGCGGACGGGGGGCGTCCCGGAACTTCTGCCGGGCTTGAACTTCATCGTCGGTCTCGCGGGGGAGACGCCGGCGACGTTCGATGCAAACGAGGCGTTCC
The DNA here is from genome assembly GCA_030156625.1 of Methanoculleus sp. Classification (GTDB taxonomy): domain Archaea; phylum Halobacteriota; class Methanomicrobia; order Methanomicrobiales; family Methanoculleaceae; genus Methanoculleus. The sequence goes on from JASGMC010000127.1 coordinate 4,066, forward strand.
TTCGGCGGGTGCTCGATGCCGGCCTCCTGGTGCGGCGGGTGAACATCCGGCAGGTGATGCCGTTTGAAGGGACGGCGGCCTACGACGAGAACACCCTCGGGAAGCACGATTCCCGGTTCCGGGCCTTCAAGGAGTGGGCCCGGACGCAGTTCGACGAGCCGATGCTTCGCCGGATCTTTCCCGCTGGCACCATCCTTTCGGGTGTCGTCGTCGAGATCCCGGGGAAACTGTCATTCGGGCGGCAGATGGGCTCGTATCCCATCCTGGTCGGGATACCCCTCGAACTCCCGGCGCGGACCGTGCTCGACGCCGTCGTGGTGGACTGGGGGATGCGGTCGGTGACGGCCCTCCCCTGCCCGGTGGAGGTCAACACCCTGCCGGTAGCGGCGCTCCGGTGGATCCCGGGCGTCGGCAAGAAGAAGGCCGCAACCATCGCCGCCCGCCGGCCTTTTAAGAGCCTTGAAGAGTTCCGGGAGATCGCCGGGGAGACTGGGATCGAGGAAGTGATGATGTTTTAGGGCGGGGGTGCCCTGTGCTGGCTGTTGCTTCCTTTGGGGATTCGCGTTTGTGTCCCGTGGCGCTTGAACTCCGACAGTCCTATCCGATGCTCTTTAGAATAGGATTCGACCGACATTAGAATCCCTAATCCCTTTGGAGCGTTGTTCAGTAACCATCCACGGATTTCGAGGGGATATCGGCACGCACTGCCCGCCCCCCTAAGGGGGGGCGGGAGGAGCGCGAAGCGCGGGTGGTGGGGGGTTTCTGAGGAGAGGTTTGCAGGCGCCCACATAGGGGGAGCGCTTCTATCCTGGAAGTGGCGACGGATAGTGTCCGAGGCTTGAGATGGCTGAAGGTCTTCAAAGCAAGAGTTTGAACACCGTCAGGTGTGAAGAGACAGGGGAGGGTGGATGCTCCCCCCTCGAAACTCTTCGAGTTTCTCATGCTCGCTGCGCTCGCACCTCGAAGCCTAACGGCTTCTCGTGCTCCGCTCCTCCGGAGCATCGC
>JASGMC010000128.1 GCA_030156625.1 Methanoculleus sp.
GAACTGCGTCGTCGGCCGCCCTTCGTGCATCCGGAAGAGGAAGAACTCCAGCTCCGGGCCGGTATTGAAGACGTAGCCGTCCTTCGCCGCATCTTCCATCGCTCGCCGGAGCACGTGCCGCGGATCGCCCTCGAACGGCCGACCATCGGATCCGGTTACGTCGCAGACGAACCGGGCGACCCCGTTCTCGTGCGGGCGCCACGGCAGGACGGCGTAGGTCGCGGGGTCGGGTTTTAAGAGCATATCGGACTCTTCGATCCGGGCAAATCCCTCGATCGAGGAACCGTCGAACCCGATGCCGTCGGTCAGCGCCTTCTCTGCCTGGTTAACGGGGATCGCGACGTTCTTGGGCAGCCCCGGGAGGTCGGTGAACTGCAGACGGAGGAATCGGACGTCATCCTGTTCGATGCGTTTGAGCATCTCTGAGATGGTGTCTGGAGACATGTAGAAGGAAACTTCCTTCCATTACTATATATACCTGGCGATTATATCTGTATAGAGTGTTCTCTCTTCACCCGCAGGCATCGAAAACTGCAGGGGTAGAAAGGGAACTGAGAACCTTGTGATGGCGATGTGCGGTATAATTGGCGTAATGGATAGATCTCGCCGGACAATGGATGGTTCCGGCATCAGGCAGGCCCTCTCCATGATGAACGAGCGCGGCAGCGGTGAGGGGGCGGGGTACGTAGCTTACGGCATCTACCCCGACTACCGTGACTGCTACGCACTCCATGTCTTCTTCGATAACATCCGCGAGAACAAGAGCGTTGTGGACGCAACGCTCGCGCAGTGGGGGACTATCGAGCACGACGAAGCAATTCCCACGTACGACCGGCCGAACCTCCGGGCGGTCCACACTCCCTGGCGGTACTTCTTCAAGCCCGATCCCTCTCTCGCGCCGGCAAGCACGTCGCCGGAAGACGATATCGTCAGCGCTCTTACGATGCGGGTCAACACCGCCCGCCGGGGCGCTCTCATATTCTCCTCCGGCAAGGACGTCGGCGTCTTCAAGGCAGGCGGGTGGCCCGAAGACGTGGCGGACTTTTACCGGATCGAGGATTACGAGGGCTACACCTGGCTTGCGCACAACCGCTACCCGACGAACACCCCCGGCTGGTGGGGCGGCGCCCACCCGTTCAACCTCCTGGGCTGGAGCGTCGTGCACAACGGCGAGATCACCTCCTACGGGACAAACCGGCGCTACATAGAGAGTTTCGGCTACACCTGCACGATGTTTACGGACACCGAGGTCGTCGCCTACCTGATCGATCTTCTGGTGCGGCGGCACGGGCTTGAGATCGATCTTGCTGTCCGTGCGCTCGCCCCGCCCTTCTGGGAGGAGATCGACCGGATGCCGGAGGCCGAACGGGAATGGAACCGTGCTCTGCGGCTTACCTACGCACCCGCGATGATGAACGGACCGTTTGCCATCGTGGCCGCGGACGCCGGGACGATGATCGGGTTCACCGACCGGACCAAACTCCGGCCGATGGTCGTCGGCGAGTGCGGGGACCGCCTCTACATCTCAAGCGAAGAGGCAGCGATCCGGGCCATGGAACCGAAAGTCGAATCGATAACCATGCCTGCTGCAGGAGAGCCGGTGGTCGGGAGGGTTGCTCCGTGACGATCGGGAGCCTCCCTCCCCGGTACCGGATCAGTATCGACCCCGTCCGGTGCATGGAATGCGAACGGTGCATCGAGAACTGCTCCTACGGCGTCTTCCGGCGTGACGGTGAGAGGATCCTCGTCAACTCCCGGAACTGCACCGCCTGCCACCGTTGCATCGCCTGCTGTCCCCGGGACGCCATCAGCCTCGAGGAGCATCCCTGCGACTACCGGAGCCACCCCCTCTGGACCCGCGAGGCCCGGGAGGCGATCTACAACCAGGCCCGGACCGGCAGGATCATCCTCGCCGGAATGGGCAATGCGCTCGACTACCCGGTCATCTTCGACCGTCTGGTGCTGGACGCCTGCCAGGTCACGAACCCCAGCCTCGATCCGCTTCGCGAGCCGATCGAGCTTCTGACCCACATAGGGAAGAAACCGGCAAGGCTGGATCTCCGGCGGCGGGAGGGCGGCGACGTCGAGCTCGGAACAAGCCTCACCCCGAACCTCCGGGTCGAGACCCCCATCATGATCGGGCACATGAGTTACGGCGCGATCAGCCTCAACGCCCAGGTTGCCATGGCCCGGGCGGCAAAAGAGACCGGGACGTTCATGGGCACCGGGGAAGGCGGCCTGCACTCCGCCATATACCCCTACCAGGACCGGATGATCGTCCAGGTCGCCTCCGGGCGGTTCGGCGTGAACATCGACTACCTGGAGCGCGGCGCCGCCATCGAGATCAAGATCGGCCAGGGCGCGAAGCCCGGCATCGGCGGGCACCTCCCGGGGGAGAAGGTCTGCACCGAGATCTCCAGAACGAGGATGATCCCCGAGGGTAGCGACGCGATCAGCCCTGCGCCGCACCACGACATCTACAGCATCGAGGACCTTGCCCAGCTCGTCCGGGCGCTCAAAGAGGCGACGGAGTGGAAGAAGCCAGTCTTCGTCAAGATCGCCGCCGTCCACAACGTGGCCGCCATCGCCGCGGGTATCGCCCGGTCTCCGGCCGACGCCGTCGTCGTCGACGGATTCCGGGGCGGAACCGGGGCAGCGCCGCGGGTCTTCCGCGACCACGTCGGCATCCCGATCGAGGCGGCGGTCTCGAGCGTTGATGCGAAACTCCGCGACCAGGGGATCAGGAACGAGATCTCGGTCATCGCGAGCGGCGGGATCCGGGGAAGTGCCGATGTCGCGAAGGCGATCGCTCTCGGGGCGGATGCTGTCTACATCGGCACCGCGGCGCTGGTGGCGATGGGATGCCGGGTCTGCGGGAACTGTTACCGGGGGCTCTGTCCCTGGGGAATCGCCACCCAGCACCCGGACCTCGTAGAGCGGTTAAACCCCGATACGGCATCCGAACAGGTTGCAAACCTGATCCGTGCGTGGACCCTGGAACTCGCCGAACTGCTGGGCGCGGCGGGCATCAACAGCATCGAGAGCATGCGGGGCAACCGCGACCGGCTCCGGGGCTATATGCTGGACGAGAGCCTGATGCAGGTGCTCGACGTCAAACAGGTAGGGGCGTGAACGTCATGGCAAAACAGGTCGCGATCGATGGAAAAGGAGTGCATTATACTCCCTTGAACCAGCGGATCCGGAAAGCCGTGGAAGACGGGGCCGACGAGATCGTCGTCTCGAACGTCCTCGGGCAGCGGTTCATCGGCGACGGGCTCCGCGGTAACGTCACCGTCCGCATCTACGGTGTTCCCGGCGGCGATCTCGCCATCTTCATGAGCGGGCCGACCGTCATCGTCCACGGGAACGCAGAGCACGCGCCCGGCAACACGATGGATGCGGGTAAGTTGATCATCCACGGAAACGCCGGCGATGCGGTGGCGCACAGCATGCGGGGAGGCAAGGTCTTCGTCCGCGGGGACATCGGCTACCGGGGCGGGATCCACATGAAGCAGTACGAGACGCAATGCCCCATACTGGTTGTCGGAGGGTCCGCACAGACGTTCCTCGGCGAATACATGGCGGGCGGGCTGCTGATCGTTCTCGGCCTTAACGGCCCCATTAAGGCCCGCGAAATAGGGAGCGGGATACACGGAGGGGAGATTATCATCCGCGGCGACGTGGACGCCGCCTGCCTCGCCACGGGGGCAACGCAGGTGCCGTTCACCGATGAGGACAGGGCGAGGATCGCCCCGGTGATCCGGGAATACGCAGGCGATTTCGGGCTGGATCCGGAACCGCTGGTCAGCGCGGATTACACCCGGATCATTCCAGCGAGTGCAAGGCCCTTTGTGGGGAAGTATACCTGGGAGTAATAGGTATGGAGACGAAGACATACAAGGACCTGGAAGCCGGGGTCTGGGCTACGGGCCTCTGTTCCGGATGCGGGGCGTGCGTGGCGGTCTGCCCGGCGGACGCCCTCCTGTTCGCCCGGGGAGGCATCGCAACGCCGGTGAACATCGGCTACTGCAAGGCCGACAACGACGGCATACCCTGCGGGGCATGCTATGCGGCCTGCCCCCGGGTCGACATGGCATCGCAGGGGATGATGCTCGGACCGTACCGGGAGATCGTTGCGGCCCGGTCGGCATTCCCGGTGGAGCAGAGGCAGAGCGGCGGCGCGGTGACGGCGATCCTCGCAAGCGCCCTCGACGAGGGGTTGATCGATGCGGTCGTCACGGTGACGGCGGACCCCTGGACGATGAAGCCCTCGTCGGCGGTGATCACCGCTTCAGAGGTGCTCGTTCGGCATGCCGGGAGCCGCTACTCCTGGTGGGTGCCGCTCCTTGCGTCCCTCAAGGAAGCGGCGGTCACCCGGAAGTGCCGGCGGGTCGCCGTCGTGGGCGTGCCCTGTGTGGCGCGGGCGGCGCAGACGATCCGGGAGAGCGACCACGAACTTCTCCGGCCCTACGCGAAAGCAATCCGGCTCGTGGTCGGCCTCTTCTGCACGGAGATCTTCGACTACGCGAACCTGATCGAGGGCAAACTGCAGTCCGAGCGCCGGATAGACCCCTGGACGATCCGCCGCCTGGACATCAAGGGGAAACTGGAGGTCCACCTGCAGGATGAGCAGCTGATCTCCATCCCGCTCAAAGACCTGGAAGAAGCCATCCGACCCGGGTGCCGGGTCTGCACCGACTTTACAGCGGTCAGCGCCGATATCTCGGCCGGGGCCGTCGGGTCGCCGGAAGGCTGCACAACACTGATCGCCAGGAACGATACCGGCACCGGGTTCGTCGATCGGGCAATCCGGCGGGGAAAACTCGAGGCCGGCGGCAGCGTCGACCTTGCCGCCATCGAGCGTCTGGCCAGGAAGAAGGCGCAGCGCCGGGCTGAATAATACTTTTTTTATCGCGGTTCCTGCGGCGCTCGAACTCCGGACTCGAAGCCCTTCGGGCTTCTCATGCTCCGGTTCTGCGAACCGTCGCACCCTTCGGCCCGTCGTTAAAAAAAGAGGTTAGTAGGTCGCCAGATACCGGTCGAGTTCCCAGGGGTGGACCGCCGT
>JASGMC010000129.1 GCA_030156625.1 Methanoculleus sp.
GGTGGGAGGCCGACGGCACCTGCCCCGACCGCCGCTGCATCGACTGCCCCGCGCTCGACCGCAGCCACGAGGAGCAGCTCCGCCTGCTCCGGCGCCTCCGCCGGATCCCGGGGGTGAAGCGGGTCTTCATTGCCTCGGGCATCCGCTACGACCTGATCGGTCCGGAGGACCGCGACTATCTCGCCGAGGTCTGCGAACACCACGTCTCCGGGCACCTCAAGGTCGCTCCCGAACACGTCTCGGAACGGGTCTGTACCTGCATGGGAAAACCGTCCCGCGAGGTCTTTGACAACTTCAGGGAACGGTTCGAGGCCCTCCAGAAGGGGAAGCCGGGGCGGCAGTACCTGGTCCCCTACCTCATGTCCGGCCATCCCGGGTGCCGGATCGAGGACATGGTCGAACTCGCCGAGTACGTCCGGGACACCGGTCTCTACACCGAACAGGTCCAGGACTTCACGCCGACGCCGATGAGCATATCGACGACCATCTACCATACCGGCCTCGACCCTTTCACCCTCGAGGAGGTCTACGTCCCGAAGGGGAGGGAGAAAAGGGTCCAGCGTGCCCTCATGCACTACCGGGACCCGGAGAACTACGGGCTCGTCTGCGAAGGGCTCCGCGCGGCCGGGAGGGAGGACCTCATCGGGAATGCGTGGCGGTGCCTTGTCCCGGCGAAGAGGGGTGCGGCGAGGAGAAAGGGGCGGAAAAAATAAGGCTATCTTCCCAGGATCGAGCCCGCGGCAAACCCGGCGGCCACCGCGACGGCCCTGCTCGGGATCCGGGGGATCACGAACATCGTCACCGCCAGGGAGACAGCGGTGTTGGCCGTCGTCCCGGGGGTGACGGCGGCATCAAGCGTCCGCATCGTGCAGGAGCGCCATCCGCGGGGAGGAGGGACCGAGGGAAGCGCGAACCTCCCGGCAAGATCGCTCGCCGCCTGCATGGCCGCCGACCGCCACTCTCCCACTTCCGTTACTCTCCGCCTGCAGGGCATGATACGGGTGTGGCTCCGCGTACTACTTATTTTTATGGTCGATCGTATCGGCGAACTGCTCCCGGATCCGGCGCATGCGGTTGCGATGGCAGGAGGGGCAGAGGGCCTCGAAGTTCCCGAGCGTATGGGATCCGCCGCAGATCGCCGGCTGCCGGAGGTCGAAATGCGTTGAATCGGCACTGAGCGGGGCGTTGCACCCGGCGCACCGGTGGCACTGCCGTTCGAGGACGGCCTGCATGGCCTCGTCCGTGATGTACGCCCCTGGAATAAACGCATCGTCAGCATGCGCCGCTACCGGTGCTCCGCGCTCGCTTACCACCCGGAGAAATTATTTTTCCAGATGATTAATCTTTCGGCAAATCGACAGGCGGCGAACACGAATATCAGGGCCAACAGAGGGATTCGCACCGCCAGAAAAACGTTAAAAGCGCAATACCGGCCCCATTAGGCATTTAAAACGACGGCAAAACTCCCGTTTCGCGAACAGATCCAGGAGAGCGATTCCCCGGAGAACAGCCAAGAGAATGGACACAAAAACGCCGGAACCGGGGATATTCCCGCAATATAAAGGAAAAATCTATTACTTCGCGACAGAAAAATGGATCAACATGGATTACGAGATTACCGGAGACAACCTGCAGATGGTGACCCTCCGCCTCGCCCCCGGCGAGAGCATCTGCGCCGAGGCTGGCGCCATGGTCAACATGAGCGGGAACATGCAGATGACCACCAACATGAAGGGCGGGCTCTTCAAGGGACTCAAACGGATGGTGTCCGGAGAAGGCCTCTTCATGACCGAATTCACCCCGGAGGGGGGGGAGGGGTTCGTCTCCTTCGCCGGGAACGTCCCGGGGAAGATCTTCACCCTCGACCTCGCGGATAGCGAGTTCCTTGCCCAGAAAGACGCCTTCCTCTGCTCCGAACAGGGCATCGACCTCGATATCGCATTCACGAAGAGGCTCCGGTCGGGCGCCTTCGGCGGCGAGGGGTTCATCCTGCAGCGGCTCTCCGGCAGGGGGAAGGCGTTCCTCCACTGCTGCGGCGATATCATGGAGATGACGCTTGCACCCGGCGAGGTGGTCAGGGTCGAGACGGGCCTCGTGGTCGGGTTCGAGAGCACCATCGACTACAGCATAACGCTCGCCGGCGGCGTGAAGACCGTATTCTTCGGCGGCGAAGGCCTTTTCCTGACCACGCTGACCGGGCCGGGCCGGGTCATCCTGCAGTCGATGGATATCGCGAAACTCGCGAGCTCCCTGATGCCCTACCTCCCCATCCAGAACTCATCGGGACGGTGAACTACCCTACCCTTACGGATGGGGCTTCCTGCTTCATCCCCCTCCCCAGCGGGAGCGAGCCGTGCAGGGCGAAAGTGTACGATCCTGAAAGAAGGGGCGCCGCTTCCATCCCCCGTACGGAGGGGGCCTTCTCACTCATGATCGGCAAGCCCCCGCAGAGGTAACCTGATAGTTCCTGCCGTCTCAAGGATATATCCAATGAACCTCGTCATGGTCGTGCACGGCCCCGAGGCCTTCGATGCCGGGGACGTCGAACGGTTGATCGGGCACCTCTCCCCGCGGCAGGTCCTTGTCGCGGGGGTGATGGCCCGGACCGCCGCCGAGGAGTCAGGGCTCCCGGTCACCTGCACGGACGAGCGGCCGAGTGTAGTCCTCGCCGCCCTCTCCGGACGGGCGTGCCTGGTCAACCGGGGGAAGACCCCGAAGTCCGGCCGGATCTTCGGCGAGATCGTTGCCGGCAGGCTCCCGGGACTCGTCCACGTGGAGACCTCGAGCGGAACCGTCTACCGCTGGAACCGTGGAGATCGGGAACTCGCGGAGGAGATCGTCCAGCGGACAGGGTACGCTCTCGTTCACGCAAAGAGCGCCGGCGACCGGCGAGATGGGGTTCGGGAGATCCGCGGGTGTATTCCGGGGGAGGCGGTCTTCGTGAACGGGATCGTCATCGGGACCGCGACGGCGGAGACGGTCATCCTCTCCGGGGAGAACGGGACCCTCAGGGCGGTCTCCGGGCTCGACGAGAAACCCCACGGGCTTGAGAAACTCCTCCGGGCGGGCATCCCGGACATCCGCACGGCCTGGTGCAAGAGCGGGCCGGTGCGCTCGACCCCTCCCCGGCAGGGCGAGCGCGCCTCCCGCACGGGCAGGGTCGCGGTCATCGACCACTGCGGCCACACCCTCTACCGCGAGATCGGGGAGGATATCTGCGGCGTCCTCGCCGTCGGCGACGATACCACCGCCGTCTGCGGACATATCTGCTCGCATTCCGGCATCCCCGTCTTCGGGGTGGTCGACGGGGACGCCGACGCCATCGTGGAGCCGGGGTACGCCCCGGGATCGGTGGTGGTCGAGGTCACCTGCGGGCGCGACGACGACATCGGACGGGAGCTTGCAGCCTCCCGGGACCACGACCCTTCCAGCTGGGAGGAATGGGTGGAGGAGACGCTCCGTATCCTCGCGGGGAGGGTGCGGATCGTCGTCGACCGCCGCGGAGAATAGGGTATGCGATGCGCCGAGTGTAAGGGAAAGGGGCTCTGCGGGCTCGAACGCTGCCCGATCATGAGCAGGTTCTATGCCCAGATCCCGGTCCGCCCGAGCGACCGCTACCAGGGGGCCGCACCGTCGGTCTTTGTGGGGAGTTACGGCTACCCGAAGGTGGCGGGAGGCCCGCTGATGATCGACGACGCCGACCATCCGCCGGACTGGATTGCGAGGGGGCTTGCGATCGACGATATCGTGGGGCTGCGGGCCCGGACGATCCGCGGCGCCGGCGAAGCGAAAGGGCTCTCGGGGAACATCCAGGAGATCGCGCTCTCGAACAAGCCGCTCGACGTGGAAGTCCGGTTCGTAAAACCCGTCGCTTTCGACCTCCGGTTCGACGGGACGATCGCCCCCGTCGGGCTCACCGGCGCCATCAAAAAGATGGACGTCCTCGAGAACGCCCGGGTTGACCGGGCGGTCGACCGGGCGACCTCCGACACCGACCTCTCCGCGACCGACGCCTGCGAACTCCTCAACGCCTCGGGCACCGACGTCTACCGGATCACCCAGCTCCTCACCGCCGGCCTCCTCGGGAACGAGAAGAAGCGGCGCGTCGTCCCCACCCGATGGGCGATCACGGCGGTCGACGACACGGTCTCAAAGCAGCTCAAGAAGAAGATCGCCCGATATCCGCCGCTCTCCGGGATAGAGATATTTTCCGCCTCGCTCTACGGCAACCACATCGTCTGCATCCTCGTCCCGGGGGACTGGAAGTTCGAGATGATCGAGGTCTGGGGAAAGCAGTCGCTCTGGGGGGACGGAAGCGAGACGATCGCACGCGACGGCGAAGGCCTCACCAAGTCCGGCTACTCCCCGCTCGCGGGGGCCTACTACTCGGCACGCCTCGCGGTCGCGGAGTACCTGGAGAGCGTGCGGCGGTCGGCAAGGGTGCTCGTCCTTCGAAACGTCACCGGCGAGTACTGGGCGCCGCTCGGCACCTGGGTCGTGCGGGAGGCGACGCGGAACGCCATGCGGGGAGGAAAGACGCCGTGCACCGATCTTCGGCAGGCGATCGACCTCGCCTCCCGCCTCATCGGCTTTGACCGCTGGCGGCCCTACAGCCAGCTCATTCCGGAACTCGCGACGCAGAAGACGCTGTTTGACTTCTAAGCCCTGTTGAAACCTGAATGTGGTCATTCCCCACCCTGACGAGGTGGTGCTGAACCCGGCTTGCCCCTGGGATCGGCCTTTTTCCTCGACAAATCCCCCTGCAGTGGGCCGTGGGGACTGCGCACCTTCGCACCTCCGATGCTCAAACTCCGTTCCTCGCACCTAACGGTGCTCGAACTCCGCTCCTGCGGAGCGTCGTTCCTGTCGGAACGTCGTTCTTCGGTGCTCGTGCCCCGGAGTGCCTCAGGATTGCGACCATCTGGAATAAACAGG
>JASGMC010000130.1 GCA_030156625.1 Methanoculleus sp.
GGGTACAGATTGTGCACTTGGATTTACCGATCAAATTGAATCCAATAAAGCGGGATACTGGTCGGATAATTTCTGGGGTCAACTTGATCAGGGAGAAACTGTCGGAGATGGAGCAGAAGAAGCCTTGTTTTATACACAAATGTACTACCTCTGGCAGACTGGGGGAGTAGAGTCGTACACCATTTATGGGAATTCAAACTTGGAAATTGATCCGGCAGTCGCGGGGGTCTGAAGCATGAGAACGCACAACATATTACTTGCTTGCGCTTTGATGTGCTGCATCGGCATCATATTGGTATCTGGAGCCAGCGCAATCTCCCAGGGAGAAAAAAACGTTGAAAGTCAAATAGTCAATCAAAACAACATCCTTGACTGTGAAGAGGCAAAAAACCAGATTCAGGCATTTATGGAGGGTAAAGACATCAGCATTGAATACAAGGGTACGATGCCCACTCCCTCCGGTGATATGATGCTGTTCGGATCCGACGATGAGAGATATTATATAAACTCTCAATCGGGGTCCATTGAAGGAGCACTGTTCTTGAGATCACTCGATAACTCGAATGAGGTGAGGTTTAATGCAGAAAACGCGCAAAAAATCGCCGAAGATTACGCCAAATCAAAGTATAGGCCATTTACCCAGAAGAACATGCAATTAATCAGATCTGATCTTCTGGATCATGGAGACGGAGGAAAAGAATACCTCTTCGTCTGGTGTGAGATTGTAAACGGCGCTTTGACCCCAAACTACGTCTCGATATCGATCAACCCAAACACCGGGGAAGTAATCTCGTACATCGGGATTGAAAGGGCACTGAATGTTGATCTTGATCCGGAGATCTCCAGAGAGGACGCGATCAAGACGGCAATCGCTCAGTTCAAAGAAATTAAAGTGTCAAACGTGGACACTCAGTTAGCAGTCATATACGTGGATCAGAATGAACAGTGCCTTGCATGGGTTGTTACCATTGACGGAAAGGAAAGTGACAGCACTACACAGGGCGGAACTGTCCTCGTTGATGCGATGAGCGGGAAGGTTGTACAGGTTGATCCGTATCTCTAACCTTCCCTCATTTTTAGCTGGTGCAATCATGACATCCGAACATCACACGACCCTGCAAAACCTCAAACGCCTCCTCCCCACCTCGCTCCTGGCCGGCCTCGTCGGCGGCGGACTGCTGGTGGTGCTCCAGACCTACGTCCATACATGGTGCTGGGGCGGTATCGCCCGCTACAACCAGGGACTCTTCGACGACATCGGCACGTTCCAGGGCCTGGCGCTCGGCATTCTCTCCCTCCTCCTTGCGGGGATGCTCCCGGCCGCCCTGCAGCGGGAGGAGGACGGGATTAGGAGAGATTTTGCCGTCCTTGCGGGCGGGATCACCGGGTTTACGGCATTTTTCGTCCTCGAGCTCCATTCAATGGTAGCATCGGTCTTCGGACACGGATACGCCGCCGGGCTCTCCGACGTCCTCTCTCTGGCCCGTGACACCCTCGCGAATCTCTTCTTCCCCCTCCTCGCCATCGGCCTCGCTATGGCGGCCCTCGCCGTCCTTGGGGCCTTCGTCGTCTCGTTCTTCCGGGAGAGAGCGGGCGGGCCGAACGAGGGTGCCGCGGCATCGCGACTGATTCTCTGCTCCACGGCCGCCGCCATCCTCGTCGTCGCGGTTCTCCCCCCGCTCGCCGCCTATGCGATGCTCGATGCCGGGATGATCGATATGAACCTGAACCCCGGGACAGCGGTGAGCACGATGACCGTCGTCTCCGTCGAACGCACCGCGCCCGACACCCTCGTCCTCACCGTTCGTGAGGTGCCTCCCGCCTCCGTGCTCGACCCCGGGGCACCGTTCTCGGTCTTCATGAACGGAGTCGCCGTCTCCGACGCCTCCGCGTGTGCCGCAAGCGATCTCGACGTGACGGTCGACCCGCCCGGGGGGCTCTCGGCCGCCGAAGGGTCGCGGGCCGCCTGGACGGGGGCCGGGGTCTCAAACAACGGCACACCGGTGGACGTCGTGGTCACGGCCCACGGGGCCGACGGCTCGGAGATCGTCGTCCTGAGCCGCACGATTTAAGCCGGGGCAGTTGGCTCCACGCTCCGCCGGCACCTTGCGGAGAAAAACGCCCGCGGGAAAGTCTTTGCGGGTAAAAAAGAGAACCGGGGATTCCGGGGCCCTACGACCCCTCGGTCCTCGTGTCGTAGTCCTCGTTCAAGACGTGCTCTTTGACGACCGTCCCCTCCGGGATGACGACCTCCGGCCAGAGCCGGGTCCCGGAATGGACGACCACATTGTTTTTTAGCACCGCATGCGGGCCGATGACCGTATCGTGCTCGACGTTGCACCCGCTGCCGATGAGCGTATCGTTGTCGATGATGCTCCCGCTGATGGTGGTGTCCCTGCCGATCACCACGCGGTTGTATATGGACGAGGAGAAGATCTTCGCGCTGTTCTTGATGATGCACCCCTCCCCGATGCTCGTGTACGGCCCGATGACGACGTTCTCCTCGATGATCGTCCCGGCGCCGATCGAGACCGGCCCGATCACCCGGGAGTTCGCCGCAACCGAGACGCAGCTTCCTATCTGTGCCGGGCCCATGATACGGGCGCCTTTGATGTAAAGGTCGCCGGAGATGTTGGTGAACCCGATATCCTGCAGTTTCCACCGCTCAGCTTCGCGTAGCGACCTCGGGCTCCCCACGTCGGACCAGTTGCCGCGGGCAAGCCAGGCCTTCAGGGGGTAGCCCTCCTCCATCAGTTCGGGGAAGAGGTTTCGGGCGAAGTCGAACTTCTCGCCGGCCGGAATATGGTCGAATACATCGGGGTCGCAGACGTACATCCCGGTGCTCGCCAGATTCGAGAAGATCTCACCCGGGCTCGGTTTCTCCTTGAACCGCTTGATCTGGTAGTTCGCATCGATCTCGGCGATACCGTACTCGGTGGGGTCGTCGATGCTTATGAGCCCGATGGTTGTGATCGAGTCGTTGGCGAGGTGCTCGCGGTAGAACTCGAGCAGGTTCAGGCTCACCACGTGGTCGCCGCCGACGACGAGGAACGGCTGTTCCTCAAGGTATTTCTGGGCGTTCTTGACGCTGCCCGCCGTCCCGAGTTTCGTCTTTTCGTGGACGTAGGTGACGTTGACCCCGAAGAGCGACCCGTCCCCGAGGGCTTCTTCGATGGCTTCGCTCATGTAGCCGAGCGTGACCACCACGTCGTTGAACCCGAGATTGGCGAGGTGTGAGACCAGGTGCTGGATCGAGGGTTTGTTGACGATCGGAATACAGGGTTTAGGACGCCCGAATGTGAGGGGGCGGAGCCGTGTGCCCTCCCCTCCGCACATTATACACACCTTCATGCCACTCCATTGTGTGCGTATCGATTTAACCCTTGGGATGAATGCGGCCGCATGTTCCCGAACCTTTATTCATCGTTGCGCGAAGATTCTACAGAGACGATGACGGCGTTTGAATGTACGCTCTGCGGGAAGTGCTGCATGCACGCAGGCAGCGAGCTCATCGAGGTCGAGAAGAGGCTCACCAGCCGGGACTACCTCTGTCGGCAGAAGATCATCGGCGGGACGTTTCGCGCCCGGGTCGAGGAACAGTTCCTCGATGCCTTCAGGGACACCTCCGAAAACGATGCGCACCCGTCCTGGTGCCCGTTTCTCCGGGCCCTCCCGGGAGAGGAGGGGAAGTACGTTTGCACAGTCCACGACACCCGCCCGCTGGTCTGCCGGTCCTACGTCTGCTGTGCCATGCGGATCTTCGCCCCCGACGGCCGGGAGGTCGGGAAGGTGAAAGGGAGGAGGAGTCTCGATACCGAAGACGCAGCTCTCCGCCGGTGCTGGGAAGAGTCGGTCGTGCCGCTCACGACCGATGACGATATGGCCTGGCGGACCGAGGTCGCCGCGGCTCTCGGTCGTGCAGGCTACCGGGTCGAAGCTTATGAATGAGCCCCGGCGTCTTGTGGTCGTCCGGGGGCGGGTACAGTGTACGGTAAAAGAGACCGTCCCTGTCGACCGGTGCAGGCTCTGCGTCCACTCCGCTCTTGTCGTGGTCAAAGGAAGAGAACTCCCGTCGCCGGCACGGGCCTACTGCAGCCGGTGCCGCGATGCGCCCGACATCGATATGGCGAAGGTTGAAACGGTCGTCTGCGACGACCTCTCCGGCGAGGGATTCCGGAGCATCGCGAATATCATCAGTTGACGGATCACTTCCGCCAGAACTCCCAGGGGTGTTTCGTCTGGAACGGAACGCCCTTCGCCTCTTTGTTCCAGTCAGTCTCGATCGTGTGGTGGACCAGCCGGACTTCGTTGCGGAGCTCGGTAAGGACCTCTTTGACGTCCTCAAGTTCTTGCTGGAGCAGGTTCAACTCTTCAAACGAACGCTGCTGCCGGACCGTCGGCGTCCCCCCGTCCTTGCAGGCAAGACCGGCCTCGATCAGCTCGAGAATCGCCTCGTTCCGGTCGAACGCATGCTCCCTGGCGAACTGATCGATCTGCTCCATCAGGTCGGGATCGAGCGCAAACGAACATCTCATTACCATAGGTCGTCCACTCCCAATATTGTACGTGTCTGCTGATTATAGTGTCTGCCGGCCCGGACATGGTGCAACCTCCCCGAGGAGAGGGCTTGCGCTCCCCATGCAATCGTCTTCGGTAAAAAAAAAGTGCCCGGGCCCTCTATAGAGGACAACGCGGTCAACTGATATTTTCCATGTTGTATCCTTTCTGGGCGAGCAGGTCTTTCACCCGCTCGCGATGGTTGCCCTGCAGCTCGATCGAGGAGTCCTTGACCGTGCCGCCACAGGCCAGTTTCGCTTTCAGGAATTTCGAGAGGTCTTCGAGGTCGATGTCGTACGGGTCGAGGCCCTCGATGACTGTGACTTCCTTTCCATACCGGCGTCTATTGATTTTTACGCTGATTCTCTGCTGTTCTTTGGCAACTTCTTCACAGATACACAGTTCCTTTGGCAGTCCGCAAGTCGGACATATCCCACCGTTCATTGCATGTACCTTTCAGCTCTCGTTATATATTATTTGG
>JASGMC010000023.1 GCA_030156625.1 Methanoculleus sp.
TAGCCTCTCCGGCCTCAGCCGTACCTTCTTTGAGCCCTCAAACAGCATATCGGCCGCGTTCTTCCAGGTCTCCCCCATCTCGTTCTTCGCCATACTCCTCGCCGCAACGGCCGGATACGCCCTCCTCCGGCGCAGGCCGACCGGGATCGACCCACGGGACGCACGGCTCCTCGCGTTCTTCGCCCTCGCCGCCGCCCTCGTGATGCTCTCCTACGCCAGATCCCTCCCCTGGATCCAGGCAAGCCCCGGCATCATCCCCGACATGCGCTACCTCTCCCCGGCCTACCTCCCGATGCTCGTCATCGGGGTCTATGCCCTGAAGCACGCGGGTCTCGACGCCGACGGAGTGCGGGAGGCCCTCAGGGTCCTCTTCTGGCTCGCGGTCATCGATCTACCGCTCATCTTCGTCGTCCTCCAGGTCATCGCCGGCCGGAACCCTGGAGAGCAGGTCACGTTCGTCACGACCCTCACCTACCTCTTCCTCGCCGGGGCCGCGGTGCTTTATGTCGCCGTGCTCGCAAAACGCGCTTCCCCCCGCCTCCTCGCCTACGCGGTCCCGGTGGTGATGCTCTTCCCCCTCGCCTGGGAAGTCATTGTCGACTTCCGGTTCGCGACGAGCTGCTGGGAGGGCTACCACTTCTGGATACCCGTGGTGCAGTACATCTGGTGCATCCAGTATGCGATCTTTCCGTTTTGAGGGGGATTAGCGGCCTCAGGTTCGTCGCACCCTCCCGGTACGGCCCCGGCCTTCACGGCCCGGCGGGGTATATTGGGAAGGTGGAGGACGATGAATTGGGGTACGAGGAAGAAGAAGGGTACGAGGAAGAAAAGACGGATGAGGAGGAGTAACAACCCTTCCTTTTCTTCTGACGGGAACATCTCTGGTTCGCCCTATCCGCTTGCTATTGTTCACACTAACAGTGTGACATGCATCCCTCGGTCACACACAACCCATGCACGGCTTTCGAGGGAATATCGCCATTGGGGGAGGGGCTGACGGGGAGGGGGGCCCGCCCCTCTCCCCTGTCTCCATCGCATTGGGCATATCTGTAAACCCCACCCCGCCCGCGCTTCGCGCTCCTCCCCCGCACCTTCGGTGCTCAAACTCCTGCCGTTCGCTATGCTCCCGGCAGTCGTTCCCCCAATGGCGATACCCACACGGTCCACTGCATCGGGCTTTTTCCTCGTTTAAAATGCCTAAGTGATTCCGCCAGTGGAGCAGAATCCCACATGCAACAGCACAACCACACTCAAAAATCAAAAACGCCAGTCACTGGGGGTCGCCACGGGGAACCCCTCTCAAACCGTCTTATCAACCAGTATCCACGACTCATTATCCTCAAACCTCCCCACGACCACGACCCGCGCCGGGTCCGGAACGACACGCGTCTCAAACGCCCCGGCCCGGGCCGCCGCGTTCTTCCAGGGTCTCGCCGCTCTCGTTCTTCGCCGTCCTCCTCGCGTGGGAGGGAAACGCGAGGAAGGGGATACAGTAAGTCCGTGGGGTTTCAACCCTCCACAAAACACCGATTCTCTCAACGTCCGGGTGTCGGATATCAGGCACCCCGGAACAGAAGATGCCCGGTGTGTCCGATAAATGTCCGTTCGCTTACAGGGTGGACTCTCAGTACGTCAGGCTTTCCCGGGACGTGCTCGGGATGAACTACCTCGCCATTCAGGGCGTAGTAGTTCACCCGGAGGTAGTTGGGCACAGTTCAAACCATCACCTGAAGGTGCGCCTGAACTCTTCCCCATCAATCCCGGCCTGTTTGAGGATGCCATTCAGGGTGCCTCTCTTCAGTTCACGGTGCAGAGGTATGGAAAAGACCCGCCACCCCTTCTGCACGACAACATGGGACGAGGTCTGCCGTTGCGGGATGAAACCACACCGGGCAAGGTACTTCACCATCTCTTCCCCGGAGACAACCGGCAGCTTATGCGACATCAGCTACGTCAACCTTCGATATCTCGCGACGGACGGTTGATGCCTGCCGACGCACCTCTTTCCACTGCACCTCAAGAACAAGTTCTATTGCTTCTTTGATGTTGGCAAGTGCTTCTTCCCGCGTTTCGCCCTGGCTGATCGCTCCCGGGATTTCAACGCACTGGACGGTGAACCCGCCCTCTTCCTGTGGTTCGAGCACTACCGTATATCTCATGATCATACCATTGATCATGCGGATTATACAAGTTTTTTGGGGAAGGGTGCGACTGCCGGAACGGTAGGGGCATGAGAAAATACGAAGCATTTTCGAGTGACGACGCGTGCCTCGCCAGGGGCAGCAGAGCATGAGCACCGCCAGGTGAGAAATGCGAGCGGAGCGAACTTGAGCACCGCCAGGTGAGAAACGCAAGCCCGGTAGGAAGCCCGGGTCAGCCACTGACGTCAAGATCGGGATGGGGCTAATCTCCGCTATTTCAAACCGTCCTATCAACCAATATCCACGACTCATTATCCTCAAACCTCCCCACGACCACGACCCGCGCCGCGTCCGGGACGACACGCGTCTCAAACGCCCCGGCCCGGGTATCGAGCGTGAAGTTCTCGTCCCCCGGACCCGTCCCGCCGATCCAGCACCGGATCTCCACTGCCCGGTCCATGTTCATCCCGCCGTGGTTCGTGAACGTGATCGTCTCCCCCGACCGGACCGCCGTCACCGCGACGGGCTTCGGCTCTTCGGGCATCTGCACCCCGAGGATTGTCGATGCGGTGATTGCCGCAAGGGCGACCACGATTGCCACCATCAGGAGCACGCTCACCACCTCCGAGATCCCGCCGTCCGTATCCGCCATAGAAGGGACTATCCCCGGCGTTCTCATAAAAGACTGCCTATATCGCGCCGGAAAGCACGGATCGTTCCCGTCCCGGGAGAACAGGGGGAAATGTTGTTGCCGGGAACAGGGCCGGGAGGCAGGATCTGTCGGGCGCCCTGCACCCGCCGGGAGGGCATCGGGCGCCTCGGACAGGGCGAAAGGCCCGTATATCCGCGCTCCGTTTTGTTACAGGTAGTCCGTGCCGTGCCGCACGGCTAAATCGGAAAACATGTCGTTGCCGTGACGAAACAGAAATGTATCTTCAGGTGGTGGAATTGCCGAACTTCTGTCCGGAATGCGGAAACGAGCTGATCAGCAAGAACGCGGAGATCTGCCCCCGGTGCGGGGTCAGGCTGAAGACGAACCCCGAGAAGAGCCCCGTTATCGCGGCGCTCTGCTCCATCATCTTCACGGGCCTCGGGCAGGTGTACAACGGATATATCGGCCGGGGCTGCGTCATCCTTATCGGGACCTTCATCGGCTCGCTGCTCTTCGTCATCCCGGGCCTGATCGTGGCAATCTACGGCATCTACGACGCATATAAAACGGCAAAACGGATGAACGCAGGAGAGATCCCGTATCGGGCGACGAACGTCCTCCACATGATCCTCTTTGTGGTCCTCTGGGTCTTCGGCGTCGCTGCGCTCTTCTTCCTGGCCGCAATCGTGGCCGCGCTCGTCTCCGGGGCGAGCTGACCGGTGCACCGGCAACGGGTACTCTTTTTTGTCTTCGGCGAATCACAGCGCCATGTTCATATCCCCTTCGCGGCTTCGCGTGAGGCCGTATCATCGCTTATAAACCGTTAACTCATGCGAAGCCGCGAAGGACGCGAAGACCGGTTTATCTGAGAGCAACTCCTCATGAAGGCATACTACCCGGTATGCCCGACGGGACGACCACGATCAAGATCTTCGAATCCGACCGGGACCGGCTGGACAGCCTGCGCCGTTACCCCGGCGAACCTTACCGGGCTGTCGTGCGCCGGCTGCCGGAAGAGAACGAACCGCCGAGTCCAGGAGCACTCGCCGGCATCCGGGCGTCGCTCGATGAGATCCGGCAAGGCGAGTTCGTGACGCACGAGGCGCTGAAACGGGATCTGGAGATAGAGTGAGCCGGGGTGGCGCTCAGGGCTCTTCCTGCGATTTCCCGGCCAGCCAGTCCTCGTAGAGGTCGGCATGCTCCATCATCCAGCGGGCCATCGCAACCCACCTCTGCGGCGGCATCCGGAGATCGATGACGATCCGTCTCTGAACACCCGTCGCCGCCATATGTCCGTCGGGGTCCGTCATGAGTTCCGGAACGTCGTAGAAGAAGGCCAGGTGCCCCCTCTCCGGGTTCAGGTCCCCAAAGACGCCGTCGACGTAGGCGACCCTGAATTCCGGTTCCCTGACCGTCTCGATCGAAGGCCCCGACCCCTCTTTCTCAATTGCCATCCGCCTCAACCTCCCCGGGATTCTGCGTATTGCCCCGCGTCCACCTGGCTGCCTCTCAGGAACGATCTCGGGCTCGCTCCCGTGTATGAGGCTCTTTTCTCCGGCTCATACGCCTCTGCGCCGCTCCTGGCAAACCAGGAGGCGACCTCGCGCCTGCAGTACTCAAAAACCGCGTCCCTCATGCACCCGGTTCCCTCCCGGTCGTCAATGACGGCATAGGCGAGAAACGTCAGCGCGTCAAGGCGTTTTGATCCGGGAATCACCCGGTAAACCGGCCTCTGGGGGTCCTGATATTCTTTGATCAGGAAATTCAGATCAACCAGTTTCTCAAGCGCATCTCTGACACTGACGTCCGATTTCCCGGTCATTTTTGCGAGATATCTTGTTCTGAACTCCCGCTCCGGGTCCGCCACGATCTCCCTGACCACATGAGTTATGACCGTGTCGCCAAAGAGGCCCCCGTACGGGACTCCGATATACTCCTCAACCGAGACGGGCAGTTCCGGCAAGTCGTCCTCTTCCATTCCACACCTCCACATTCTGCGAACGTGTAGATATAATTGGTGTTACTATAAATATATTTACAGCCCCTTCCGGTGCCGGTGGTGGGGGATCTCGACGCCGTAATAGACCGCCCAGGCATCGGCCCACCCCCAATCGTTCAGTTTGACCAGTCTCTTCGAAGGGGTCTTGCTCGTCCGGTAGACATCTTGCTCGTCCGGTAGACAGCAACCCTCCCGGGACCATATTCCCTGACAAGCCCCAATAGATCGAGATCGGTCTTTGCACACCTGCAGTAGCACTCCCCTTCCTCGTAGTCGCAATACCCATCGCGCTTCTTCAGCCAGGCGAGGAAGCGTGCGACATCGTAGCCGACAAAGGGTGGAGGCGGGTCCCTCCTCTCGAGCGGCACAGGTAAAAATCCTTTCAGGGCTGGATAACTCTTCCCTTTTGTTCCCGGAGAATGCGGCCCGTGAAGTTCACCTGATCGCCACGCAACGGGCTTGAGATCTCGCTCCTATCCCACATCCTGATGAGGACGAGGAGGCAATCGAGATCTTTACTGTAAACTGCCGTAACAGGGAAGAATGTTACGGTAGACGGGTTACTGTATCATTATACGGCGATTTGGTATGATACAGTAAAACCTGGGGTGGACTGCATTAAAGACCCGCACGCCGCCCCATCCCGGGTGTTTTCCCGAGACGACACCTGCGCAGCCCGGACTGAACCCCAAACCCGGACCCGACCGCCCCGGCAACCCTTATCGCATCGCGCAACAGAATCTCCGCCAGCACCCTGCACCGGAGAACGCACGGAGGCATCGGGCATGAAAATCCCGGTTATCATGGGAAGCCCCCGGAAGGGCAACACCTACCGGGCGGCACAGAGGGTCGAGGACGTGATGCGGTCCCTCGGCGACGTCGAGTTCGAATACCTCATGCTTTCGGACATCGGGCTTGAACCCTGCCGGGGATGCTTCGCGTGCTTCGAATGGGGCGAGGAGCGCTGCCCCGTCCGGGACGACGCCCCCGCCGTCGGGGAGAAGATGCACGACGCCGACGGGGTGATCTTCGCCTCCCCCGTCTACGGCCTCGCCGCCACCGCTCTCATGAAGAACTTCATCGACCGGTTCTCCTACACCTTCCACCGCCCCCGGTTCTTCGACAAGAAGGCTCTCCTCCTCGCCACCGCCGGCGCGGTGGGCGAGAAAGACGTCCTCGACTACCTCGAGGACGTCGCCGGCATATGAGGGTTCGACGTCGTCTCCCGCGCCGGCCAGGTCACACCGCCGAGAATGCCGGAACAGCAGGCGCGAGCAAACGACCGAAACCTGGAAAAGGCTGCACGGGAGTTCTTCAGGGTACTGGCGGAAGGGCGGGAGCGGCGGCCGGGGCTCCGGAGCGTCATCATCTTCCACGGCCAGCGGGCGACGTTCGACGAGCTCGCCGACGACTTCCCGGCCGACCATGCCTACTGGAAGGAGCAGGGCTGGCTCGATCCGTCGGCCCGCTACTACACGAGCGCCCCGATAAACCCGCTCTACAACGCCGCAGGAAGAATCATGGAATGGGTCGCCAGGCGGAGGATCCGGCGGGACCTTGCCGCGATGCGCTGACCGGCCGGACACCCGGCCGATGAGCAGCGGTTTCGCTCAAAAACCCGCGGCCGTACCGTTCCCCGGGAGAATATACGCGGCCAGCGGCCTCCCCTTCTCCCGGCAGAGGACTGTTTGTGGAGAGCCTCTCAGGATCTCCCTGCGGCCATACGGGCATATAAGCGATCCCTGTTTTTATTATATAAATTTGAGAATAAATCACCGTAAAAGATATATATTTATACCGCTATCCACCCATTCACCGGCTACCCTATGACCGGGTCTTAAATCGGAATTCGCTATCCGCCTGCCGGATGCCCCGGCGAGCACCTGCTTTAGCCAGCCCGTTTGTGCTACCGGCAGGTATGCACCGGCGATCTCGCAGGCGGAGAGCGATCAACAAGGGGGGAAGAAATGAAAAAATTCACGCATCTGGCACTATTGTGTGCAATCGTCATCATCGGGTTATCGATTCCGCCGGTTATGGCGGTAGACATTGCTCCGGGGACATCAAAGGAATACATCCTTCCCGGCGGGAACGAACATCCCGATGTCGACGGCGACATAATCGTATTCGAGTACAGCCTGCTCGGTGAGCCCAAGGATATCCACTGCATGACCACTTCCGGCGGCAATATCCATGCGCTCACGGACGACAACGCCTCACAGGAGAGGCCGTCCGTATCCGGAGACCACGTCGTCTGGCAGGATGACCGGAACGGAGACTGGGATATCTACCTCTACTCGTTCTCGACAAACAAGACCGTCCTGCTCACAGAGGACGACACGGCCAACCAGTGGCTGCCCGTCATCCATGGCAACTACGTCGTCTGGTACGACGACAGCGGGGGCGATACGAATATCGTCCTCTACGACATCGGCGCCGGAAATGTGAAGGCCACCATCGCCTGTAACCCGGAGATCGGCACCGACACGACCAAGTTCAAACCCGCGGTCTCGGACGAGTACGTCGCCTGGGAGGAGAAGGGCGACGGCATCTGGCTCTACGAGATCGCCACGGGGAGCAGGCAGGCGGTATCGCAGAGCGACGCGGATCAGTCCTGGCCCTCGATATGCGGAGACCTCATCGCCTGGGAGGACTACCGGTGGGGAGCCGCATGGGAGTCAGCGATCTACCTCCGCAACATTGAGACCGGCTACGAGAGCCAGCTGACGGAGTTGAGTTACGAGCAGGTCTCACCGGCACTCAGCGAGAGCCTCATCGCCTGGGAAGACAAGCGGGACGGACAGTGGAGCATCTACATGTACGACCTCGATGACGACATGGAGGAGATGTCTGTGCCCACCACCGGCGGCGAGCAGCTCTACCCTGCCGTCAGCGGCAACACGATCGTCTGGCAGAAGAACCGGGGTGAGTTCGCAAACATCTGCGTCTATACCTACGCGCCCGGCGACCCGGTGCACACGGTAATGGAGATAGAGATCGAACCTTCCAAGGCCACGATGGAGATCGGCGAGGAGCTGAAGTTCAACGCCACCTGCTACGACGAGGACGGCAACGCCATACCCGGCCTGAAGGTCACCTGGACCTGCGATAACGACACGGTCGGATTCATCGACCCGGGAGGTTACCTCATCGCTTACGAAGCGGGCACGGCGACCGTTATCGCGTCGGCAGGCGGCATCAACGGAACCGCGACCGTCACCGTCAACGCCGAAGAACCGGTCCTCGATCACATCGAGGTCACGCCTGCCACGGCCACCCTGGAGATCGACGGCACGGAGCAGTTTACCGCGACGGCCTTCGACCAGAACGGCCTTGAGATGACCGGCGTTGAGTTCAACTGGACATGCAGCAACGCGACCGTCGGCACCATCGATGTGTCCAGCGGCTTCTTCACCGCGAAGGCCGAAGGCACCGCGACCATCACCGCAACGGCAGACAGCATGTCCGGAGAAGCTACCGTCACCGTCACGGACGAAACCCCGGTAGAGCCTGAACTGACGAGCATCACGGTAACACCGCCCACGGCCACGCTCGCGATCGACGAGAGCAAGCAGTTCGCGGCAACCGCTCTTGACCAGAACGGCCTTGAGATGACCGGCGTTGAGTTCAACTGGACATGCAGCAACGCGACCGTCGGCACCATCGACGACACCGGCCTCTTCACTGCTCTCGCCGCGGGCACGACGGAGATTACAGCAACGGCAGACGGCATACCCAGGACCGCGACCGTCACCGTCACGGATGAAGAACCGGTCGCAACCAGCATCGAGATCGTACCGGCCACGGCCACGCTCACGGTCGACGACACGGTGACGTTCGAAGCAACCGTCCTCGACCAGTTCGGCGGCGAGATGTCCAGCGTTACGGTCACCTGGTCGTGCAGCAACGCGACCGTCGGGACCATCGACGACACCGGCCTCTTCACTGCTCATGCGGTGGGCACGGCGACTGTCACCGCGTCCGTGGACGACGCCTCCGAAACCGCAACCGTCATCGTCACGGATGAAGAACCGATCCTCGATCACATCGAGGTTACACCGGACGGGATCACGCTCGAGATCGACGGCACCGAGCAGTTTTCCGCAACCGCCTTCGATGAGTCCGGCAACCAGGTGACCGGCGTCGAGTTCGCCTGGTCGTGCAGCGACGAGACCGTCGGCGAGATCGACGATACCGGCCTCTTCACCGCGAAGGCCGCGGGCACCGCGACCGTCACCGCATCGGCGGGCGACACATCCGGAACCGCGACCGTCACCGTCAACGCACAAGACCCCGTCGAGCCGGTCCTGACAAAGATCGGGCTCACGCCGCCCGGAGCCACCCTTGACATCAAGGATGTCCAGAGATTCATGGTGACGGGCTACGACCAGAACGACAACGTCATGCCCGCCGGTGAGATCACCTGGGCCTGCAACGACGGAACCGTCGGAACCGTCGACGGGGACGGCTTCTTCACCGCCCTTGCCGCGGGTACGGCGACCGTAACCGCAACGGCAGGCAGCTGCTCTGCGGAAGCAACCATCACCGTCTGCGAAGAAGAGCCCGAGCTCGCGAAGATCGCGGTCTTGCCATCCGCGGCCACGCTCGAGGTCGGCGACGAACTGGAGTTCAGCGCCGTCGCGTTCGACCGGTTCGGAAACATCGTCGAGGACGCCGAGATCACCTGGGAGTGCAGCGACGAAACCGTCGGCATGATCGACGGGTGCGGCCTCTTCACTGCCCATGCGGCGGGCACGGCGACCATCACCGCATGCGGAGACGGTGCCGAGGGCACCGCAACCGTCACCGTGAACTGCGACGACCCGGTCCTCTCCAGCATCGCCATCACCCCATCGGCAATCGCGCTCGCCAAAAACGACACCGCGACGTTCACCGCGACCGCACTCAACCAAGACGGCTGCAAGATATCGGGCGTCATAATCGACTGGTCCTGCAGCGACGAAGCCATCGGCACGATCGATGAATGTAGCGGCTTCTTCACCGCCCTTGACTGCGGCACGGCGACCGTCACCGCATCGGCAGACGGCGTCACCGCGACAGTGGACGTAGAGGTCGCCGATGACTGCTCGGGAGCCGGGATATCCCCGTCGATGATCATCCTCGATCCCGGGGACGAGTGGCAGTTTACCGTGTATGGCCTGCAGGACAATGCAGGTTCTACCGTGGCCTGGTCGTCCGACGATGAAGATGTCGGCACGATCACCCCGAACGGCGGCCTCTTCTCCGCAATCTGCGGAGGGACCACGTCCGTCACCGCAAAGATCGACGGAACCGACGAGGTCGGGCCTGCGACGGTGACCGTCCGGTCGACGGCGGCGCCCGAACTTGCACGGATCGAAGTCAGCCCGTCCGACTTCTGCATCCCTGCCGGGAACTGCCTGGCGCTCACTGCCAGGGGATTCGACCAGTACGGCTTCCCCATGGACGTCGAGGTGACCTGGGACAGCAGTGACAAGACTGTCGGCACCATCGACGGCTGCGGCGTCTTCACCGCTCTTGCGGATGGAGAGGTTAGCCTCACCGCATCTGCGGACGGGATCTCCGGCTCCGCCTGCGTGACCGTTCTGCCCTCGCTCCCGGTTCCGGCCTGCATCGAGGTCGAACCGGCCACGGCCACGCTCGCGCCCGGAGCAACCCGGGAGTTCACGGCCACGGTATTCGACCAGTGCGAGAACGTGATGGACTGGGTCGGGGTCAGGTGGTCGTGCACCGATGAGAACGTCGGCACGATCGACCGGGCCGGCCTCTTTGCAGCGTTCGCAGAGGGAGCTGCGGACGTGACTGCCTGTGCCGGCGGCGTTGAGGGAACGGCGGCGGTCACCGTCACGGCGGCGCCCACGACCGATCCCACGCCCGAACCCACAGCAGAACCCACACCGACCCCGACCAACCCCGGATCGACCAAACGCGCCTCAAGCGATGGCGGCGGCTGGAGCCCCCCCACCCTCTCCACGGGGATCTGCGAGGGGTTGAAGAGCGGCGAGACGTTCACGTTCTCGGATATCACCGTCTCGTCGGTCGGCAGCGTCGCCATCACGGCAGCCAACAACATCCCGAAGATGCTGGTGACCGTGAAGGAGACGGGGTGCCCCACCCTGGCAGAACCTCCCGGCGGCACCTACGAGTACGTCGAGATCGCCCTCTCGTGGGTGAACCAGAACGACATCAGCAACGGGACGTTGACCTTCACCGTCCCGGCGAAGTGGCTCGAGGAGCACGACATGCTCCCGGAGGACGTCAGGCTCATGCGCTACGTCGACGGCGGCTGGCAGATCCTGGAGACCGAGGTCATCGGTGAAGAGAACGGAAATTACCGCTTCCGGGCAACCACCCCCGGATTCTCCACCTTTGCCATCGCTGCGATGCCGGAGAACTTGACCGTAACCACGAACGCCACGAACGAGGAGGCGAACGTCACGGCCACGGTAACCGCGACCGAAGAGATGACGACGGAGGCGACCGCCGTGCCGACGACGACGCCTGCGGCACCGCTCGTCTACGCGCCCTTCCTCGCGCCGCTGGCCTTCCTCCTCTGGCGGAGAAGGAAGAACTAACCCTACCTTTTTTGACGCTTACCTCGTGCGGTTCTCGAAACGACAGAACCTGAGTCCGCCGCGATCCCCGGTCACCTGCTCTCGGGGGCACCGGCAGTTGTTCACTTCTGTGGCGGAAGAATGGGCGCGGCGGGACTCTCGCCCTCCTTCCGGAGCGCCTCCCAGTAGTCACGGTTGTTGATGCACCCGGGGTCCGGCGCGTGGATATCCCCGAAATATGCCCACCCACGGGCCCGGCACCCGCCGCAAATATACCTGTTACCGCAACCGGCGCATGCCCCCGAGAGCTGGCTCCGGTCCCGCAGTTCTTGCAGCACCTTCGAGGAGTGCCAGATCTCATGAAACGGGGTATCCCGCACGTTTCCCACCGTGATCGGCATGAAGACGCAGGGCTGGACGTCTCCCTCGGGTTCGATGCTGCAGTAGAGCCTCCCCGCACCGCATCCGCCGATGAACTCGGCAAGGAGTTCGGTCTTCCCCTCTATCGCCTCTCCGGCATAGAAGTGCCCGACGGGCACGCCCCTCTCATCCTCGAGCGCCACGGAAGCGACCTGCGGGGCGGTGCTGAGCGCCTCCGGGCCTGTCCCCTCCCGGGTCCGGGCCATCAGGTAGCGCATCAGGTCCCTCCGCTCTTCGGGAGAGATATCCTGACCAGCCATATCCACGCCTCTCCCTGTCGGTATGAAGTTGAAGCACATGAGCCGGTTCACCCCGAGATCCGATGCAAGGCTGTAGATCTCCG
The DNA here is from genome assembly GCA_030156625.1 of Methanoculleus sp. GTDB lineage: Archaea > Halobacteriota > Methanomicrobia > Methanomicrobiales > Methanoculleaceae > Methanoculleus. The sequence goes on from JASGMC010000023.1 coordinate 12,110, forward strand.
GGATCTCGGGGTAGTTCGCCCGGGTGACCGTGGTCGCCATGCAGGTGTAGAATCCCGCCGCGACACAGTTCCGGATGCCCGCGATGGTCCGGTCGAACGCGCCCGGAATGCCCCGGATAGCGTCGTGACTCTCTGCGTTCTTGCCGTCCACGGATATCTCCACGTACTCGATACCCACACTTCGTATCCTTCCGGCCATCTCCGGGGTGATGAGGGTGCCGTTCGTGGCGAGCGCCACGTAGATGTCGTTCTTGCGGGCGTGGGCGGCCACTTCGAAGAAGTCCTCCCGCATCAGGGGTTCCCCTCCCGAGAAGGCGATGATCACCACCCCGGCATCCGCGAGTTCCTCTACGAGGCGCTTTGCCTCTTCGGTGTCGAGCTCGTGGGGGAGCGCCTTCTGCGCATCCTGGTAGCAGTGGGCGCACCTGAGGTTGCAGCGGTGGGTAAAGTCCCAGACCACCATAAAGGGGGCGCTCACGATCTGGGGCATGGTGACGCCGTAGCGGGCGATCCCTTCGAGCACGTTCCGGAGCCCCCGCAGAAAGACAGGCTCCGCAAGGCCGCTCCTGATATCATCCTCGTTCACCCCGAAGAGAGCGCTGCTCCGGTGGAGAGTATGCCCCACCATGCGGCCTGCCAGCCTGCACCTCCAGCACAACCCGTCGGTTGCCGGGTCCCGGTAGTACTGGACCGCGTTCGTGAGACGGTTCCCGCAACCGTCGTCCCGGGTAACAAAGCGAAGAAGATTACGGGCAACCGGATTCCCGAGCCACCGCCGAACCGCAGGAAGTGCGTGAATGCGATCGTCTGCCATGCCAGATTATTCCCCTCAGTGCCCTCCGGGAATCCTACCGTTCCGGGGGCGATCTGGATCTTCTTGATCAGTTGAGATAACTTAAAGGTTGCCGACCCCCGGGCCTGTATTCGTGCCCGTCTGTAGGGACCTCTGGCACAAGGGTTATGCCGGGGTAATATCAGGAAAGGAGGGACGAGAGACCCCCGGATCTCTCGTCGATGAGCATATCTACTCCACGATGAAATTGCCGGTCATCTGCTGGGGGTGGACGTCGCACCGGAAGAAGTAAGTCCCGGGCTCCTCCGGCGCGGCGAAGGTGTAGGTGGTGACTGCCGGGCCGGTGATGGTCTCGCCCACGAAGATCTCTTCGGCTGCCGAGGAGTCCGTGTAGACCGCGACGTTGTGGAGGATGCCGGCATCCCGGTTATCGAAGATTATCGTCACCTGCGCCCCCGCCGGCACCGTGATCGTGCTCGTGTCGAACGCCGTGTTATCGGCGACGATCTCGACGGTCGCGATCCCTCCGCCCGCTGCGGTCGTCGCTGCCGTTGTGACGCTCGTTGTCTCTGTAGCGGCCGGGGTTTCGGTCTTGGCCGGCGTCTCGGTCTCCATCGGGGTCGTTACCGTCTCCGTGGGGGTCGGCTGGGTGCCGTCTCCACCCGGCGTGGTGCATCCCGCGACCAGCATGCCGGCGCTCACGATGAGGAGCGCCATGAGAAGGACTGCATCGGGCCTCATGAGCGAAACGATCCTGTACATGCTATTTATATTTATCCGCGCGTGAAGGTCCGCACAGGAGAAAGGGGCAGGAGGAGCGGGGCAATCCCGCTCTTCGCACGCCGGTGCGTTCCGGGTCACTCCACGATGAAATCGCCGTTCATGGAGGGATGGACGTCGCACTGGAAGTAGTAAGTCCCGGGCTCGGACGGTGCCGTGAAGGTGTAGGTGATCTCGGCGGGCCCGGTGATGATCTCGCCCACGAAGATCGCCTCCGCCCTGGCGGGACTGTCGTAGACCGCGACGTTGTGGGGGATGCCGCCGTCCAGGTTGTCGAAGACCATCGTCACCTCCGCCCCCGCCGGCACCGTGATGGTGTCCGTATCGAACGCGAGATTATCGGCGGAGATATTCACCGTCGTCGCGTTCCCGGGCGTCGTCGGGGACGGGGTTACGTTCACGGTTGCTGTCGGCGTGGCGTTCATCGTTACCGTCGGGGTTACATTCACGGTTGCTGTCGGCGTCACGTTCACCGTCGCTGTCGGAGTGACGTTCATCGTCGGGGTCACGTTCCCGGTCTCGTTTCCGGCCGGGGGCATGACTGTCGGGGTCACGTTCGCCGTCGCCGTCGGTGCGGGCGTCACGTTCCCCATCCCGCCGGGACGGAGCGCAATGACCTGGGACATCTCCCCGACGCCGCAGGGCCAGACGATGGTGTCGTTCGCGACCGCAGGCCAGGCGTTGATGCCCGCAGGAGCGGTGAAACTCCAGACCTCTTCGCCGGTCATCGCGTCGAAAGCGTAGATCGTCCCGTTGAAGGTCGCCGTGAAGACCAGATCGTTGACGACCGTTGCGCCGCCCACGTTGATGGAGTCAAGTTTCTGATCCCAGAGGATCTTGCCGCTATCGGCCTCAACGGCCACAAGCCCGCCTGTCCCCTCGGGGACCGGCCGGGTCTCCGCCTGGGGCGCGCCCTCGACGCCCAGGGAGAGCGAACTTGTCGGCGTCCAGTTGGTATAGAGGTCGACGTAGGGCACGTAGACCGTGCCGTTCGCGTAGGCCATCGGGGTCTCGACACCGCCGAGCGCTCCCGGGTAGACCGTGGTGTTGCCGGGCGGCAGCGCCGCAAGCTGGTCGTTCTCGTGCCTGCCCACGACGGCGACCCAGAGGAGGGCGCCGGTATCACGGTTGAAGGCATACACCCTGCCCATCTTCCCGGCGCCGATCACGACATTCTGGTCCTCTCCGCCGACGTTGGCGCTGGTGAGGATCGGCGCGATCGCGAGGTCGTGGTCGAAGAGGTCGTGCGGAAGCACCTGGGTGAACCAGACTATATCCCCGGTCGCATGGTCGAGCGCCATCATGGTGTTCGTGTAGAGGTTCGGGCCGGGCCGGCTTGCGCCGTTCGGGAACTCAGGGGTCCCCGCGAAGGGTGCCGGGTTCGCTATGGGCCAGTAGGTGATGCCGGTCTCTGTATCCACCGCCGGGGTGTACCATACCCCACCGCCGCTGTTGACGTCAGGGTTGCCCCAGATGCTCGCCGGGTCGTCGACCGTGCTGAAGTTCCACGCGATCTCGCCGGTCTCCTGGTCGAGGGCATAGATGTACCCGACGGCGCCGCCCCGGTAGAAGACGTCGCCGCGTCCGGGCACTGTCGAGGTGTAGACCAGGTTGTCATAGACCGTGGGCTGGATGTCGATGCCCTCGCCGATGATCTCCCCGGCCAGGGGCGTGGTGTTGATGAGCTGCATCGACCAGAGTTCTTCACCGCTCGATGCGTTCAGCGCCGCGACGGAGAAGGGGTCGCTCGTCACGAAGACCTTGCCCCACCCGACCGCCGGCCCGTTCGGTCCGGTCACGGTGGTGTTGTTGTAGATCCTCTCCCACTTCACCGAACCGTCGGCAAGGTTCAGGGCGTAGGTGTCGGCGTAGAGGTCCTGGAAGTAGACGGTGTCTCCCATGATGATGGGGTTGCTGCTCGCGCCGCCGAAGGTGCCGGTGGTGGTGATGTCGAACGTCCAGGCGATCGCCAGATCGTCTACGTTCTCTTTATTGATCGATACGTCGGTCGTTGCACGGGAATTTTCGTAGTTTCTGTTCGGAAGCGGCCAGTCGGCCGCATACTGCATGATCTCCGGCGGGGCTCCCTCCGCCGTCTGAAGCCCTGTTGTCTCGTTGGTCATGTCGCTCGCGTTCTCTTCCTGGGCGACCGCCCCGGAAAAGAGCATTAAACACCCTACCAGAGTGATGATCAGGAGCCTTGACAATCTCTGCATACGGGGCAGGAATGAGAAGAACACGCTATATACCTTTCGCAAGGTTGCCCTTTTCTCCCCAAAAAAGCCCGATTTCCTGAAACAACTTTCGGCACGGGCCCGGATCAGTCGGAGAACGGCAAGCCTCGCCACAGGACGCCCGCCGGTTATCAAAGAAGAGAGAGGGAGGGAAAGGGAGCCCCTCGTCCACGTACCGATCCGGTTCGGATCACTCCACGACGAAATCGCCGTTCATGAAGGGGTGGACGTCGCACCGGAAGTAGTAGGTACCGGGGTCGGACGGTGCCGTGAAGGTGTAGGTGGTCCCGGCGGGCCCGGCGATGATCTCGCCCACGAAGATCTCTTCGACCGCTGAGGCATCCGTGTAGACCGCGACGTTGTGGGGGATGCCGTCGTCCCGGTTATCGAAGGCCATCGTCACGTTCGCCCCTGCCGGCACCGTGATGGTGTCCAGATCGAAGGCGTTGTCCTGCGCGGTGATGTTCACCATCGTCGCGTTCCCGTCGACGGTGACGTTGACCGTCTCGAACGTGAGCGGGATGAGCGGCGTGTGGTCGTTGTTGACCACCTGGACCGAGAGGTTGTGCTCGCCGGCCGTCACGTTCTCCCAGGTGTGGGAGAGGTTTGTAGAGACTACGTAGCCGCCGGTCTCCGGGATGGCTGGCTCGCTCTCATTCGTCGGCACCGGGGCGTCCAGGTAGTAGTGCAGATGGCCCTCGCCCGCCGCGTTCGCCTGCCCGGTCGGCTCGACCAGCGTGAAGTTCGTGACGTTCACCTCGACGGTCACGTTCCCGACAGCGACGCTGGCGAACGCCAGCGGCGACGTGATGGTGACGTTTGCGTCAGTGGTCTCGTTCCCGGCCGGGGTCGCGGCCGGGCCGCTCCCATACTCCTGGGCGACCGCCCCGGAGAAGAGAGCCACACACCCTATCACCAGGGTGAGGATCAGGAGTCTCGAAAATCGGTTCATACGGGGCAGGGGGATGAAAAGAGGCTTGATATACCTTTCGCCGGGGTTCACCATGCGCCCCGGAGAACCCCGGCCGGCAGGAATCCTTTGCCATAAGGGTCCGGTTACCACCGGGGACAGGGTTAAGTGAGGAGGCGCCGTATCGGTGCCCATGATGCGCACAAAAAGGGTCTACGCGGAACCCTCGGAGGATGACGGGGCCCGGGTTCTCGTCGACCGGCTCTGGCCGGGGGGCATCTCGAAGGAAGAGGCGAGACTCGACCGGTGGGAGAAGGACCTTGCGCCGGGCGACGAACTGCGGCGGTGGTTCGGGCATGACCCGGCGAAGTGGGAGGAGTTTCTCCGACGCTACCGGGCCGAACTCGAGGGGAAGGAGGAGGAACTTTCCCGGCTCCGGCAGGAGGCGATTGACACGACCGTCACGCTCCTCTACGCCGCCCGGGACGAGGAGCACAACAACGCCGTGGCGCTGAAGCGGTATATCGATGAGGAATAAGGCTGCCGGCAGGACGCCCCACGCCGAAACGGGGGAACGGGAGAGCAGCGGGGACCAAGAAAGGATTTAAGGCATGGCGGCCGACAGAAACCTGAATGGGCTCTGGATACCGGACGGGAGTGGACTTTCTCCTGATCAACCTTCTCCTCCTCGTTCTCACCCAGCCCGGCGCACTCGTCCTGGCCGGATTCGATCCTCCGTTCGGCCTGGCGGTGAACGCCACCATGTGGATGGCCGCGTTCGTCGGCGCTTCCCCCCTCGCCGTCCTGTACCTCCTCATCAGGAGCGAAGCCCTCGGCAGGCGGTTCCTCCCGGCAACGGCGGCTTACATCACTCTGGTGCTCGCCGTCGCCTATGCGTCGTACCTCATGCAGCAGCCCCTCTTCGAAGGGTTCAGGGCGCCGGGCTACGAACAGACCGCGACGGTTCACCAGAACCAGAGCGGGAGCACCGTGAGGTGCGACTGTTCCCGATATTCCTTGCCGCCTCCGTGCTGACCGCCGTCATCTCCGCAACACTCTTCCCGGTCGGCCTCCTCGCCTACGCGGGGAACCCCGAAAACCTGCCCCTGCTCGCCGCGAACGTCGTGCTCCTGGCGGCAATCGTACTGCTCTGGCGTCTTCGCTCGCGGGGCGAAGGGCCGTACAGGAGTCCCTGAGCGGGTGTACCTCGCAGGGTGACACCACCTTTTTCCCTCCGGACAGCGATGGCTGATTCATATCCGGCGCACCCGACGCTGCCGGAGAGGTAAAAAAGCATGGAAAACGAACCCAGGGGAGCGATCCTCCAGAGAGACGGTACGTCATACGCGATCGTGCCGAGAACGCCCGCAGGAATCGTCAGCCCTGAGCACCTGGAGAGCATCGTCAAGGTCGTCAGGCGCTACGAGATCCCCGTCATCAAGATGACGTCGGGACAGCGGATGGTGCTCGTGGGCATCAAAAAAGAGGACGTCGAGAGCATCTGGAACGAACTCGGGATGACTGTCGGGCAGGCGACCGCGCCCTGCGTCCACTACGTCCAGGCATGTCCGGGAACGGTGACCTGCAAATACGGCAAGCAGGATTCCCTGGGCCTCGGGCTCGAGGCCGAGGAACTCTACCAGGACATGAATTTGCCGGCAAAACTCAAGATGGGGGTCTCAGGGTGTCCCCGGTGCTGCGGCGAGAGCTATCTCAGGGATATCGGGATCGTCGGGAACGCGAAAGGCTGGACGGTCATCTTCGGGGGCAACTCCGGCGGCCGCCCCCGGATCGGGGATGTCGCCGCAAAAGACCTCACGAAAGATCAGGCCCTCGACCTGGTCCGCCGGCTGCTCGATTACTACCGGGAGAACGCCAGACCGGGAGAACGGACCGCACGGTTCGTCGAGCGGGTCGGGTTCGACGCCGTCGGAAAGGATGTCCTGACCTTCGCCCCCTACATACCGCTCGACTCCGTCTGATCAGGGTTACGCGGAAGGGGGGCGCTGATGCAATCGGCGTTCGCGATCATCCGATTAACGAACTGCCTCTGGACGCAGGTGATGAACGGCAGGGTGATCACGACGGCGTTACGGACCCCGTCCTGGCGGTAGACGATCATGCAGACGCGGTCGTCGGTGATGAAGATGTACTCGAGCAGGAACGCCGACCCGTCCACCGGGATCGGGCCGCAGTAGACCTTCTCGAATATATTTTCCTGGAAGAAGGTGCAGAAAGGCTTCGGAACATGGACCGATGCATCCCCGAGCGGCTTTTTGATCCCGCGCTTCCCGTTCGGGAGGAGGACGCTCACCGGGTGGTCCCGTGACGCATCCGCAATCAGCCGGGCGAACTCGCCGATCTCCCGGTAATCCAGGCAGACGACCGCAAGGTCGCGGGTGACGCCCGCGGCAAGCGACTCCGCGTGGCGCCGGATGCTCCACTCCCCCTGCACGTACCAGATCGGCGAGTTCTTCGACCGGGCGTCGAGCGAGAGGGCATCGAGACCCTGCACCGCCGCCGTCGCCGCGGCATCGACGGCACTTTTTAAGTGGTGGATGACGACGGCGGGCTCGGCCGGGATGTAGATATGGGGGCTCCCTCGCCGGACGGTGATGAAACCCCGTCCGGCAAGCCCTTCGGCGATGTCGTAGACCCTCGGGCGCGGGACCCCGCTCGCCTCGTGGATCTGGCGGGCGCTCCCCTCGCCGATCCCGACAAGGGCCGCGTAGACCCGGGCTTCGTACTCCGTCAGCCCGAGCGCTGTGAGGTTCCGGACAAGGTCGTCCATTCTTGTTACTATGAGAGTTACACGAGAGTTAAACCTTCCCGCGTCCCATGCTCATCCGGAGAACAGATGGGACCATGCGGCTCGTAACGATCCTCGCGTGTATCCGGCAGTTCATCGTCCGGGAAGGCCGCGACCCACCCGGAACCGGCCCCGGCGAGGTCTGCTCACTCCTCATCGACACCTTCGCCGGAGATTCCGGGGAGGAGGGAGAGCACGAGGAGCCAGGATCGGCGGAGGCCATCAGGACGGCGTGCCGCCGGATGCAGGGGGCGGAGACGAAGGGAGACCTCCTCCGGGTGATCGCCGGCGAGGTAGCGGCATTCGACCTGCGCGACCTCGAGGCGATGAACGCCCGGTTCGAACGGAAGGTCGCCCACCTCCCGGAAGGCTACCGCGACCGCCTTCTCTCGAGCGTCAGGGAGGAGATCACCGGGGCGCACCACCGCCTGCTCCTCCTCTCCCGGAACGGCGGCGGCCGCGAACTGGACGACCCTCCGGCCCCGGCGCTCGGCGCCTACGCCGCCATGGTGGCGGAGGCCTGCGCCGTAAAAGCGCTGGAGAAGGACCCGAAGCACCTCTACCTGAAGTACCTCCTCTCCGCGTTCACCATGTTTGTCGTGGAGGAGCCCGCCCACCCGGTCGGCACCCCGTTCCCGGGCGGGCAGATCGTCGACGAGTGGGAGGGGACCTACCTCTGCCCTGTCAGGGATATGGCCGACGACGTGGCTTTCGCCCTCTGTCCTTACTGCCCGGCGATCCAGAGCACGGAGCCGACCTACCCGGAGATGCGGGCACGCCGGCGGGAGCGGAGGCGTCAGGAAAGCCTCGCGAACTACTGGACGAACTATAAGGGATGAGTGCCATGAGAACATCTGGAGATGAACGAGATGAAGATCGTTGATATAGCAAAGGAACCGATCGGTGAAAACCCGCACCACGTCGACGCCCGGAAGGTCTACGACACCGAGCACGCGACTGCGGTGGTGATCACGCTTGTCCCCGGCGAATCGCTCAAGAAGCACATAACCCCGGTGGATGTCTTCTTCTACGTTCTCGAAGGCACGGGGATCGTCGAGATCGGCGACGAGCGTGCCGAGGTCGGGAAGGATCACCTGGTCGAGAGCCCGGCAACGATCCCGCACCGCTGGATGAACGAGAGCGACAGCACCTTCCGGGTGCTCGTGGTGAAGGTCCCGCGGCCGACGACCGGGACGAAACTGCTGTGAAGGCGGCCCGTGCCGCCGTCCCGCCTGCGTGCAGGGCCTGGGGCACCCGGCAGGCCGGGAGCACCCCTTTTTCATCGCAATTCATCCGGCTTTCCGCGAGCAGCGGGCGGGGACCGGAGCGCTGGAGCACCTGACTACTATCCCGAACGCCGGTTGATATAGCGGAAGAGCCTCTCGAACGACCGGGGCAGCACGCTCTTTGCCATACTACCGTCCTGCAGGCGGGATACATCGCCCGGAACCTTCCCCGCGTGGTCCCGCACTACGGCGGTCGCTTTGAAGTAGCATCGGTCAAATCCCTTATCGCTCACCTTCCTTGCGGGAACACCTGCAATGGTGATGCCCTCTTCCAGGAACGATGTATTCACGACCGAGTTTGCACCGACCACAACACCGTTTGCTATCCGGATATTCCCAAACATCACCACACCCGGCCCGATAAAGACATTATCCCCGATCGTCGGGCACGCATCGTCGCTCCCACACTGGGTGGCCAGGTGGACACAGCTGTGGATACGGCAGTTCTCCCCGACACGGACATTTCCATTCACAATCAAGGGGCCCAGATGGGCGATGGAGAGGCCGGGTCCAAAGACATTCGGCGGGATGTGAAAGCCGAGCCGCCTGCCAAGACGGATATGCTTCAGGTTCAGGTAAAGGATATACGGCCTCCAGAAAAGAGACTGCCTGCAGTTAATGTAATACTCCAGTTTCCGGAGCAGCCTCTGGAAACGCCAGATGTCGTTTATAAAAAATTCGTGCCAGGGTCTCATGATCTTCAATGCAATTCTGTCAGCTTCGAGATAAAAGCAGTAGTCCTCCCGGGAGCGAATCATGCTGACCACATCCTTATTCTTGCGGATAAATCTTTCGGGAAGACTTAAAACAATCTCTTACAGTGGGAGCGCGAGAGCAGTTGGTCTGCCTTCTTGAACTCCAGGGCCTTGCTGATAGGTACGCGGGATACGCTCCGGTCCCGAAGCGTCCGGCCGGGTGCTACCGCTGCGGCCGGAGCACGGGTGCCCGCCGGACAGCCTGAGCGCTCATATACAGACGTGCGAATGCGAAAACTAGATTACCACCGGAAGAGTGAGTTACATCATTGAAAGGTAGGATCCATGTCTGAAGAGAAACGTGCGGAGTTGCGGGGGAAGGTCCTCCGGCTGGCGGACCTCGTCGCCTACCAGGACGGGACCGTGGCAAGCAGGATGGTCGTCAACAAGCCGGCGGGAAGCATCACGCTCTTCTCGTTCGACGAGGACGAGGGGCTCTCGGAGCACACCGCGCCCTACGATGTGGTGGTGACAATCCTCGACGGGGAGTGCGAGGTCTGGATCGCGGGCGAGACGCACCAGATGAGCGAGGGTGAGACGATCATCTTCCCGGCAAACGCCCCCCACGCCCTCTCGGCCATAACCCGGTTCAATATGTCGCTTACGATGATCCAGGAGTGAGAGCATGACGAACGAGAAGGAAGGCGATTACTGCACTGTCTGCGGCGGGATCCGGCCGGACGCGATCAAGATCAGGACGGTCCTCGTGGACGGGAAGGAGACCGGCATCAACCAGCTCGACCTGATCGTCGCCGGCGTGCGGGACCTGCACCTGGAAGACGACGCCGCGATTCGCGCCGAGCTCCTCAGGTGGGCCGGGGAATTCAACTACATCCCGACAAAGAAGAGAGAGGCCTACGGCGACGCCCTGATGCGGGAGTATAAGGGAACTCCGGAGTGAGCCGCCCGGCGCCGGGACGGTTTCCGGCGCCATGCGCCATTCACGGGAGCATTTTTACCGTGTTTCTTCAAGGACCGGCATTTAAATAGTGCCCGTTGCGGTCCGCTCCACCCGTCCCCACCGTGAGACGGCGGCGGGAATACCCGGACATCCAGCCGGCAAAAAAAGGTCAGGCGCTGATGGCAGCCAGTCTGCCATCCTCGCGCACGAAGAGCCAGTAACCCTCGGTCGGGGAGAGTCTCTGGTTCTCGCCCTGGGCCCCGGTCTGGTTGTTGATGAGCGCCGGCCGGTAACTCTGGTCTTCTGCGTCGTAACCGACGACATAGACCCAGACGTCTTCCACCGATGTGAGCGCTTCATCCGCACTGCGCTCCGTCAGGTCGGAGTAGCCGATGGCGTTCCAGCCCGGACTGAGCGTCTTGACTGCGGGAGACCGCACCGGGTTGGTGCTGAGCATCAGCTCCACGGTCGTCTCCTCGGTCGAGTAGACCCAGTATCCCTCAAGGACCATCAGGGTCTCATTCTCGCCCAGGGGCTCGAACCCGCCCGCCGGGGTGTGAGTGTAGAACGGCCGTCCGCCGGTATCGACATCCGCAAAGACCGCTGCTGCTGTGTCATTGCCCACAGAGAGCTGCCTCGGGATAGAGACGAAGTTCCAGCCTTCATAGAGCTGGAGATCCACGGTCTCCCCCGGTGGTACCGGGGTCGGCGTCACGTTGACCGTTGGGGTCGGCGTCACGTTGACCGTCGGGGTCGGCGTCACGTTGACCGTCGGGGTCGGCGTCACGTTGACCGTCGGCGTCGGCGTCACGTTCACCGTCGGCGTCGGCGTCACGTTCACCGTCGGCGTCGGCGTCACGTTCACCGTCGGCGTCGGCGTCACGTTCACCGTCGGAGTGGGTGTCGGGGTCATCGTCGGGGTTGGGATCGGGGTGTCCGGTGGAACCAGGACACCGTCGAGCACGTAGACCACGATGTTGTTCGTGATCTGGATCTGGGTCACAACAACGATGTTGTTGATGAGCAGCTGACCGTCGGTAAGCGAGGCGTTGACATCCGTGCCCGCAACAGTCGGCAGGGAGATCTGGCCGTCGGTCGAATTCTCGCACAGCATCACGAGCTCTTCGATCGTGTAGTCTCCCAGGATGACGTGATACTCAAGGATGCTGTCCAGGAGCGTCGTGTTGTTCATGATCGTCGAAAGCGTCTCGTTGCCCAGCCCGTCGAACGCTTCGTTGGTCGGAGCACACATCACGTAACTCCTGTTCGCCTCGAGCCTCTCGCCGAGAGTGGAGTTGTTAACGGCACCGACGAACGTCGTCAGGTTCTCCTGCCCTGAGAGCCCTGCAACGATCTCTTCGGTGATGTTGACTTCCGGCGTCGGCGTCGGCGTCACGTTCACCGTTGGTGTGGGTGTCACGTTCACCGTTGGTGTGGGTGTCACGTTCACCGTTGGTGTGGGTGTCACGTTCACCGTTGGTGTGGG
>JASGMC010000024.1 GCA_030156625.1 Methanoculleus sp.
GCGTCGATCACTTCCCAGGTGTCGATGCCCATCCGTTCGAAGATGAGAGCCATCTCATTGACCAGGGCGATGTTGACGTTCCTGAAGATGTTCTCGATCATCTTCACGGCTTCCGCCGTGCGGGCATCCCGAACCGGGACAACCCGGTCCATGATACTTCCGTAGAAAGCGGCGGCCACTTTGGTACACTCGGCGTTGATCCCACCAACGACCGTCGGCACTTTATCGATGGGGTACTGCTTGTTCCCGGGATCTACCCGCTCCGGAGAGTAGGCGATGCCGAAGTCGCTACCGGCGGCGAGCCCGGTCTCTTCGAGGATCGGAACCACCACCTCATCGGTCGTCCCCGGAAAAGTTGTGCTTTCCAGAATGACGAACTGCCCCCGGCGCAGAATGGTTTTGAGAGTCGAACAGGCATCCTTTATGCAACCCAGATCCGGGATCTTGTCTTCCGATAGCGGCGTTGGGACGCAGATGATGAGAAAATCGCACTGGTGAAGGTCTTCGGGGTCAGAGGTTGGGAAGTAAGTATGTCCGAGGTATAGGGAGAGCTGCGTGTCCGGAACGTCCTGGATGTGAGACTTCCCTGCCCGGAGCCGCTCGACGGTGCCTGAACAGACGTCGTAGCCGAAGACGGTAAACTTCCGTGCAAAAGCCATTGCAAGCGGGAGGCCGACGTAGCCCTGACCGATAATTCCAATTTTTGCACTTCTATCAGTGATCTTTACAAGAAGGTTTTGCATTTGCTCCTCCTGCTTCGCTGAAATTTGACCTTGACCTGTACCTGGGTTTCAAGTCCCTTTTGCACGATGTCAGAGCGTTGTGCCCATCCCATAGGCTCAGAAGCAGCCTCGTGCGCCGTTTCGGGCAAGAGTACGTTGCTACGTGCAGGGAATAGCTGCTGCAATCCGGCTATCCTGGATCCGGCAGTGGTGTAGATGCCCCGGGTGCGCCGGTGTTTGGAGGCTTTCCGAGGCACCGTGCCTTACCTGTCCTGCCGCGGTGTGATCTCCGACATTAAAATATCCCTCTGCGGCACAGATAACTATATCGCTTCGGTAAAATCTATATTTATTCTCTTTCATAAAATCCGGCCACGGCCCCCGTTGGATTCCGGAGGGCGATCTCCGGTGGCCTACAGCTTGCGAAGGAGATCCACCAGGCCGCTAGCAAACGTGATGATGGAGTGCCCTTCAACAAAAAAGAGTGTTTGGCCATTCATCTTTTCAATCAGGAGAGTTCCCGCACCGCATCGCAGATAAACGCCAGTTCCTCGTCCGTCACCGCCGGGTGGACGGGCAGGCTCACGACCGAGGCCGCAAGGTCGTCCGCCACCGGGCAGGAAGCGTACTCGTTTTCGTAGACGGGCTGCCGGTTGACGGGGATGGGGTAGTGGACGGCGGTCCCGATCCCCTTGTCCGCGAGAGCGTCCATGAACGCGTCCCTCGTGAGCGGGTAGCCGGCGGCGAGTTTCACGACGTACTGGTGGTAGACGTGCCGGACGCCCGGCGCGACGTGGGGCGTCGTGAGTCCCGTGCCCGCAAGGTGGCGGTTGAAGTACCGGGCATTCTCGATCCGGCGCTCGTTGAACCCCTCGACCCGGCCGAGCTGCACGAGGCCGATGGCGGCGGCGATGTTCGTCATCCGGTAGTTGTAGCCGACGGCCGAGTGAAGGTACTTCTGGCTCTGCCCGTGGTTGATGAGGAGCCTGACCCGTTCTGCAAGGGCATCGTCGTCGGTCGTAACCATACCTCCCTCCCCGGTGGTCATGTTCTTCGTGGGGTAAAACGAGAAGCAGGCGAGGTCGGCGAGGCTCCCCGCCCGTTTCCCGTGGTACTCCGAGCCGTGGGCCTGGGCCGCATCCTCGATGAGGACGAGGTTGTGGTCGTCGCAGAGAGCGCGGACGGCACCGACGTCGAACGGCTGCCCGAAGAGGTGGACCCCGATGACCGCCCGGGTGTCGGGCCGGATGAGGGCCCCGACCGAGTCCGGGTCGATGTTGAACGTCCGTGGCTCGACGTCCGCAAAGAGCGGTGTCGCCCCGCACATCGAGACGCTCGAGGCCGTCGCGAAGAACGTGAACGCCGGAACGACCACCGAGTCGCCCGGCCCGATGCCTGCAGCAAGCAGGGCCGCATGGAGCGCGGCCGTTCCCGAGTTTACGCCGATCGCGTGGGCGGCACCGCAGTAGTCCGCGAACCGCGACTCGAACTCCGTGACGACCGACCCCTGGGCCAGCATCCCCGACCGCATCACATCGGCGACGGCCGCGATCTCCTCCTCCCCGACGATCGGCCGGGCGACGGGGATCTTCACCGGCACCGCCTCGCTTCGGGGGGGAGCGGCCGGAACCGTGCCGGAGTCCCCACCGCGAGCATTCCGGGCGGGACGTCCTTCGTCACCACCGCGCCCGCGGCGACGAACGCTCCCTCGCCGACAGTGACGCCGGGGAGGATCGTCGCGTTCGCACCGATGACGGCGTCGTTCCCGATCACCGGGCCCCGGAGGGACTCGTGCGGTCCCGGAGGATAGCGGTCGTTCGTCAGCACGGCGTTCGGCCCTACAAAGACCCGGTCGCCGATCCGGGCGCCGGTGGGGATGTAGACCAGGCTCTGGAGCCGAACATCGTCGCCGATCATGCAGTCCCCCTCGATCACCGCCGCCGTCCCGATCGCCACGCGGTCGCCGATGGTCGTCTTCTCGCGGATCAGCACGTTATGGCCGGTCTGAAAGCCCTCGCCGATCGTCACGTCGCAGTAGATGATCGTGCCCGACCGGAGGACGGCGTTCCTCCCGATGGTGGCGCCGGGGTAATCGTCCTCTCCCATCCGGTCGCGGGAGGGGAACCCGATGGTCACCGGCTCGAATATCGTCGCCCCCTCGCCGAGGGCGCTATATCCATACTCAATCATTCAACGGTCACGCTCTTTGCCAGGTTTCGCGGCTTGTCGACATCCCGCTGCAGCGCACAGGCGGTGTGGTAGGCGAGCAGCTGGAGGACGATCGATGCGGTCAGCACCTGCACCAGAAGGTGTGTGTTCGGAATGGGGATGAAGATGTCCACGATCTCGGCAAGTTCCGTATCGCCGGCAACGCCGAGAGCGATGATCGGCGCTTTCCGTGCCTTCATCTCCTTGATATTCGATGCCATCACGCCGTAGGTCGGCCCGGGGGTGCAGACGGCGACCACCGGCGTCTCCTCCGTGAGCAGGGCAAACGGCCCGTGTTTCAGTTCTCCCGCCGCATACCCCTCGGCGTGGACGTAACTGATCTCCTTCATCTTGAGGGCGCCTTCCATCGAGACCGGGTAAAATGGTCCCCTTCCTACGAAGAAGACGTGATCTGCCTTCGAACAGAGGGCGACCGCCTCGTGGACGTCCTGGAGGAGGATGTCCCCTATAGCCAGGTGCGCGTGCGACAGAGCATCGTCGAACGCCCCCTCGCAGCGCAGGTTGACGATCTGCATCAGCGCCGCAAGCTGTGCCGTGTAGGACTTGGTTGCGGCGACGCCGATCTCGGGGCCGGCCCGCATCAAGAGGGTCTCGTCCGCAACCCGGGTGACCGTACTCCCCTGCATGTTGGTGATGGCAAGGGTGGGGCAGTTGCGGGCTTTCGCCATCTTCAAGGCGGCAATCGTATCTGCGGTCTCCCCCGACTGCGAGACCGCGATCACGAGGCCGCGGAGGGGCGGGGTGAAGTACTTGAACTCCGACCCCAGCTCGACCCGTACCGGTATGCTGCAGAGCGATTCGGCCATGTATTTGAAGGCCAGGGCGGTGTGGTAGGACGTCCCGCACGCGACCAGGGTGATCTCGCCTGCTTCCATGACCATCTGCCGGACGCGATCGTCGATGCCCGCCCTGATGGTCTCGTAGAAGGACTGGGGCTGTTCGTAGATCTCTTTTAGCATGTAGTGGGCAAACCCGCCTTTCCGGGTATCCTCGACGCACCAGTCGATCAGTTCGACCGGGCGCTCCACTACCCGGCCTTCGTGGTAGACGGTAAAACGGTCGGGCGTGATGTCGGCGACGTCGCCGTCCTCAAGAAAGATCACGCGTTCGGTGTACTCGAGGAGTGGTGTCATATCCGAGGCGGCAAAGATCTCGGCATCCCCGACACCGAGGACGAGCGGGCTTGCGTCGCGGGCGGCGACGATCCGCTGGGTGTTCTCCGCTATCGCGAGGACGGCGTATGAGCCTTTGAGCAGGGGCAGGGTCGCGTTGACAGCCGCGAGAAGGTCCCCGTCATAGTGCTCTTCGATGAGGTGTGCGATCACCTCGGTGTCGGTCTCGGACCGGAAGATGTGGCCGCGCCCTTCGAGCTGGCGCTTCAATTCGCTGTAGTTCTCGATGATCCCGTTGTGCACCACGGCGATCTTCTTCTCACAGTCGGTATGCGGGTGGGCGTTGGTGTCGCTCGGCTCGCCATGAGTGGCCCACCGGGTATGCCCGATCCCGGCGTACCCGTGCAGGTCGGCCGCCCCGGCCTCGCCCTCCGAGATGCGGCCGGTCTTTTTGTAGACCCCGATCGCACTCCCGACCGTCGCGATGCCAAAGGAGTCGTAGCCCCGGTACTCAAGCCGCTTCAACCCCTGGATCAGGACCGGGGTTGCATCCCGTCTCCCGATATAGCCGACGATTCCACACATCTACATCACCCGGGTGCCGTCCTCGATGATGCCGACCACCGTCTTCCCTCCCTCGATGGTGACACTGTTACCTGCTATACAATTTTTAAATGTTGTGAATGGTGCCGCACGGACCCCCTCGCCGAGGACTGCACCGAATTCCTCCTTCTGGATCCGGCCACCGAGCTCGATGAGGCTCGCGGAGGGGTAGGTGGTGGTATGGTCGGCGAGGATGCACCCCTGGCCGAAGACCGCCGAGACGATCCTCGAATGGGACCCGATCGTAACGTCGCTCATGACGAGCGAGTCGGCGACGTAGGTGAACGGCTCGAGCACCGCCCGATCGCCGATACTCGTATCGGGCATGATCACGCAGTTCGGGCCGATGTTGCAGTTGCTCCCGATGGTGACCGGGCCGTAGATCACGGTGTTCGGGCCGACGGTCGTCCCGGTGCCGATGTGCACGGTGCCCCGGCGGATGACGGATGCGTCGACCGTTCCCCCGATCCCGGGAGTGATCCCTTTGAGCATCCGGCTGCTCAATTTCAGGAGGTCCCAGGGATAGACGGCATCCTGCCAGTCGTCTGCCGGGATCGCCCGTATCCGCCGGCCCGATGTGATCATGGCGGAGAGGGCGTCGGGGATCTCATTCGTCTGGAGGTAGGAGAAGACGTTGGGTGTGAACGAGTAGATTCCGGTCGATACGGTGAATGTCGGGGCGTCTTCGGGTTTTTCGATGATCTCGCGGACGAGGCCGTTCCTGATCACCACGACCCCGAAGTTCGAGGGGTTCGGGTGTTCGGCCACGAGCATGGCGTTCTGCTCCTTCCTGATCCGGGCGATCGATTCCGCGTTGATGTAGTTGTCGCCGGGAAGAACGAGGAAGTCTTCCGTGATTTCCGACTCGGCCGCCCGGAGGGCATCCGCGGTCCCGAGCTGCCGTTCCTGGACGACGACCTGGATGGGAGCGTCGAGCCTGTTGAGGTGCCGGATGACGTCCTCCTTGCGATACCCGACGACAACCACGATGTCGCGGATCCCGTTCTCCAGCAGGGCGTCGATGACGTACTCGATGATCGGCCGGTTTGCGACCGGGAGCATGGCTTTGGGCTTGCTCCGGGTGAGCGGCCGCAGACGACTCCCCTCTCCCGCTGCTAAAATGACTGCCTGCATCATATCACCTGATAATGGACCCGTCCTCGATGCATCCTTCCACCAGGGAGTGGGGAGCGATCTTCGCGTTGCTGCCGATGAGGCTCCCGACGTTGACCGAGCAGTTGATCCCGAAGAGGACGTCGTCGCCGATGATGGCGCCGAACTTCCTCCTGCCGGTGGTCTTCCCGCAGACCTTCACCGCTCCGTTGTCGTGCCTGAGGTTTGCGACCTTGGTGCCCGCCCCGAAGTTGCACCCGCTCCCGACGATGCTGTCGCCCACGTAGTTGAAGTGCGGGATCTTTGTTCCCGACATGATGATGGAGTTCTTGATCTCGGTCGCGTGCCCGATGTGGCAGCCGTCGCCGATGGCGCTGGAGCCCCGGATGTAGGCGTGGGGGCCGATGACGCAGTCCTCGCCGATGACGCAGGACCCCTCGATGTAGGTCCCGGCCCGGATAACGGTCCCTTTCCCGATGCTGACCGTCTCCGGGATTGTGCATCCGTCCTCGACGGTCCCGTGCCGTTCGTGGGAGAGCGAAGAGATGAGTGCCTCGTTTGCGTCGAGGAGGTCCCACGGCTGCCCCACGTCGAGCCAGTAGTCCAGCGGGTATGCCCTGAGCGTCCCTCCCCCGATATAGGATGAGAGTGCGTCGGTCAGCTCGAACTCGCCCCGCCCCGATATCCTGATCCCCGCAAGAAGGTCGAAGATGTCGGGGTCGAAGAGGTAGGCGCCGCCGTTGATCAGGTTGCTCTTCGGGTCTTCGGACTTCTCTTCAAGACCGGTGATGCGGTTCCCCTCGACCGTCACGACGCCGTAGTCCTGCGGGTGGTCTGTCTCGTGTATCCCCACGCAGGGAGCACCCATCCGGCCGAATTCCCGGATATCGTCCTTTTTGAGGACCATGTCTCCGTTGAGGAGGAGGAACCGGCCGTTGACCATTCCTGCCGTCGCCCGCAGGGCATCTGCCGTGCCGAGCTGGTGGCGCTGGGTCACGTAGGTGATCTTCACGCCGAAGTTGCTCCCGTCACCGAAGTGGTTCCGGATCTCACGTTCGAAGTAGCCGACGACAAAGATGAAATCGTTGATCCCCGCATCGCGGGCCGCGAGAACCAGATGTTCCATCATCGGGCGGTTGGCTATGGGAAGCATCACCTTCGGACGGCGGGCGGTCAGAGGCCGCATCCGTTTCCCCTCTCCTGCTGCCAGTACGACACACTGCATACACTCACTCCAGAATACGGTTCGCTCGCTCAAGGGCGGCATGCCCCAGGCCAAGCATCTCTTTCGCCTTTGCGGGCGTTCTTCCTTCGGCCGTGATCCGGACCTTCGGTTCGGTGCCGCTTGCCCGGATCAGATACCAGCCGTCCTCGTCCTCGAACCGGATACCGTGCGTCGACTCGTCTGCCCCCATCGCCACCATGACCTCCTGCGGCGATCCGATGCGGTACGACTCCCGGAGAAGGGTATACCGGGGCATCCGGTCGAGTTCCTCGGCGATCGACCACTCCGAGGCGATCTCGCAGAGCAGGGCCGCGGCGTAGACCCCGTCCGGGCAGTAGGAGTGTTCGGGAAAGATCCAGCTTCCCGATGCCTCCCCGCCGAAGTCTCCCCAGGAGAGGAGCTCTTCGGAGACGAAGCTGTCGCCGACCGGCGTGCGGCGGACTTCCGCGACCTCCTCGATTGCCATGGAGGCGTCGATGGTGGTGACCACCCGCTTCCGGTCGAGATATTTCGCGAAGAGCATGAGGAGGTGGTCTCCGTCGATGTAGCGGCCGCGCTCGTCGAACGCCATCATCCGGTCGGCGTCGCCGTCGTGGATCACCGCACACGCGGCCTCCCGTCGCCGGACGATCTCACCGATGTAGGGGAGGTTTGCTTCAAGCGGCTCCGATGGGCGGGCAAACTTTCCTGCAACGTTGCAGTTCAACCCGATGACGGCTGCCCCGGCTCCGGCAAGAAGATCGGGGGTGATGACGCTTCCCGCACCGTTGCCGCAGTCGAGCACGGCCGCAACAGGCCTCTCCAGGCTGACCAGGTCGAGGATCGTCTCCCGGTGGGCGTCTACCGCGTCGATGGGAAAGGCGTGCCCCTGCTCGTCCCAGTTCTTCCAGTGTGTGCCGCGGAGCGCCTCTTCGAGTACGGCCTGCTGCCGGCGGGTGAACGACGACCCGTCGGGGTTGAACAGTTTGACCCCGTTGTAGGACTCGGGGTTATGCGAGGCGGTGATCATGCACCCTGCGTCAACGCATCCCGTCGCGTGCGCGACCGTCGGCGTGGGCGCGATGCCGCAGGAATAAACGGTTGCACCGGCCGAAAGCATCCCGGCAACGACGCTGTGCTCCAGCAGTTCGCTGGTCATGCGGGTATCCCGGCCGACGACGATCATTGAAGCACCGGCTGCGGTGGCTGCTCCGATACGGAGCGCGAGCTCGACGAGGCCGGGGCCGAACTCCTGCCGGATTCCGGAAGAGCCGAAAAGCATACTCCTGTATAATCCTTTCTTTCCTAAAAAAAGGTATTCATCGTCCGTAGGGACACCAGTGCTCGAGACTTATAAGGCCGCTGACCCCGGCGGTCGACGGCCCGAGGAATATCATTCGTTTCTCCGCCCGGTACTCGTCGATGCAGGCGATCCCCGTATCGGTCGTCATGCCGTCCCCGGCGACCAGGAAGATGTCTGCCGCCTCCGGCGAGTCGACCACCTGGTTTCCGAGGGTCCGCTCGAGCACCGGCATCGGGCCGACGAGGTAGACACGTTTTCCGGCGACCTCACGGGAGAGCTCCGCAAGGCAGGGAGCGTAGCAGTCGGGGTTGCAGGGCCGGAGTCTCCGTGCCAGGCAGAGGAACGCCGAGACGGCGTTGACGATCGCGCCTGCCGCCGCCCGCTGCTTCTGATTTGCAAGCGGCGCACCGAACATGAACGAGACCCGGGTGTTTGCCCGGAGGGGCTCGTTCGTGATGAACTGCCCGCTCCGGCCACCGAACTGCCCTTCCATGCATACCCCTCCGGGATACTGGCAGACGTCTGCATCGTAGTTCACATTGAGCGCCACTACTCCGTCCTCGCACCCGCTGTCCGCGAGGATCGACTCCAGTTTTCCTATTGCATCGTGCCAGAAACTCACGTTTATTCCTCCCTGTCCCGGAGGATCGCCCGCACGGGCGACCCGTCCGCACCTTTGAGCCGTAACGGCAACGCCACCATGAAATAGTTTCCCTCCGGCACGGCGGAGAGGTCGAGCAGTTCGAGGATGACTGTCCCGCCCCCGAGCAGCCGGCGGTGGACCGAACCGTCGCCGCCGAATGCTTCGATCGAGGGGGCGTCGGTCCCGAGGCAGGTGATCCCGGCTTCAACGATGAGGTCTGCCGCCTCGAGGGAGAGCGCCGGGTAGCCGGGTTCGAACTCCCGCCGCTCAGAGAACCAGGTTTTCAGGAGGACCGTCCGGGTGCCGTCGAGACGGCCGGCGAGGCTGCCGGGACCGATGAACGCTTCCGCATCGCTGCAATCGAGCACCCGTGCCGGTCCCGCGAGCACCCCGGGCGGGATCTCATCGACCGTCCGGCCGCCCTCCAGGTAGTGCGACGGGGCGTCGATGTGCGTCCCGGTATGACTCCCGAGGGTCATCTCGGTCACGCGGTACTGCCCGTTGTCGATCTCGCGAAACCGGGGCCTGACGTCCCCGGGGTAGAGGACGGTCTCCCCGGAGAGGTCCCGGGTGATGTCGTAGACCTTCACAGGGATCCTTCTCCCTTCCATCCGAACTGGCCGATCAGCGGCACGAAGCAGACGCCGCCGAGCGGGATCTTTTCCACTCTGCCTTCGCGTTTGACGAGTTTGATGAGGTCCTGGCACTCCCGCGGCCCGACGGGAGCGATCAGCCGTCCGCCTTCCGCGAGCTGGTCGATCAGGGGTTTGGGGATCTCGGGCGATGCCGCCGTGACGATGACGGCATCGTACGGCGCTTCGGGAGGGTAGCCCTTCGTGCCGTCGCCGACGACGATCCGGACGCCGGTGACCCCCGCCCGGGCAAGGTTCTCTCGCGCCCGGGCGGCGATGTCCGGGAGGCGTTCGACGGAGATGACTTTCGCGGCGAGTTCGGCGAGGAGTGCAGCCTGGTAGCCGCTGCCGGTCCCGATCTCGAGGACCCGGTCCTGCGGCGCAAGTTCGAGCTGTTCGGTCATGACGGCGACGATGTAGGGCTGGGAGATGGTCTGCCCCTCCCCGATGGGGAGGGGTCGGTCCTCGTAGGCGGCACGCTCATAGCCCTTCGGCACGAAGAGGTGGCGGGGGATCTTCCGCATCGCGGCAAGCACCCTCAGATCCCCTACCCCCCGGGCCTGGATCTGGAACTCCACCATCTCCTCGCGCTCCCCCTGGCAGGGATCGGTCTGTGTCATCTCTTCTCCCGAATCAGAACCCTGATTCAGCTTTATCGATCGCGGCATCGATCTGCGCCTGCAGGACCGCAGGCAGGCCGCTGATCTTCACATCCAGGAAACCGCGTATAATGGTTGCGGTGGCCTCCTCCTCGGAGAGCCCTCGTGCCATGAGGTACTCGATCTCGTGGCGGGCAATCTTGCCGACAGCGGCCTCGTGGGAGAGTTCGGTGCCGGTCAGCGTCCCTTCGATCTCGGGGATGGCGTGGATGATCCCGTCTTTCAGGATCAGGCCCTTGCACTCGATGTGGCCCCGGGTGTTATCCTTCTCGCCGAGGATGTGGCCCCGGGAGATGATGGTGCCGCCGGTGGTGATCGCCCGGGTGATCAGTTCGGCGCTCGTGTGCTCGGCGCCGAGGATGGCCCGGGAACCCAGATCGAGGGTTGAGCCCGGTGTCGCGACGACGATGCTCGAGAACCGGGCCACGGCGTTCTTCCCGACCAGGCGTGCCGTCGGGTACATGTTGACCTGGTTGACTGGCTGCATGCAGACGTAGTTCGAGAGGAACGTCCCGTCCTCCTCGACGATGGTGGCGCTTCGCGGGAAGACGCTGATGCCGGGGTTCCAGTTGTGGATCATCGTGGACGTGACCCTGGCCCCTTTGCCGACGTAGATCTCGGTCACCCCGATATGCGCCCCGTGCTCTTTCTGCCAGGAGCTCGCGCAGCCGGAGATGATGTTGATCTCCGAGCCTTCCCTCGCGATGAAGATGTTGTGGACGTGCTGCACCGGCTCTTCGCGGAGGAAGAGGCAGGCCTGGAGGGGCATGGCGACCTTCACACCCGGTTGCGCGATGACGACGAGGCCCTGCGGGCTCTCCTGCTTTGCCAGGTACTGCGTATATTTGTCCTTATCGCGTGAGACGGCGTTCCAGTAGTAGTCCTTCACCCAGTCGTACTTCTCGAGGGCGGCCTTGATGGGGATCATCTCGATCCCTTCGGCACCGCAGGTGGTCTGGATCACGTTCTGATCGATCTGGAAGAAACTCCCGCACCTATTTTGCATCCCGACTTCAAGGCCGGTCAGGGCGAGACGTTCCCGGTCCTCCTGCGAGAGCTGCTCAATATCGCCTACATCTGTTTGCAACGCAGACACTCTCCGTATCCTTTCTCTTTGACCACGCGCAGGATCTCGCGGGGGTTTCCGTGACACCGGATCTGGCCGTCGATCAGCACATGCCCCTGGTCGGCCTCGAGGTAATCGAGGATGTAGCCGGTATGGGTGATGATCAGGCCGCTCCGGCGGCGGTTGACGATGTGGACATCCTTCTCGAGCAGGCCTGCGATCTCCTTTCCCATCAGGCTCATGTTCTCGAGGTCGACACCGCTCTCCGGCTCGTCCAGCATGAGGAAATCGGGCTGCTGGACCTTCAGTTGCAGGACCTCGCTCCGCTTGATCTCGCCGCCGGAGAACCCGACGTTGGTGTCCCGGGCGAGAAAGTCCTCCATATTGACCGTCTGCGCGAGCGCCTCGATCGCGTCTTGCCCCAGGTGAGACGTGGCGGCGAGGAGTTTTTCGAGTTTCAGCCCCGATATCGCGGGCGGGTGCTGAAACATCATGCCTATCCCGAGATGGGCCCGCTCGTGGATCGACATCCCGGTAATATCCTGCCCTTTAAAGACGATGGACCCGGACGTGATCGTGTAGCCACCAAACCCCATGATCGCTTTGAGCAGCGTGCTCTTTCCCGAGCCGTTCGGCCCCATCAGGATATGGGTCTCCCCCTGCCCGATATGGAGGTTGATATCGTGGAGCTTCTCGGTGCCATCCACGTTCACGTGTAAATCACTGATATCCAGCATACGGCACTCCGTTCCATGTATTTGTCAGGGAATACATTAACACTTGCCAACGGAGCAATTACCGTTTCGACCGGTGGAAGCCCGGATCGCGGCGATACCCGGTAAATCCCTGCATAACGGGTGCAAAGTTCCGGGCGGACCCCCCGGCTCTTCACTTTCACCCCGCACGCGGCCTACGGTTAAGTAGCGCCCTCACTCCGTTTCATGTATGGAAAGATCCGCATTCACCACGTTTGCCTGTCTCGCCGAGCGGGCCGCCCGGTATCCGACCGTTGTCCGGCGGAGCCAGATGCGTAAGGCGGCGTACTTCGCCGTCACCGTCCCGGCGAACCGCACCCTTCGTGAGGCAGAGAGCCTGGCGTAAGTCCCCCCGGTCACCCCGCGAGGTACTCCCGGGCCCGGAGGTACGACCCGGGCCGGTCGTGGGCGTGGGCGACGAGGTAGTTATGAAGATCCACGGCAGCCTCCGACTCCTCGAGCAGGGCGTTGTAGGCTTCTACCGCGTCGTTGTAGTCCCGGGCCTTCCGGTTGTATTCCGGGACGAGACGGTTGTACTCCCGGATCTCCCCCGACCGGGAGAGATCCGTCAGCCGTGCGCCGAGGGCGTCGAGGGACGCTCTCTCCTCCTCGAGCTCCCGGTGGCGTGCCGCGAGTTCCGCCCCGAGTTCCTCGACCCGGTTGCGGGATGTCGCGAGGGCTCGTTCGATCGTCTCAATCTCGCCGCACGCCGCGTAGAACCTGCTTCCGTCCCCGACCGGGATCACCAGGGGATCGGAGGAGAGGACGGTTCCGTCCGCGAGCGCCGCAGGCGGAATGCCCACGTAACTTGCGTTCGTGGCCTCGATGTAGGCATAGGTGGTGTTGCGGTAGAAGCACCCGGGGCTCTCCACCCCGACGGCCATGTGCGCTTCGTCGCCGAAGTAGAGGAGCGCGACCCCGTAGCCTTCCCGTGCGAGGAGCCCGGCGAGGAGGAGGCTTTTGTCGTCGCAGTCGCCCTCCCCGTCGACGCAGGTCTCGATGGGGAACTTCGGCTCCACGATCGAGGCGTCGGTCTCATACGGGATGGACTGCACGAACGCGGCGATCAGTTCCAGGTAGCGGTCGTCGTCGAGCCCTTCACGGTCCCGGATCTCCCGGAGGGCCGCGAGCAGGTCCGCGTAAAAGGGCTCCTGGTGGGAGTCGTTGACGAACGCCAGATAATAGATGGGGATCCACTCCTCTTTTGGGAGGTCTTTAGAGAGGTAGAGTTGCCGATCCGCTTTCTTAGCGCCTGCATAGACCGCCGGGTCGGGATCGACCCGGATCGTCTCCTCGCCGTCCCCGAACGGGAAGGTATAGGTCGGCGTGTCGTCGAGGGGCGCCCCCTCGACCGGCACGATCGCCGGCGGGACGACCGCCGGGTGCAGGAGGCCGCCCAGGCACCCGGCACCGAGTACCGCGGCGACGAGGACGAGCGCGGTGAGGATCCGTTTCCACATGGTATCAGAGATGGTCCGGGAGGTCTGCCAGCGAGTCGATGACGAGGTCCGGCGTGATGCCCGATCGACGGACGGTTTCTTCCCGGTACTTGCCGGTCCTGACCAGGATGCCCTTCATCCCGGAGGCCCGGGCGCCTCCGATGTCGGTGACGATATCGTCGCCGATCATCGCAGCCTCATCCGGGCGCGCCCCGATCTCCCGGAGCGCACGATGGAATAACGCCGGGGAGGGTTTTCCAATCACCTCCGCCTCTTTCCCGGTGGCGTACTCGAGCGCGGCCACGAAGGGGCCGGCCGAGAGCATCAGCCCGTCTGCTCCCATCCAGTACCGGTCTCTCTCGAGCGCGACGAGGTCTGCACCGTCCACGAGAAGGCGGAATGCCCGGTTCATCGAGGCGTAGGTCATATCGTCGCCCGCGTCGGCGATCACGACCGCATCGGCCCCCTCCTCCACGGCCGTGATACCGGCCTCCTCGAAGTCTCTCCGTGCGTCGGGGGTGGTGAGGAGGAAGCACCGGGTCCGGCCCCCTTCCCGCAGGTGCGCGGCGGCGGCGACCGGGGTGGTGATGATCCAGGGTTCCGGGACGGCGTAGCCCAGATCCTGCAGGCGGCCGGCGACCGAGCGGCGGGATCGGCGGGTGGTGTTGGAGACGAACCGGTAAGGTATTCCCCGCCGGTCGAGTTCCCGGAGTGTTTGGTCCGCTCCAACGACCGGCCGGTCGCCGACGTAGAGGACGCCGTCGATATCGATCAGGACTGCTCCGATCTTCATACCTCTCCTTCTGTTGTCCGCAGGAGTATTTATGCGGTGCCCGGGAGAGGCGGCACATTCGTGAGAACCTTCATGGGGTTGCAGGTGTACCCGTCCCCGATCCGAAGACCGTCACGAGGAGGTAAGAGAGGATATGGATGCATTCGAACGAATACCGGTGGACGTACGATGGAAACTCGCCGCCCGGGAGGTCTCCGCGCTGCCGCTTGCCTACCGGCGGGCCATCAGGGACGGCGCCGACGACCAGCTCTACAACGAGATCGAGCGGGCGGTATGGCGGGAGCAGGGCCGGGAAGCGGGCGTCATCGCCCGTGCTTTCGGGATGCCGCTCGGAAACGCCCGGGAGGTTGCGGAAGCGTTTGCGGCGGCGACAGGGGTGCTCTTCGGGCCGGAATACCGGTATGAGGTCAAAGACTCAGCACCGGACGAGGCGATCCTGACCGTCCGGAAGTGCGCGATGACCGCGCGAGCAAAAGAGCAGGGGGAGAACCCTCTTGCCGTCTGCAACGCCTGTCACGCCTACTCAAAAGCCGCGATACCCGACCTGAACCGGGACTACACGTTGAAGTACCAGAGCGCCATCTGTGCCGGCGACGGTACGTGCTCGATCGTGGTGAGGCCTGCACGGCGGGAGTGATGCGGGGGGGACCGGCGCCCCGTTCACTTTCACCCCGCGGCGGTTATCTTGAATGCCGGCAGGATCCAACCTTCTGTCGACAGGATGGCTCACCCGTTCGATCAGGCAGGGAGGCTGTGGCGGGCCCGGATTGACCGGGCCGGGGAATACGATCTCGCTGACGGGAGCGAGGGTTTTCTCCCCGCCCCCTGGTCCTCGTTCGTCCCCCGCTCCGACTACGACAGGGCCCGGAGACTCCGGGACGACCTTGTTGCCGGGTACCGGGGCCGGGCGTTCGAGGATGTCTTCTGCGGCCGGGAGGTTGCGTGTCCCGGAGGAACGTGTTATCTTCTCGAATCCCGGAGTGCCATGGACCTTGACGGCCGCGACCCGGCCCGGGCGGCGGCGGCCGTCCTCGGCGACCTCAAACTGGTCCGCGGCATCGGCGAAGTGACGGAGCGGAAGCTGAAGGGGCGGGGCTACCGGACGGTTGCCGATCTTGCCCGGCACCCGCTCTACCGGCGGGAGGCCGCACGGCTCCTTGACTCGGTAGCGAAAGGAAACACCTGCGATCTTCTGGAGTGGATCGGGCGGCGGCACCGGCGAAGCGACCCGCTCCTCCTCGAGGCCAGCCGGTTCCATGCCCCCGAAGACTTCGTCTTCCTCGACATCGAGACGCTGGGGCTCTTCTCCCGGCCGATCATCCTGATCGGCCTCGCCCGGGTCCGGGGCGGGTCGATCGCCGTCCGCCAGTACCTGCTCCGGTCGGTCGTTGAGGAGGAAGCGGTGCTTACCGCTGTTCTTCCCGACCTGGAAGCGGAGTGCGCGGCCCTCGTAACCTTCAACGGCAGGGCGTTCGACCTCCCCTATATCCGGGAACGGCTCGCCTACTACGGCATCCCGGCAGACCTCAGCATGCCTCATTTTGACGTCCTCCACTTTGCACGCCGCCGCTGGAGGGACTCGCTCGCCACCTGCCGGCTCGGCACGCTCGAGACGGGGGTCCTCGGCGTCGACCGGGAGAACGACGTTCCGGGCAGGATGGTGCCGGAGTTTTACGACGCCTACCAGCGGACGGGAAACCCCGGCCCGCTCGTCCCGGTGGTGGAGCATAACCGGCAGGACCTCGTCTCGCTCGCCAGGCTTTTTGCCATACTCCGGGGGGATGGCGACGGCGGTGCGTGACTTCCTCGGCCTGCTCGCGGCCGATCCCGGCTTTCGGGAGCAGGTCGTGCATATCGAGACCATCCCTCCCCGGAGAGCCCGGTATGGAGACCTCTCCCGCCCCCTCCCGGACGGACTCCGGGCCTACTGCGACGGAAAGGGGGTCCGGCTCTACACCCACCAGTGCGCGGCGATCGAGCACCTGCGGGCGGGGGAGAACGTCATCATCACCACCCCGACCGCGAGCGGGAAGACGCTCGCGTTCCTGCTCCCGGTCTTCGAGCGCCTCGCCACCGACCCCGCCGCGACGGCGCTCTTCCTCTACCCCACCAAAGCGCTCGCGAACGACCAGGTGAAGGTGGTCCGGGAACTGGAGAGATCCTCCGGGATCGGGGTGGATGCCGCTATCTACGACGGCGACACACCCGGCGGGAGGCGCCCGGCGATCCGGGAGCGTTCACGGGCCATCCTCTCGAACCCGCACGAGCTCCACCGGGTCCTCGCCTGGCACGTGAAGTGGAGCCGGTTTTTCCGCAACCTCCGGTTCGTGGTGGTCGACGAGGCGCACCGTTACCGCGGCGTCGCGGGGTCGCATATGGCCATGCTCCTCCGCCGCCTTGCACGTATCGCCGGGCACTACGGCGCCCGCCCGCAGTTCGTCCTCTCCTCCGCCACCCTTGCAAACCCCGGGGAGTTCGCCGCCCGCCTGACCGGGGAGGAGGCGGTCTCTATCGGAGAGGACGGGTCGCCCGGGGGGGAGAAGACGTTCGTCCTCTACAACCCCTCTGCCGGCAGCGGCGGGCGGTCCGTCCATTCGGTGACAAAAGACCTCCTCCTTGCGTCGGTGGAGAGCGGGTGCCGGACACTCTGTTTCACCGTCTCCCGGAAACTCGCCGAACTGATCGCGATCCGGTCCGGCAGCATCCCCGGGATAAGCGCCTACCGGGCCGGTTACCTCCCAAAAGACCGCCGGGCGATCGAGGACGCCCTTAAAGACGGCAGTCTCCGCGGCGTCGTGACGACGAACGCCCTCGAACTCGGGATCGATATCGGGTCGCTTGACGGTGTCATCATCTCCGGGTACCCCGGGACGATGATCTCGGTCCGGCAGCAGGCGGGACGGTCCGGGCGCCGCTCCGGCGAGTCGTTTGCCGTTCTCGTAGCGTTTGAGAACCCGCTCGACCAGTACTTCATGCGGCACCCGCAGGCGTTCTTCTCGCGCCCCTGCGAGCACGCCGTCGTGGATACGGGGAACCCCTACATCGTCTCGGGCCACCTCCTCTGTGCCGCGGCGGAACTCCCGGTCGACCCGGAGCGCGACGGCCGCTGGTTCGGCGCGGATCTGCCGGAGATGCTTGCGGCGTTCGAGCGGGTCCACCTGCTCCGGAAGGCCTCGAGGGGCTGGATATACGCCGGACAGGGGCGGGCGGCGGATACGGTCGGCCTCGACGCCGTCTCTTCCGATACCTTCCGGGTGATGCACGGGGCGAGGCTGCTTGAGACGATGGATCGGGGGCAGGCCTACCGGGAGGCGCACCCGGGTGCCGTCCTCCTCCACCGGGGGGAGACCTATGCGGTGACCGGGATGGACCTCGACCAACATACCATCCGGGTGGAGGAGACCGATACCGATACCCACACCCGGCCCCTCTCCACCACTGACGTGGCGGTCGTGCGGGAACTCCGGTGCCGCGATATCGGCGGCGTGCAGGTCTCTTTCGGCGATGTCACGGTCACCGAAGAGGTCGTCGGGTATACGGTGCGCCACTACGGCCGGGCCGTGAGTTACCACCGGCTGGACCTCCCGCCGCTCCACCTTGAGACGAAGGCTCTCTGGTTCACCCTGCCGGACCGGGCGGCGGAAGCGGTCGCCGCCGGGGGGGCGGGACCTTGCCGGCGGACTGCACGGTGCGGAGCACGCCCTGATCGCCGTCATGCCCCATCATGTCGTCTGCGACCGCCGCGATATCGGCGGGCTCTCGACCCCTCTCCACCCCGCGACCGGTGCGCCGACGATATTCGTCTACGACGGATACGAGGGCGGGATCGGGCTTGCGGAGAAGGCCTTCGATCTCCTTCCCGCGATCGCCGGGACGGCGCACGAGCTGGTCCGCGACTGCGGGTGCGCTGCGGGATGCCCGGCATGCATCTACTCGCCGAAGTGCGGGAACCAGAACCAGCCGCTTGACAGATATGCGGCCGTTATCATCCTCGGCGATCTTGCCGGGCGGCTCTCTGGCATGGGAGCCGCCCCCTGAACACATGACCGATACCATCAAGTTCACGCCTGCCGATACCCGCCGCCGGGATGTCCCCATGAGTATTGTCCTGGTCCCGATCGGGAAGGTCGATCCTGCGGATATACGGATGCTCAAGGACCCCCTGGAGGCGGCGTTCTCCCGCGGCGTCGCGATCGGGGAGGAGGTCCCGCTTCCCGCAGCCGCGCGGAACGCCGCCCGCGGCCAGTACGACGCGGAGATGGTGCTCGAGTTCCTCTCGCTCTCCGTGGAGACCACCGGCGACGGCCGGGTGCTGGGGGTCACCAACGCGGATCTCTACTTCCCGGGCATGAACTTCGTCTTCGGGATAGCGGGCCGGAGGTGTGCCCTGATCTCCCTGCATCGCCTCAGGCAGCCGTTTTACAGCCTCCCCGAGGACCCGGCCGTCTTCCGGCACCGGGCCGTCGTGGAAGCGGTGCATGAACTGGGGCACACCTTCGGGCTCGCTCACTGCAAAGACCCCCGGTGCGTCATGCGTTTCTCAAACACCATCGCCGAGACCGATCGGAAGGGGCCGGCGTTCTGTACGGCCTGCCGTCCGCGGGTCTGCACCGGAGCGGCCGGACGGCGGTGATCGGCGGGGGTAGAAAAGATCGATACGTATCTCTCCAAAAGGCGGAAAACAATTCCCGGGCGCTGCGCACATCCCGAATAATCGGAGCGTCGCCATATAATATATTCAGATTATGATAAAAATTAGTTCCCTGGAAATGGGCCTGATTCTTGGGTTGATGTAAAATCGGGGCAGTTATTGCCAGAATTCCAAATCAAAATGCTTTTACCCTGCCACTCCAACCTTAGAGATTGTCCCCAATATCATTTTTTGCGATTCCTTTGTTGTTCTGCCATATCGTCCCGGAGCGGGCGCTTTCTGCTGCACCCGTCTGCCTGTCCTCTCTTGGGGGTGTCGGTTGCGAGTCCCGGGGCCCGCCTGTCCGGGGAGGTCTGGATGGCAGCGGCGTGGTCTGCCGTGCAGCCTCTGCCGGCTACGGCACGATCATGCCGCGTCCTCGTCCTCGAAGGTGAAGACCTCTTCGATGGTGGAGCCGAGAGTGTGGGCCACTTTGTAGGCGAGTTTCAGGGAGGGGTTATACTTCCCCTTCTCGAGGAAGACGATCGTCTCCCGCCGGACCCCGACCCGCTGCGCCAGTTCCTCCTGGGTGATCCCCGCCTTCGCCCGGAGTTCCCGGATCCGGGTCTTCACCCGGCGTCCCCCTCCCGGAGCAGGTATAGTTCCGCAACGCTCGCGCTGATCCCCGCAAGAAGGAAAAGTGCAACCAGCACCTCCCTCCCGCTCAGCCGGACCATGCCAGCAAAATCGACGAAGAGCAGGAACATCAGGGCGACAAACAAGACCTGCCAGGCGTACGAGCGTGCGAACGCGCGGATCTTGCGGAGCCGTTCGTCGTCTGGGGGACCTTCGTCGGTCTTCATCCGCTCCATCACGGCCCCGGCGATGAGCAGCACCCCGAAGGGGATGAGGATGATGGGTATCCAGGGGTTCAGCCCGGGGAGGATCACGCCGAAGGCGGCTCCAGTGAGGATGGAGGCCCCACCGACCACCGCCTGCAACGTCGGCCTCACGCCACGTCCCCCTGCCGGAAGAGGTACCACTGGAATAGCCGTGCGGAGAGCCCCATCAGCAGGATGGCGGAGAGCAGCACGGCCTCGACCGTGAGGGCGACCACACCGAGATAGTCCACCCAGAAGAGGAGCGCGAGGAAGACGATGGTGAGGAGCCAGGAGTAGGAGATGGCGTATGCCCCGATCTTCTGCGTCCGCTCGTCTCTCTCCGGCTCGTCCCGGAACCTCCAGTGCCGGACCACGGCCACCGCGAGGATCACGAGACCGATCGTCACCAGGAGCGAAGAGATTGCCTCTGTCCCGTCTACGAGGAACGGGAGGAGGATGCCTGCAGCGCCGAGAACCGCTCCCGCCGCAATCTGTATCGCGTATCGCTTCTTCATCGCTTCACCTGTTATGTATATCTAACATGGTGTTAGAAAAATATAACGTTTGCGATGTTGAACGCAGGTGCGGCACCCCGGTCCCACAACAATCCTCCCTCACCACCGGCCGTTGCCTCTATAGTCGCATTAAAATGGAGAGAATATCACAACTCCCGATAATCAGGCCGGAGGGATACCCGCCTATCCCTCCGGCCGGGCATATCGCCCTGCACTGCCCGCCCCTGAGGGGGGGCGGAACGACTTCCCCGCAGGGTGCGACGTTCCGCAGGAATGCGACGGGCCCGAAGGGCCGGAGCTTAAGCACCGTCAGGTGCGGGTGAGGAGGCGCGAAGCGCCGGGCGGTGGGGTCGTTTGAGGGGTGATGCTGCGTCACCCCCGCGCGTGGCCCCGGAAATCGGATCGACATCCTCTTTTTGTCTCCCCGCATCCGGCCTCGACACGATAACCAGATTCCGATTGCTCTGCCCACCCCGCCCACGAATCCGCCCCTCCTCCGCCAGCCACCGCCCCGGATCCCCCGACGGAATCGCCTGAATAGGACACGCGCGGGAGCCGCGGTGGCTGCAGGCGCCGGGAGAGCCGGGGAGAGGAGTA
Source organism: Methanoculleus sp. (assembly GCA_030156625.1). Taxonomy (GTDB): domain Archaea; phylum Halobacteriota; class Methanomicrobia; order Methanomicrobiales; family Methanoculleaceae; genus Methanoculleus. The sequence continues at coordinate 20,897 of JASGMC010000024.1, forward strand.
GTTCGCCCGGGGTTTGATATCTGCAATTTTTTGAGATTTCGCCAAAAACTTAATTTTGGTTGAGAATCTTTGGATGGATCATACCACGAGTGTGAGCAGGGTCAACCATGAACCGGTTACTGATAGTTTCAAACAGGCTTCCGATCAGCGTTTCCCGGAAGAACGGCGACCTCCATATGCAACGGAGCGTCGGCGGTCTTGCCACGGGAGTCGGCTCCTTCTACAAGTCCTACGAGAGCCTCTGGGTCGGCTGGCCTGGTATAAACATCCAGAAGAAACAGGAAGAGGAGAAAGAGCGGATCGTCGAGGTACTCGGAAAAGAGCAGTGCCATCCGGTCTTCCTCTCCCCGTACGACATCAAGAACTATTACGACGGGTTCTGCAACAACACCCTCTGGCCGCTCCTCCACTACTTCAACCTCTCTGCAGAGTACGACCCGAAGACATGGCAGGTCTACCAGCGGGTGAATGAGAAGTTCTGCGACGCCGTGATGGAAGTGGCCCGGCCCGACGACACCATCTGGGTCCACGACTACCACCTGATGCTTCTGCCGCAGATGCTCCGGGAGCGGCTGCCTGATGCCGAGATCGGCTACTTCCACCACATCCCCTTCCCGTCGTTCGAGATATTCCGGCACCTGCCCTGGAGGGAGGAGATCCTCTCCGGCCTGCTCGGGGCGGACCTCATAGGCTTTCACACCTACGGCTACGTTCGCCACTTCCTTTCCAGCGTCAGGCGGCTCCTCGGCTACGAGCACACCTTCGGCGAGGTCAGGACCGGAACCCGGATGGTACGGACCGACCTTTTTCCCATGGGCATCGATTACCACCGGTTTGCCGACTCCGCGGGCAGCACCCAGGTTCAGAAAGAGATCGCCCGGATCCGGCAGAAGTACGGGAAACGGAAGATCATCCTCTCTTTCGACCGCCTGGACTATACGAAGGGGATCCCGCTCCGGCTTGAGGCCTTCGACGCACTCCTCGAGAAGAAGCCGGAGTACCAGGGGAAGGTCTCCCTCGTCCTCGTCGCAGTCCCGTCCAGGACCGGCGTCAGCAGTTACAAGGCGTTGAAGAAACGGATCGACGAACTCGTCGGCCGCATCAACGGGAAGTACGGGACGACCGACTGGGTCCCCGTCCGCTACTTCTACAACTTCCTCCCGTTCGAGACGCTGGTGGCGTTCTACAGCGCCGCCGACGTCGCCCTGGTGACGCCGCTCCGGGACGGCATGAACCTGATGGCGAAAGAGTACGTCGCCACCAGGACCGACGGCACCGGGGTGCTCATCCTCTCCGAGATGGCGGGAGCGGCGGAGGAGCTCGGCGAGGCGATCATCGTCAATCCGAACGACCAGGACGCGGTGATCGAGGCGATCGAGACCGCGCTCGCCATGCCGGAGAAGGAGCAGATCGAGCGGAACCGGACGATGCAGAGGAGGCTGATGCGCTACGACATCGAGCACTGGGTCGGCGACTTCCTCACCCGGCTGGGCGACGCGCGGGCGGTCCAGGCCGAGCGCTCCGAACAGGTCGTCACCCCTGCCATCAGGGAGAAACTGGTCGCGGGTTACGCCGCCGGCAAGGACCGGCTCCTTCTCCTCGACTACGACGGTACCCTGGTGCCGTTCGCCGCAAGGCCGCAGAAGGCGGTTCCCGGCGACGCCACGCGGGAGGTGCTCAAGACCCTCTCCCGCACACCGGGAAACGAGGTGGTGGTGATCAGCGGCAGGGACCGGTCCACGCTGGAGGCCTGGTTCGGGGCGATGGACATCGGGATCATCGCCGAACACGGCGTCTGGATAAAGGAGCGTTCCGGTGAGTGGCGGATGCCCGAGGCGCTCTCGGACGAGTGGAAGGGGGAGATCTACCCGCTCCTCGAACTCTACACGGATCGCACGCCCGGCGCCTTCATCGAGGAGAAGGACTACTCCCTCGTATGGCATTACCGGAGAACCGAACCGCTGCTCGGCGCACAGCGGGCTAAAGACCTCAAAGACGATCTCCTGCACCTGACGGCGAACCTCAACGTCGGTGTCATGGACGGGAACAAGGTCATCGAGATCAAGAACAACGTCGTCAACAAAGGAAGGGCGGCGCTGAACTGGGTCTCCCGCCGCGCCTGGGACTTCATCCTCGCCATCGGGGACGACCGGACCGATGAGGACCTCTTTGCGGCGATGCCGCCCGAAGCCTACTCGATCAAGGTCGGGCTCGCCCCGAGCAGGGCGCGCTTCAACCTGGTCGCCCAGCGGGACGTGCTGCCCCTGCTCAAAAGGTGCATCGAGCGCGATAAGGAAGGTATTTCCGGGAAAAAAGAGAGGCCGGGGAGGGAGAAGGCCCTTATTGAGTCGGCTGCTCCGGGATGACGGACCTGACCGTCAGGAAGACCGGTCCCCGGAGGTCCACCTTTTTGTTGTGGTCGGTGATATACCGCATCGCGTACTCCTCGATCCGCAGGTTGACGTCTGAAGGGAGTTTCGACATCTTCACCTGGACGCGGCTCTCCTGCCCGCACCGCGCCGCCTCCTCGATCCGTGCGGCGGCGAGGCTCGATACCGCGTCGAGGTAGGTGATGCCGGTAGAGACGCCTTCCTGCCGGACGGTCGCCCACTTCTCGGTGTCCGGCACCCCGAGCACCGAACCGTTGTGGACGTAGACCTCGTTTGCGCAGGCAGGGCCGCAGAGTTTGGTGTTGGACTCGGGCTCCTCTACGATCACCTCTACCTCCCTTCCCGCGATCTCGCCCTTCCACGCGGTGAACGCACAGGGCCCCGGGGCGGCGGCGTGCTCGGCGGCCGTGGCGCGGATCGCCTCCGCCATACGCTTCCCGGTCGCGGACGCCGGCTCCTCACGGAGATGGACGGCACCGGCTATCTCGCGGTCGGAGATCCCCTGCGGGAAGAACTGCGGGTAGGTGAGCTGGCGGACGTCGTTTGACTGGTAGGCGATCATCGCGAGCCGCTCCACCCCGAGGCCGAGGTTCATCACCG
>JASGMC010000025.1 GCA_030156625.1 Methanoculleus sp.
CGTTCCTTCGCACCTTCGGTGCTCACGCTCCTGCCCTCCGGCCAGTCGCGCTTCGGAACGTCGCACTCCCCGTCAGCCCCACAGCGAAGACCTTCGGTCTTCTCGTGTTCGCTTTCGCTCACACAGCGAAACTCTTTGAGTTTCTCGAACTCCTGTCTCGCACCTTCGGTGCTCACGCTCCAGTTCTCGCGAACTGTCGCGTCCTGCGGACAGTCGTTCCCCCAATGGCGATAAACGACCGGCGGCACGGCGGGAGTTCGAGCATCGTCAGATGCGCAGGCCACCACAGTCCACTGCATGAGGACATGCCCGAGAAAAAAAGGTCGTCCCAGGGACAAGCCTGGTCTGGCACCAGCCTCAGCAGGGTAAGGATGAAGATCAGAACAGGGTTTCAACAAAGCCCCTTTTTTTAATTTTTATCGCCCGGCCCCTCCTCTGTCTTGCCCCACGCTCCCCGGGGTTCCGACATGTTCCCTACCCGTCGCTCTGCTTTGCCGGGCAGTAGGGGCAGAGGGCGTTATCGACGTCGTCGGCCTTCTCCCTGACCGGGCAGAGGTACTCCCCGTTCCTGGCTTCTACCTCGAACCCGCCGGGAAACGGCGTGCCCACCGGGTGGGCGGGACGGTCGAGGACGAAGATGTTGAAGGCGGCGAGGAGGAAGTAGAGGAGTTCGAGGTGCCGCTCCCCCTCGCCTCCGCGAAGGCACGTCTTCTCGACCATATCACAGAAGTCCCGGAATTCGTCCGGGAGCGGCCTCTCCCCGTCTCCCAGTTCTCCCCGGCGGGCGGCGGCGATGAGGGTGTGATGCGTCTTAAAGATCTGCTCCATCACGCTTGGGTAGAGGCGCTGCCGGTATCCGGCGGGAACAGACCGGAGGTCCCGCTCCACCTTCCCCCGCAGTGCCTGAAGGTCAAAGAGCGAGTAGCCCGAGACCTCCCGGTAGAGGATATCTGCAAGTTCTGCCCGGGTCTTTGCCGACCGCAGGCGGGCACAGGTCCGGCGGGTATTCGCCTCGCCTTCTCCCGGGCTCATCGCATCACACGGATGATCTTTGATCGCAGGATGTATCAGTCCTCCCCCGGAGTACGTCTCATTTAGAAAAATTTATATGCGTAGGAAGGCAACTTCCTTCCGATGAATGGCGAGAACAACTTGTGGGTGAGCCGGAGGCCGGGGCATGATTGATACCGGCGCTACGGCGTTTATCCTTGTCTGTACGGCAATGGTCATGCTGATGACGCCGGGAGTGGGGCTCTTCTACGGCGGGCTCGTGCGGCGGAAGAACTTCATTTCCATGCTCGCGCTGGCGTTCATCGCGTTTGCCCTTGTCAGCATCCAGTGGGTCGTCTGCGGCTACAGCCTTGCCTTCGGCACCGATATCAACGGGCTGATCGGGGGCCTGGAGTACGCCCTCCTGCAGGGTGTCGGGATGGAGGGCGACGGGATTCCGGACCTGCTCTTTATGGCCTTTCAGATGGTCTTTGCGGGCCTCACGCTCGCAATCGTGACCTCCGGGGTTGCAGAGCGGATAAAGATCAGTTCGTTCGTCGTCTTCGGCCTGCTCTGGACAACGCTGGTCTATGACCCGCTTGCCCACTGGGCATGGGGTGGCGGATGGGCCGCGCAGCTTGGAGCGCTCGACTTCGCCGGCGGCACGGTGGTTCACATCAGTTCCGGCTTCTCGGCGCTGGCACTGGCGCTCGTCATCGGGAAGCGTCTTGGATTCGGCTCGCACGGCATGGAACCGAACAACATCCCGATGGTTCTCCTCGGCGGGGCGCTCCTCTGGTTCGGGTGGTTCGGGTTCAACGCCGGCAGCGCTCTCACCGCAAACGGTCTTGCGGCAAACGCGTTCGTCGCAACGAACATCGCGGCCGCTGCCGGGGCTCTCGCCTGGCTCTGCGCCGCATGGGTTCGCGGCAGGCCGGGTTCGATCGGGATCATCAGCGGCGCCATCGCGGGCCTCGTCGCCATCACTCCGGCGGCCGGGTTCGTCACGCCCATGGCCGCCATCCCCATCGGCGCCGCTGCCGGCCTCGTCTGCTACGGTGCCCTGCTCTTCCGGGTCCAGAAGGGCCTGGATGAGAGCCTTGATGCGTGGGCCATCCACGGCATGGGCGGCATCTTCGGCGCTCTCGCAACCGGGGTCTTTGCGGTCGCGGCAATCGGGGGCGTGGACGGTCTGCTCTACGGGGACCCGGGCCAGCTCCTCATCCAGGCTGTGGATGTGGCCGTGGTCGTGGCCTACTCGTTCGGCGTGACCTACGTCATCGCAAAGGTCGTCGATGCGGTGATGGGGCTGCGCGTCACCGAGGAGGAAGAGTACGTCGGACTGGACATCGCCCAGCACGGCGAGTCCGTGCGGGTGTGAGGGGTGGCACAAATGAAGATGGTTACTGCAGTCATCAGGCCCGAGATGTTCGATGCCGTGAGAGCGGCGCTCGAGGCCGACGGCATCTACGGGATGACCGTGAGCGAGGTGATGGGGCGGGGGGCGCAGAAGGGTATCGCCCTCCGGTTCAGGGGAAAGACGATGCCGGTCGAGCTCATCCCGAAGGTGAAGATCGAGATGGTCGTCAAGGATGCCGATGTCGAAAAGATCATCGGTATCTGCCGGGCGAACGGTCGGACCGGCAAGCCCGGCGACGGCAGGATCTTCGTGCTGCCGGTCGAGAGCATCTGCCGGGTTCGGACGGATCAGGAGGAGCCGGGAGAATCATAGTCCTTTTTTAGATTGTTTTAGAGTGAGTTTGCCCGCCCTGTCTCTACCTTCTACGCGGACACCTGTAACCCCACCCCACCCGGCCTCCGGCCTCCTCCTCTGCACCTTTGGTGCTCATGCTCCGGCCCCGAAAACGCTTCGCGTTTTCTCATGCTCCTGCCGTTCCGGCAGTCGCACCCTACGGCCCGTCGCACTCCACACCTTCGGTGCTCAAACTCCTGCCGTTCGCTACGCTCCCGGCAGTCGCACCCCGCCCCAAGGGGCGGGGGCAGTCATGGCGATATCCCCACGGTCCACTGCACCGGGACTTTCCCTCGCTTTTTTTCGCATTTTAGATGTCGCCACTCGCACCTGGCAGTGTTTGTACTCCTGCCTTTCGACCCGTTAGATCCCCATATGCCGTTCTTCGGAGCATCGCCTGCCCAATGCACGGATTTCAAGGAGATATCGCCCTTGGGGGTGGGGCTGACGGGGAGTGCGATGGGCGGAACGCCCAGAGCTTGAGCACCGTTAGGTGCGAGGGCAGCATCCCCCCTCCCCTGTCTCCAGCCCATAATTGTGATGCTACGCTCACATGTGACAGCAGGCGGAACGTCCTGATCATAAACATTTTACGGCACTAACCATCGGGAGGGGGGATGCCCCCCCTCAAAGCCTAACGGCTTCTCGTGCTCCGTTCCTACCGGAACATCGCACCTCGCACCTCCGGTGCTCAAGCTCGCTTCGCTCGCACTCCCCACCTGGCGGTGGTCGAGCTCCGTTCCTATCGGAACGTCGCACCTCGCACCTCCGGTGCTCAAGCTCGCTTCGCTCGCACTCCCCACCTGGCGGTGGTCGAGCTCCGTTCCTACCGGAACATCGCACTCCCTGTCAGCCCCTCCTCGCACCTTCGGTGCTCGAACCCCGTCCTTTCAGGACGTCGTTCCCCCTATGGCGATGCTCCCACGGTCCACTGTACCGGGTTTTGCACCGTTCAGAGGGGTGCTATTTGCCACGACCCGCGTACGCTGACATCTTCCGCCATCTGCTGTTTGTAATCCCTTGCCCCCTCTCTCTTCCTCTCCCCCCTCTACTCCCCGAAATGCGGCAGAACCTCTTCCCGGTAAAACTCCATGAACTCCCGCTGCTGGGGCCCGATCTGGTGGACGCAGACGTGGCCGAACCCCTTCCTGACGCTCTCCTCGATCTTTCTGATGTGCGCCTCCGGGTCGGGGCCGCAGACGACGTGCTCCGCCACGTCCTCCGGTGTCACCATCTTCGCCGCCTGCTCGTAGTGTGTCGGCGTGGGAAGGATCCTGTTGAGTTCCCCGGTGTTTGCCGCGATGGGCCACTGCTCGTAGGCGGTCGTCCTCCCGACCTCCTCGGTCTGGGCCCAGCAGACGGAGTTTTCGATGTATGCCGGCTTGTCGCCGCCCCCGGAGTCCCGGAAGATGATGAGGTTCTCCTCCGCGTTGCTGCCCGGGTTGATGAACCCGTCGCCGACCCGCGCGGCCATGGATGCGCTGATCGGGCCTTCGGACGCGATATAGATCGGGGGGAGTTCTTCCGGGAGCGAGAAAACCTGCGCGTTCTCGAGCGTGTAAAAGGCGCCGTAGTAGTCCTGCATGCCGCCCTTCCAGAGCAGCCGTATCACCTCCACCGCCTCCTCGAGCATCTCGATCCGGACCGGTGCCGGGGGCCAGCGATCGCCGAAGACGTGCTCGTTGAGGTTCTCTCCCGAACCGAGGCCCAGGATAAACCGTCCCGGCATCATCATGGCGGCGGTTGCGGCAGCCTGGGCGATGATGCCGGGGTGGATCCGTATCGTCGGGCAGGTGACGCCCGTCACCAGCCGGAGATCCGCCGTCACCTGTGAGATGCCGCCGATTACGCTCCATACAAACGGGCTCTGCCCCTGCCGGTTCGTCCAGGGGTGGTAGTGATCCGATATCATGGCAAACGCAAAGCCGGCATCTTCCGCCTGGCGGGCGTTGCAGACAAGATCCAGGGGGCCGTGCTCTTCGCATGCCAGTTTATAACCAATTTCGACCATCCGTCATCACATCCGTACCGCCGATACGGCCGTCCCTGTCCCGCTCTTCTTCTGGGCACGAATGGGACCGGCGTGGGCGCCGGCTATCTCAAGCATCCCATAGCATATAGGTTTCCCCGGCCCGGCACCAGATAAATAGAACCCTTGCCATACTGTACTGCATGGCAACGCCTACTCTCCAGGTGGCGCTCGATCTCCTTGAGCTCGATCGTGCGGTAGAGATCGCTGATGAGGCGGTCCGTGGCGGTGCGGACTGGATTGAGGCCGGGACGCCCCTGATCAAGAGCGAGGGGATGCAGGCCGTCCGGACGCTCCGTGAGCGCTTCCCCGGTCACGAGATCGTCGCGGACATGAAGATCGCCGATACCGGCGCCGTCGAGGTGGAGATGGCCGCGAAGTCCGGTGCAGGCATCGTCTGCATCCTTGCCGACGCCGATGATACCGTTATCGCCGAGGCGGTCCGTTCGGCCCGCAAGTACGGCGTCCGGCTCATGGCCGACCTCATCAACGTCGGCGACCCCGCCTCGCGGTCGCGGGAACTGGCGGCGCTCGGCGTCGACTACATCAACGCCCACGTGGGCATCGACCAGCAGATGATCGGCAGGTCGTCGCTCGACCTCCTCCGTCGTCTTGCCGGGGAATCGACCATCCCGATCGCCGTCGCGGGCGGGCTCGACGCAGAGACCGCGTCCGAAGCGGTCGCCGCCGGGGCTTCGATCGTCATCGTCGGTGGAAACATCATCAAGGCCGCCGACGTGACCGGGGCGGCCCGGCGGGTCAGGGAGGCCATCGACCGGCCGGAAGTCCGGCCGCGGGAGGAGGAGAGCCCCGATGCCACTATCCGCCGTCTCTTCGAGGGGGTTTCGGCACCGAACGTCACCGACGCCATGCACCGGAAAGGAGCGATGGCAGGCATCGTTTCCATCTGTGGCAGGGTAAAGGCGGTCGGCCCGGCGGTGACCGTCCGGACCACCGCCGGGGACTGGGCAAAACCCGTCGAGGCGATCGACGTTGCCGGGCCGGGAGAAGTCCTCGTCATCAGCAACGATGGAAGGAGGGAGATCGCGCCCTGGGGAGAACTCGCCACGCATTCCGCGAAGAACCGGGGGATTGCGGGCGTCGTGATCGACGGAGCGGTGCGGGATGTGGACGATATCCGGGAGATGGGGTTTCCCGTCTTCGCCACGGCGACTGTCCCGAACGCCGGAGACCCGAAGGGCCTTGGAGAGATCGACACCGAGATCGTCTGTTGCGGACAGGAGGTGCGGCCGGGAGACTGGATCGTCGCCGACGAGAGCGGTGTCGTGGTGGTCCCGCGGGAACGTGCCTACGAGGTCGCACGCCGGGCAATGGAGGTAAAAAAGACCGAAGAGCGGCTCCGCGAAGAGATCCGGCGCGGGCGGACGCTCTCGGAGGTCTCGGAACTCCTGAAATGGGAGAAGCGGCACTGATCGGCGGCAGACACCGCTTTTATCTGCGCTTGCGACAGAGTGCCTGACACCCGTAATCGCGAGAGGGGTGTATCCTGGTTCGCATGTTCCGCAAAGACGAGGCCGAGGGGCCGGGAGAGCCCCGGGCTCCTGTGTGACCCGGGGTTACCCCGAGAGGGATGCTTTGAGGAGTTCTCCGCCGCGGCCGAGGATCTGCCGGATGGCGTCCTCGACCTGATCCACGCGCAGGATAAGGACAGCCCCGTCCCTGCCTGAGTAGGCGTAGGCATACTCTATGTTGATCCCGGCATCCCCGAGGATCGATGCGATATCCGAGAGGCCGCCGGGCTCGTCGCGCATCTTCACGCCGATGACGTCGGTGAACGAGACGCGGAACCCGAGATCGGTCAGCGTCCGGTGGGCCTCGTCCGGCCGGTCGACGAGCGCGCGGACTACCCCGAACCCGTCCGCCTCGGCGATACTGAACGCAAAGATGTTGATTCCCGCATCCCGCAACGCACCGGCGATCGCCGCGAGGCGCCCCGGGCGGTTCTCCGAAAAGATCGAGATCTGTTTGACGATATACGACTTCTCCATTACAGTGACCTCCTGTCAACAATCTTCTTTGACTTGCCCTCAAACCGCGGAAGAGTTCCCGGTTCGACCAGTTCGACGTCCACGCTCACGTTCAGCGAACTCCGCAGGCGGTGCTCCACCGCCCTCTTGATCACCATGAGTTCGGTGATCTTGTCGGAGAACGCCTCCTCGCTCACCTCCACCCGCACGAGCATCGAATCGAGCGCGCCTTTGCGGTCGACGACGATCTGGAAGTGCCTGCCGACCTGTGGGATCTCAAGCAGCGCATGCTCAACCTGTGACGGGAAGACGTTGATGCCCCGGATGATCAACATATCGTCTACCCGTCCCCGGATCCGGCCGATGCGCGGATGGGTCCGGCCGCAGGCGCAGGCCCCCTCCTCGACGGCGGTGAGATCGCCGATCCGGTACCGGACCATGGGAAGTGCCTCTTTCTGCAGCATGGTGATCGTCAGCTCGCCCTGTTCGCCGGGCGCGAGCACCTCGCCGGTTGCAGGATCGACGATCTCCACGAGCGCGAGGTCGCCCCAGATATGGATCCCCTGCTGCTCGGTGCATTCGGTGAACATCGGGCCGGAGAGTTCGCTCGTTCCGTAAATGTCGTAGGCGCGGATCCCGAGCCAATCCTCGATCCGGGTCCGCATCTGCTCCGACCAGGGTTCGGCGCCGAGGAAGCCCATGCGAAGATCGGTGTCGTTCTTGATCGAGACGCCCATCTTCTCCGCTACCTCTCCGATGTGGAGGAGGTAGGAGGGGGTGCAGGCGATGGCGGTGACGTGGAGATCCTGCATGAGCTCGATCTGCCGCTCGGTGTTCCCGACGCTCGTCGGAAGGACGGTCGCGCCGACACGCTCGGCGCCGTAGTGGGCGCCGAGGCCGCCGGTGAAGAGGCCGTAGCCGTAACTCACCTGGATTACGTCCCCCCGCCCGAGGCCGCAGGAGGAGAACCCGCGTGCCAGGGATTCGCTCCAGTTCTCGATATCGCGCTCCGTATACCCGACGACCGTCGGTTTTCCCGTCGTCCCGGAGGAGACGTGGTACCTGACCAGCTCGTTCTGTTCGGCGGAAAAGATCCTGTCCGGGTAGCCGTCCCGCAGGTCTCCCTTGTACATGAACGGGAGTTTCGCGACATCCTCAAGCGTCCTGATGTCGTCGGGGTGAACTTGCTGCTCCTTCATCCGGCGCCGGTAGAAGTCGTTGAAACTGTAGAGCCGGTATACCAGGGATTTTAAGAGCTTGAACTGGAGCCGCCGCAGCTCGCCGAGCGGCATCTCCTCCGTCCGCGGGTTCCAGGGCGGCATCAGATCGCCCCCCGCCGGTCGACGACCCGTTTCGCCTTCCCCTCGAACCGGGGCAGCGACCCCGGTTCCACCAGTTTCACCGCGGTCCGAAGCCCGAGCGTATTGTGGAGCTCGCCGGTGATCTTCTTCTGCATACGGGCAAGGTCCTGCAGTTCTCCGGAGAACCCTGCCCTGCTCATCTCCACTTCGATGGTCATCTCATCAAGATGTTTGACGCGATCAATATATACGATGAACTGCTCCCCGACCTCCGGGAGGGCGCGCAGCACGTGTTCGATCTGCGAAGGGAAGACGTTGATCCCCCGGATGACCAGCATATCGTCGCTCCGGCCCGTGATCCGCTCGATCTTTGGCCCGCGCCCGCAGGAGCACCCGTCGTCCATCAGCCGGGTCACGTCGCCGGTGCGGTAGCGGACGAGCGGCAGGGCCTCCTTGACGAGCGGCGTGATGACAAGTTCGCCCCGTTCCCCGGGTGCGAGCCTCTCCCCCGTCTTCGGGTCGATGATCTCTGTAAGGTAGAAGTCGTGCCAGATGTGGAGCCCGTCCCTCTCCGGGCATTCGAACGCCACCCCCGGGCCGTACATCTCCGAGAGCCCGTAACTGTCGTAGGCCTTCACGCCGAGGCGCCGTTCGAGTTCCGTGCGCATGCTCTCCGACCAGGGTTCGGCACCGAAGATCCCGGTTTTTAAGGAATCCAGCGTCTTTCCCATCGACTCGGCCACCTCGGCGATGTGAAGGGCATAGCTCGGGGTGCAGTGGATTGCGGTCACCCCGAAGTCCTCGATCATCTCGATCTGGCGGCGGGTGTTGCCCGTTGCGCTCGGGATCACGGTCATCCCGATCTTCTCGGCACCGTAGTGGAACCCGAGCCCTCCGGTGAAGAGGCCGTAGTTGACCGCGTTCTGGAAGATGTCGTCCTCTCCAAGGCCGATCATCGTCATGTTCCGTGCGATCAGTTCCGACCAGTTCTCCAGGTCCTGCCGGGTGTAGCCGACGACGGTCGGCTTCCCCGTCGTGCCGGAGGTGGTGTGGATCCGGACGATCTCTTTCAAGGGAGTCGCGAAGAGGCCGAACGGGTATCCGGCCCGGAGTTCCTTCTTGTAAGTAAAGGGAAGTTTTTCAACGTCGTCGAGCGTCCTGATATCGTCCGGCGAGACGCCTGCTTCCTTCAGCTTTCTCTGATATAGCCCTACCTTCTGTGCCTGATGCAGCGACCATTTCAGCCGCTTCAGTTGAAGATCCGCGAGTTCATCCGGCCGGATCGTCTCCATCGCTCTGTTCCAGAACATAGTATCCCATCGGTATTTCGCCGGCCGGAGAGGGTATCCTCCGTCTCCGGCCGCATACTGCCCGGCATCCGTTATCCGGTTGCGTTACTCCCGGCGGCCGTCCGATGACCTGCCGGAGCCACGCCGCCGGGCTACTCTACCTCTATATGAGCGGCCGGTGCCAAAAAAGGTTTGTCAATACGTGGCATGGTACGCCATGGCAGCCCGGGGCTCCTGTTTCATAGGGGTGGGCCAGCCTGGCCGCCCCTCACGGAACGCGTCCAGAACAAAGTCTACAAACATTCGCGCTTCGCCAGGAAAGGTCGCGTTGGCGGGAATAGCGAAGGCATAGGTGCTCGACCCGCCGAACCGCCTGCCTGCCGGTGACATTGCGTTCTCGTTGTATCCCCGCGGTTCGATGCATTAATCACCAAAAACTGCCCAATATTCATTTCCAGAGTGATTGGATGACAGCGACGGAACCCTGGCTTCCCGTCTTCGGCTACGGGGGGCATATCAAGGCGACGACACGGGAGCTGGTCATTGCGCACGGGAACGAGACCCGGCGTTATCCCCTCCAGGCAGTGAAGCACCTCCTGATCGTCGGCGGCCATACCCTGCACACCTCTGCGGTGACTAACCTCCTCAAAGCCGGTGCTGTCATCACCTTCTTCGATATCGACGGCACGCCCGTCGGGTACCTTTACCCCTACGGTTACCGGCCGGACGAGGCGGTGCGCCTCGCCCAGGAACGGGCCGCCCCCCACCGGTTCGCGCAGCCGCTCGCGACGGCCGGCCTCCAGTCGAGGCTCCTTCTCCTCGAGGAACTCTATGACCGCGCCGGGCAGGAGATCTTCTACGCCGGAGAACTCGATTTCCTCTACCAGGCCCGGGAGGAACTCGCGGTCTCGGTCACCATGGAGGAACTGCGGAGGCTCTCCCGCCTGACCGCCGACATGTACTACGAGATCCTCTCCCGCGCACTCCCGCCGGAACTCGGGTTCCGGCGCAGGACGAGCCGCCCGTACCTCGATCCCGTCAATGCCATGTTCTCGCTCGGATACGCGATGCTGTACGGCAACTGCTGCGTCGCGCTGGTCGGCGCCCACCTCGACCCCGACCTCGGCATGCTTCATGAGGGGGCCGGGAGTTTCGTCCACGACCTCATCGAACCGCAGAAAGCGGTGATGGTGGATCGCGCCGTCATCCGGTTTGCCCGTGAGGAGATCGGGGACGGGGATTACGAATGCGGTGAAAAGAGATGCTACCTTGACGCAAACCTCTCGGCCCGGCTGATCGCGGCGCTCCGCGACTCAATCGACCAGTCCCGTATCGATGCGCAGGTGCGCATCCTGAGGGATGCACTCCTTGCGAACGCTGAGTTTCACGTGCTGTACTGGTAACTGCCCCGCTGGATGGTGAACTCGGGGTAGGCGGCAGGGGGGATCTCCCGCTGGGTAAGGTCCCTGATGACGACCCGGGGGCATCCATAAAGCATGGAGACGAACTTGTCGAGGATGACGGGTTCGGCGGTTGCGGTGATGAGCACCCTCCCGTCGGGGAGGTTCATCGCCTCGCCGCCGACGCCGAGGTTGGTGGCGATCCTCTTGATGCATGCACGAAACCCGACGCCCTGCACTCTCCCGGCTATCCTGATCTCGATCGTCTTCACAGCCAGTGCTCCTGGATGATCCGCATGGACATATCCAGTTCGTCGTATACCTCGTCCCGGATCATCGAGTCGCGGATGTTGAGGGCCTCGCTCACGGCCAGATCAAGGACCTCCCTTGAGCGGTCTTCGTAGCGCTCTGCGTATATCCGGCACGCCATATCGCCGAGCACAAATGCCCGCCGCGAGAGCGGCCTGATGATCCGCGCTTCTTCGAGCGCGCAGAGCAGCATCCTGTCCGCAACTTCGTGCTGCCCTGCGTTCCTGGCGATGAGGTAGAGTTCGGTGTAGTAGGTCGCCCGCTTCGCCCGGTCAGGCGCCGCCCGTATCGCCCTATCAAGCGTGACCATGTCCTTTGTGGTGTAATCGCCGCTCCGGATCTTGTCCCGGCAGTCCAGGATCCTGCCGTAGACTGTGTTCTTCCATGACTGGGGCATGGCCTGCTCGAGCTGGACCATCAGGCTGTACCGGATCCTGTCGTCGTCGATTGTGGAGACGATATCGGCAGCGCGCTCTTGGGCGGCCGGTTTTCCGCTCGCCCGGTAGAACGAGAAGAGCATCTGGGCCATCCGCTGCTGCGTCATCGCGGTGATGAACGGGATCTGAATGTAGCCGGCGGTTCTCTCCATGCCGTCCAGAAGTTCATCAATCTCCTCTTCATCCCCGTAGGTTTCGGCGAACTGCGCCACGTCAAAGAGCATTGAGAGCCGGATGTAGGGAGTGGGGATGCTCACGACGGTATGGCACATGGCCGAGAGGATCTCCTTCCTCTGCGCAGGCTCGCTGACCATGTCGAAGACCGCCGCGAGAGCGTCCACATACTCGACCGGGTCCTCGATTTTGCCGACCTGCTCAATCGCCCAGTCAACGTCCTTCTCCTGCTTGTTTACGGTGCTGAGGCTTCTTGCGGCGTAGATCAGGTTCTTCCTGACGAATGCCTCCCGTTCCTGCCCCACGGAATCGAGCGTCTCCTGCGCCTCGGCAAGGTAGCCTCTGGCTGCGCTGTGGTCGATCCCGGCCATGAGTCCGGCGAGGTCGGAGAGCATGATTGTACGGACGGACGGATCGGAGATGGTGCCGATGGTCTCATGGAGCCTCCGGATGATCGTCTCGGCCCGGTCTTCATTGCCGAGGGCCGAGTAGGCGCTCACGATCCGGTACATCCCGGAGTAGCGCGCATAGACGTCGCTGGTGTGCTCGAAGAGGCGGTACATCAACTCGAGGACCGGTTGTGCCGCCGCTCCTCCCTCGATTCCTTCGAGCAGGTACGCCGTCACCTCATAGGGATCGGCCGAGTCGAACTCTTTCGTGTAGCTGGTGAAGAAGGTGAGAATCCTCTGGATCATGGCGGTCCGCTCGTAATCCCCCTCGATCTCCAGGGAGAAGAGTGTCATGGGGACCGCAAAGATCGGGCTTCTGTAGACCTGCGTGTACTCGAGCATGATGTCGACGTAGCTCGCTATCTTGATCGAGATCTCCTCGCGCGGGGTGTTGGCCTGGAGGAGGGCAAGCGCGACCTCGAACGGTTCCATCATGCCTTCGAAGATCCGGGCTCTCCCCCGGGAGAGCTGGTCTGCCGCCTGCAGGCTCCCGACACGGACGTAGCCTTCGATGAGGGGGTCGGCCAGCTGCCGCTGCAGGGACGGGTCGCTGATCTGGGAGAGGATCTGGGCTGCCTCATCCAGAGCCCGGAGCGAGAGCTGCTCGATCCCGTACATGATCAGGCCGTGAATCACCTTGCCCATTGCAAAGAGGCAGTAATCCCGCTCCAGCAGGGACGTGGAGAGGACCCGCATCCCGTGCAGCAGGTCCAGGTCGCCGTCCTCGACGGCGAGCACGGCCGCCTGATCCACGATGCCGCCCATCGCCTCGGCCCGTGACTGCTGGTCCATGATCTCGCAGGTGAGCCCGGTAGCATGACGGAGGAGGTCCCGGTCTTTCCGGCTGACGCCGATCCGTGCCATCTCGACGGCGATGGTCGTGATTGCCTGTTCTCGCAGGGCCTGCTCTCCGATCTGGCTCACCAGGTCCACGAGAGCCGACGGGTCTTTCTGGCGGACGAACCCCCGGTCGATCAGGATGGTGTTGCACTCGAGGAGCAGGGGGTCCTGTGCGTGGTGCGACCCCGCAAGTTCCTTGATGGCCGGTATATGCCTGACAACTTCGTCAAAGTCGTACTCCTTGCAGAAGTCGGTCACCGCCTGGTGTACCAGCGAGTCGGCAATATCGGTATCCAGTGTGGCGAGGATGTTCTCACGGACGAGTCCGATCTCGTCGCGCCGGACACCTTCTTTGATCAGGCGGACACTGGTATCGAAAAATTGGGCGTTGATCCTCTGCGTACTGGTGCTGGCCTTCTTCATGACCTCGATTGCGTGGTAGAAGTCGCCCATCCGGGAGAGTGCGTCGGTGATCTGCCGGTAGAGCTGGGCCGCCTTCGCTGCGTCGCAGGACTCGTCGATCAGCGGTGTGATGTCGAGGAGGATGGTCGGGTTTCCGCTCTTCTCGACGACTGCAATCCCGGAGAGAACGATCTCTTCGATGGGGAGCTGGGTCTCTCCCACGGCCCGGGCATTGAACTCGAACGCCTTCTCGAGGAACCAGCGTTCGCCACTCCGCTCTGCCTTCTTCAGGAGTTCGAGGACGAGGGTCTGGCCTGCCCACGGTTTCACGTCATCGATCCTGAGCAGTTTGGCGTATACCTGTTTCTTGTCACGCTGGCGGTCGAGGAGCTGCTCGGTCAGGATCGCGAGGACTTCGGTGAGCCGCTCTTCAGGGATGTCGGGGAGGGAGTCTATGATCTGCTCGACGTCGGAGATCTCCTTCTTCAGCGAGGATTTCCAGGCGGCGTCCACGATGTCGGCGATCGAGTTGGTGCGTCGGATCTTCTGGTTGATCTCGGTAGCGCTCGAAAGTCCGCTGATCACGAGGTTGATATCACCTGACTCGATGCCGGAGCCGGCGATCGCCCGGGCCACGTCGGCATGGAGTTGTGACTGTCTCGATATGTCGCCGATCTCGGGGAGCATCTGGAGAGCATACTGCATGATGTCGACGTTCTGGTGTTTCTGGCCGTACCGGATGAAGAGCGGGATGATTTCGGAGAGAATTGCCGAGCGGTATTTGCGGATGCTGATCTTATCGAAGGCCTCCCCTCCTTTCTCGATATAGTGGATGTCCCCGGTATCGACCCCTGCCTGGACCAGATCGCGGGAGATCCCGGCAAGGATATCGGACTGATGGCTCTTACGATCAAGTTTATCGACCAGGGTGAATATTGCGTAGAACCATGCTTCATCTTTGTTCTCACTATAGAGTGCCGCAGCACGCCTGGCGAGGGCGAATATCTCTTCCCTGGTCGGTTCGACGAGCTGGCTTAAGAGTTCGGGCTGGCCTTCCTCGAACGCCGCTTCAACCAGGGCGGCATTCATCTGCTCATAGAGTGATTTCTTCTCCTTCCGCGTCTGGGTCTCCGATATGTCCGAAACTACCTTTTCAAGCTCACGCAGATCGCCAGACGAGATAGCGGAGTTTATCTTCTGTTTCATCTGCAGTTTTCCGTTCATTTTGATCAGCGCTCTCCCGTGGGTACTGCATCATGCATATCCATTATCAGATATATAGATTGCCCCCCTCTCACAAGAATGTTTTTCAGTAGAATTCAGAGAGATCCCCGGAAATATTGGGGATATGATGAACGACAGGAGTCTCCGGGACACCCCGAATCGAATGCCTCATGAAGGATCGATCCCACCTGTTGCCGGTGCTCGAGCTCTGGGGGTTCGCACCTTCGGTGCTCATGCTCCCGCCCTTCGGCCGGTCGCGTTCGGCCCGTCGCACTTCGCACCTGCGGTGCTCCTGCTCCGGACGTCCCATCCGTCGCAACTCGAAAACCCTTCGGGTTTTCTCACGCTCCGGCTCTAACGAGCCGTCGCAACCATCATAATCTCCCGGTACATGGCATCCGCGACATCCGGGTCTTCTGCCTCGATCATGATCCTGATCATCGGTTCCGTGCCCGATGCCCGCACAAGGGCCCAGGCGTTGTCCCTGACGATCTTGATGCCGTCGATCTTCTCGAGGGTCTCTCCCGAGAATGCCTCTTCGACGGCGCGGACCAGCGCGGCCGGATCGGCGGTATGGTGCTTCTCCTTGATCAGGTGGTATGCGGGAAGTTCGTCGAGGATATCCGAGAGTTTTCTGCCGTTGTGGCTCGCGAGCACCGCCACCATCATGGCGGCGGTCATGCCTCCGTCCCGGCAGAACTGGTGCTCGGGGTAGATCAGGCCGCCGTTTCCTTCACCCCCGAAGGAGACGTTCTTCCCCTCGCCCATCAGTTCGATCATTCTCCGTGCGACGTAGATGCTCCCTACGGGGGTATAGTCGACGGTGCAGCCGTGTTTCTCTGCGATATCCCGGATTAGCCGGGATGTGGCGACCGGGGTGACGACGAGCCCGCCGCTGTTCCTGGCGCAGACGTAGTCCTCGACCAGGGCGAACTCATAGTTCTCTTCTATATAGCGTCCTTTGGTATCGACGAAGACCGCCCGGTCGGCATCGCCGTCGTGCGCCACCCCGAAGTCCGCGCCCGTGGCGACGACCATATCCGAGAGGGGCTGCAGTCCTTCGGGGGTTGGCTCGGGCATCCGGCCCGGGAAGGTGCCGTCGAGCCGGGCATTGATGGTATGGACCCGGCAGCCCATCCTTGAGAGGATGCTCGGCGTCGTGAGCGCCGCGGGGCCGGAACCGGGGTCGACGACGACGGTCATGCCCTCGCCGATGCCCGCCGGGAAGTGCCTCACGACGGCCTCGATATACTCCTCCAGCCGTTTGGGTGCGGCGGCCTCCCTGCCGACGCCGTCCCAGGGAACGGTTTCGAACTCCCCGGCGAAAAACCGGTCTTCGAGCCGGATGATCTCCTCATCGGACATCTCGGTGCCGTCGGCCTCGATGATCTTCACGCCGTTGTACTCGGGCGGGTTGTGGGATGCGGTGATCATCGCGCCGCCGGCGTACCGGTTGGTCTTTACGATATACTGCAGGGCCGGCGTGGGGAGGATGCCCACGTCTACCACGTCGCACCCGGTCATCAGGAGGCCGGCCTTGAGGGCATGAGTCAGGGCTTCGCCGGATGTCCGTGTATCCCTGCCGATCGCGATGGTGCCCTTCCTCATCGATCCGAGCGCGGCGCCGATCTTGAGGACGAGGGCCGGTGTCATCATCTCTCCGATCACGCCCCGTACGCCGTTCGTTCCAAACATCCGTTTTCCGTTTCGCATCTCGTCACTTCTCCACGTCGTGTAATTCCTTTTTGAGCCGGTCGATAGCGTTGCTGGCGGCGGCGAACGCCTCCTGTCTGTGCTCTGCAAGTATAGCAAGATAGGTTATATCTTCTCCGGCATAGAGCCGCCCTTTCCTGTGGTGGAACCGTGCGCCGATGATCCCCGGGACTGCTTCTATCTCCCGCAGGATATTCTCCGTCACGGCGTCGACGGTCTCGTCGAATTCCAGATATTCGGTCCGCTCGATGCCGGTCCATTCCCTGACGAGCCCGTTGAACGTGAGGACGGCCCCGGCGTGCGAGACATCGCACTCGCGCTTCAGCTCCCTGACCAGCCCCTCGACGGTGTAGTAGTCTTCGAACCGTGGAAGTGCGGCGATCGTTTCGTCGACGGTAGGGTTCTGAAGCACAACGTTCTCACTTTCAAGGTCGCCTATCACTACCCTCGGGAACGGCCGGGACTTGAACCCCTCGAGTATGGCGTAATCGACTCCGGCGTTGCAAAGGATCTCCAGGGTGGAGTCGAGGTCGTTCTCGCGCCTGACGAGGACCGACTTCTCCTCATCGACGCCGCCGGATATAGCAGCATGCGATTCATAGTATATGGTGGTGTCTTTTCCGGGCTCGAGTGCGAACCCGTGGTGCCCCAGGTGTTTGACCGCTCCGACTGTTCCGTGTGCGGAAAGTGCCCCGATCAGGCTCTTTATGAATGTGGTCTTTCCGGTGTTCGAGCGGCCGACAAGTTGTATGATCTTCATGTTTCCCAGTCATCTCCTTCTTCCTGGCTCTGTACCTGGTTTTCTTCTTCCTGATCCTGTACTTCCTGGCTCTCCTCTTCCTGGCCGGGCCTGGACTTCAGGATGACCGACGCCGCCTCGGCCACGCCCCGCATCACCTCGGTGATCCGGTCCTCGACGTCGATCTCGTCGTCAAGGTTCAGGCTCGTCCCTTCCACCTCGAGCAGGAACCGGGCGACCTCGCTTGCCTCAAAGAGGATCTCGTCGAGTTCTTCTGCAGTAAAAAAGCCGCACATGGCACCGTAAAAGAACGTGGCTCCTGCTTTCTTCACCTTCTTCTTGAACGAACTCCTCGCCTGGTTGACCGCCTGCGGGGTGTAGGAGTCGACCATGAACGGGCAGAGTTCGGGGAGGTTCTCACCGATGAACGTCATCTCCGAGCCGCTGGTGGTCTTGAAATCTGCGCAGAGGCGTGCGATCGCCCACTCACGGGCGGTGATATGGGTGTGTTTGCGCAGGAACTGGTTGACCCGCTGGTAGGCGGCGCCATCTACCTTCTTGAATTTCTGGTACTTGTTCGGGTCTTTGATGCTGTCAGGCTCTTCCATTTCATCTATCCTCTTGTTGGTTTTGCTATTTCAATGGGGCTGGTTGAACGGCGGTACCGGGCAGACGTGGTGGCAATTGAGGAAATCGGGTGTCCTGCGGGGTCCGGCTGCGTTCAAACTCTGCAGGGCTTGCACTCCTCTCTCGCCCCATATTCGGTATAGCAGCATATGGTTTATGCCTGCCCCTTTGTTCCCGTGGTTGGGATGCAGATCCGGTTTTTAGATCCGGTCCTGCCTCAATCGGGGCATGTTGTGGTGCATTTTCTGTATCGAGGCGCCGTTTTTGCCCGGCGATGCGGCTCACGGGCGCCGGACCTCGCCGGGGTGCGAGGCGGCACGGTGCCGTTCGATGGTCAAATCGCGGACGTTTTTTCGAAACGGGGCACTGACCCCGGCCTATGGGGGGTTGCGGCACATCGGGATCGGCCGGCAGTTTCCCGGGGAATGCTGGCCTGTTGTCGATCTGGTGTGAGCGGTAGCATGGCCTCTCGCGGCTTTTTCCTGTAGAGCTCTGTGTGCCGGCGCCCTTTGCGCCTGTGGTGCCCTGCCGCATGATTGTTCAAGATCCGGGACCTCCATATCGCGATTTTGAGCCGGGATCGCACCCCTTCTTATAGGACTGGTCGCCGCCGGTGCCGATCGGGCGCCTACGGCAGCCTGTGTGGGTCCTTTATATGTGGGCGGGATAAGGGGGTCGCGTGGCACCGGTGATGCTCCCGGGCCGTTCACTTTCTCCCCGCGCGGTAAGGGGTTCATATACCCGGAAGAGGACATATTCAGTGGGGTCTGCCCCCGTCCACCCGGGATGGCAGTCCCATACCTCCTAACGCCGATATCTCCTGCATCACCGGAAATATCATTTTTTTGTGTGCGACGGGCGCGAGCCTCGCGAGCGGCCGGAGCTCGAGAAAACGCTTCGCGTTTTCGAGTTGCGACGGACGGAACGTCCGGAGTTTGAGCACCACCTGATTGAAGGCCGGTTCATGCGATCATGACCGGCGGCTCCGGCAGGATTCGGACGGGGTTTCCCGGGACGCAATTCATTGCGGGGAATAGGCATTTACCGCAATTTTGATATGCTCCGTTATTCCATTTATTATACGATGGAAAACGCCTGTTTCTCAGAATGGCTCGATCGCTTCAGCAGCTACCTCCGGATGCGGAATTATTCGCCCCGGACCATCGAAAAATACCTGCAGACCGTTCGGCGTTTCGCCCGGTACGCCTGGCTCCGGCAGAACTCGGATGAGGTTTCGTTCGATGACGCTGCATTCGAGAGCGCTCCGCTGGATGCGGACGTCAACGTCTCTGCAGCCCTCGTCACCGATTTCTTCTCCTATCTTGCGGAGAAGCAGGACTACAAGCCCAAGACCCTCCACCGGATGATCTCAACGCTCTCCTCGTTTTACAAGTATCTCTACGTGCAGGGGGCCGTGGTTGCCGACCCGATGCTCGGGGTGGAGCGGCCCCGGATCAAGAATCAGGAACTGAAATACCTCAAACACAGCCAGGTGATCCGCCTGATCAACACGATCGAAAACAGCCGGGACCGGTTGATTGTTCGCCTGATCTACGCCACCGGGGTCCGCGTCTCGGAACTCTGCGCGATAAACGTCGAAGATATCGACTTCGAGGAGCAGACGATACGGGTGAAGGGTAAAGGCGACAAAATCCGGACCGTCTTCATCGACGAAGAGACGCTTGGAGAGATTAACCGGTTTATCGGCAACGCGATCGAGGGGCCGCTTTTTCCGGGCCAGCAGGGCAACCATATCTCCCCGCGGACCGTCCAACATCTCTTCAAGCAGTACGCTCCTTCCGGGATTACGCCGCATAAAATCCGCCATTCCTACGCAAGCGAGCTCTATCGCCGGTCAAAGAACCTCCGTGTCGTGCAGGAGAACCTGGGGCACTCCTCCATCAAGACGACTGAGATATACCTGCATACCGATATCGACGAGCGAAAACGTGTTTACCGGCAGTATTTCCCGCTCTCGAACGGGAATGGGAGGGAGTGATCAGGCCGATCGGACAATGCAAATAAACTGCATGACGCTATATGGGTGCAGTCCGGCATAGGGTCTCAGAATGGCGAACGGGTCTTGCTGAGGTGCGGGAGGGATGCTTATCACAACTTCGCGCCTTCGCACCTGACGGTGCTCAAGCTCCCTCCCCGTAGGGGAGGTCGCACTTCGCGCCTTCGCGTGAGATCTCGTCACTATCCTTCATGTCAAATCACGCGAAGCCGCGAAGGGATGTCACCAATAACACCCAGCGATACGCCCAGCGAATCACCAGTATACGGGTGACTTGCAGAAATCTGAACTCTTCCACATCAGAGAGTGGTGATGGACAGATCCCGGTCGGTGGGCCGCGAGTCTTCGTGCTCCCCCGTGGAGAATGTCGAACCCACACAGGTGCTCTATGCTCCGACGACGGTTACGGCGCTGACTGCTTGTCCTGTGCAGACATCTTTCTCCTACCGATCATCATCTTCGGCAACGCTCAAATCACTGGAGTGCTTACTGTATCCGTAATGCGTTACATCGTCACGGGCGGGGCGGGGTTCATCGGATCCAACCTTGCAGAGCGGCTGGCACGCGACGGGCACGATGTCGTGATCGTCGACGACCTCTCCTCAGGGCGGCGGGAGAACATCGAGCATCTCCTGATTCATCCCCGGGTGACGTTCGTCGAGGGTAGTGTCACCGATCTCCCTCTGCTCGTCGACGCCTGTGCCGGGGCGGACGGCATCTTCCATCAGGCGGCCGTCGCCTCGGTCCCCCGATCTGTAGCAAACCCGCTGGAGACGAACGAGGTGAACGTGACCGGGACCCTGAACGTTCTCTGGGCCGCAAAGGAGTGCGGCGTCCCGGCGGTCGTGGCGGCTTCCACCTCGGCGATCTACGGCGACGATCCGGTCTTCCCCAAACACGAGACGATGGCGCCGAGACCACTCTCTCCCTACGCGGTCTCGAAACTCGCGGGCGAGCACTACGGGACGGTTTTTGCCGATCTCTACGGCATCCGGACGGCATTCTTGCGCTACTTCAACGTCTTCGGTCCCCGGCAGGATCCGAACTCCGAGTATGCAGCGGTGATCCCGAAGTTCATCACCCGGATGCTCGAGGACAAGCCGCCGATCATCTACGGCGACGGGGAGCAGACCCGGGACTTCATCTTTGTCGCCGACGTGGTGCAGGCGAACATCCGGGCAATGGAGAGCGAGGCCTCCGGCATCTTCAACATCGCCGGAGGCAGCAGGATTAGCCTCAATCAACTTGCCGGGAGTCTCTCGGCGATAACCGGCATACACCACCGGCCGGTTTATGAGCTGCCGCGGCCGGGGGACGTACGCGACTCGCTCGCCGACATCACCCGGGCCCGCGATGCCTTCGGGTTTTCCCCCGCTGCACGCTTGAAGCGGGGCTCCGCGAGACAGTGGCCTGGTTCCGGGACGGCGGCCGGTAACCGCTTTCCTGGTCAGGGACCCGGCTTCGGGCACTCTGCCGGCCGATCCCGTGCCGCCCCGTCCCCGGGCGTGGTAAGCGCAGGAACTTATATACCGTCATCCCGCAGTAAGGAGTTCGAGGTGCAAGACGTATGCCCCGATTGGTTACACCGGAGATGCCCCGCAAGGGTGATGACAGAGATGCATCACGGGCGTACAGCGACATCATCGTGGTGGAGGACCCGCAAGACCCTGCAGCCCTGAACAACAGGGGTGTAGCGCTCGAGCGGCAGGGGCGCTACGAAGAAGCCCTGGCCGCGTTCAGTGCGGCGATACTCTCCGACAACGATGACGTCTACGCCTGGAACAACCGGGCAGTGATCCTCACCCGGCTCGACCGCCCCCAGGAGGCGGTGCTTGCGTGCAGGCAGGCGCTCGCGATCGACCGGTCGTGCATCTTCGCCTGGGTTACCTACGGCATGGTGCTCGGCAGGCTCGGGAATTACCAGGAGGCCGAACGGGTTCTTGCGGTGGCAGAAGACCTCGATCCGCAGGCCAGGTCACTCTACCCCGGAACTTCGACGATGACCCGGGCTTGAGAGAGAACACTCATTTTTCCAGGGATACAGGGATAGGATGAAGCAGCCGGCAGATCACTACGTCGCCGGAATCCCGTGGCCAATGGCCGGTACACCGCCGGGTGCGATACGGGCCGTTTCGCGTTCCGGTCCCGCATGCACCCCTGCCCGGCCGCACTGGCTCGTCCCGTCAACACCGCGAGATCGCCGGGCTCTCCTGAACCCGGAAAACCTTACGTTTTTATCCTCCTTACAGCAATAGAGTTATACCATCGAGTGCCCTCCGGCACGGAGTCGATCCCATGAAGACGCTCATACTTGCAGGCGGGAGCGGCACCCGCCTCTTCCCGCTCTCAAGGGAACACTACCCGAAACAGTTCATCCCGCTGGTCGACGACGAGTCTCTCTTCCAGAAGACCGTGAAGCGATCGCTCCTCTTCTCCTCCCCGCAGGAGATCGCGATCGTCACGAACACCGACCACCGGTTCCTGGTCCGGGACCAGCTTGCCGCCATTGGGTGCGACTGCAAGGTCCTCGTGGAGCCGGTGGGCAGGAACACGCTGCCGGCGATCTACTACGGCGTTCGTGAGGTCATGCGGGAGGACGGGCCCGATACGGTCGCGGTTCTCCCCTCGGACCACCTGATCTCCGCGACCGGGCCGTTCCAGGAGGCTTTCCGCCGGGCGGAGCGGCTTGCAAAGGACTACCTGGTGGTCTTCGGGGTGCGGCCGACCCTGCCCCACACCGGATACGGCTATATCCGTCCCGGCGAGACTCTCGGAGACGGCTCAATCGTGGACGCCTTCGTGGAGAAGCCCGATCTCGAGACTGCCGGGCGGTACGTCGCCGACGGCTACCTCTGGAATTCCGGCATGTTCTGTTTTGATGCCGGCCTCTTCCTTTCCGAGTGCGAAACGTGCGCACCGGAGGTGGTCCGGGCGTTCGAGCACCCCCTCGAGGAGGCATACAATGCAACCCCCGCCCTCTCCATAGACTACGGGATCATGGAGAAGACCCGTCGGGCGGCGGTCGTGCCGCTTGAATCCGACTGGAGCGACGTGGGGAACTTCGACGCGCTTTATGCCGCCCTCCCAAAGAGCGGGAGCGGCAACGCGGTCAGGGGCGAGCATATCGGGATCGACTCCTCCGAGAACCTGATCATCGCCGACCGCCTGATCGCCACCGTCGGCATTCACGACCTTGCCGTCGTCGAGACGAAGGATGCGATCCTGGTCGCCGCCCGGAGCGAGGCCCAGCGGGTGGGTGAGATTGCCAAGGCCCTTCGCGAGAAGGGGGACTCGCGTGCTCTCTTCCACACGCAGGTCCACCGTCCCTGGGGCTCCTACACGAACCTCGAGGAGGGGCGGTCGTATAAGATCAAGCGGGTCACCGTCCCCCCCAACCGCCGCCTCTCCCTCCAGATGCACCACCACCGCTCCGAGCACTGGGTGGTCGTCACCGGGTGCGCCGAGGTGACGATCGGGGGCGCGACCTCCCTCCTCCGCAACGGCGAGTCCACCTTCGTCCCGGCGGGAACGGTCCACCGGCTCGCGAACCCCGGCCTCCTGCCGCTCGAGCTGATCGAGGTCCAGATCGGGGAGTATACGGGAGAGGATGATATTGTAAGATTCGAGGATGATTTCGAGCGGGCATAAATCCTCTCATTTTTATTCAAGACACTCTCGTCGCTAAAAGGATCGGGCAATTATGCACTTATTAGTGAGACAATCATCCCGATGAGTATT